>JAKSKS010000194.1 GCA_024401615.1 Paludibacteraceae bacterium
CGCCATTTGAGCGCACAACTGGCACTCTTCGTCGGTAGGTTTGTGTTTTGCGAACTTAGTCATATCGCCAGTAAAGCAGATTTCACGCACCTCTTCACGAATCTTGACCGGCATATCTGTCTTTTTTAAGGCGGCAATCATTTCAGAAGAGGTCATTTCTAAGGCCATAATTGAATAACGGCGATAAAAATACTGTCTTAAGACATCGGTTAATTCGGTGAAATACTTCTTTTCGTTACCAGCATTCTTCCAAATTTTCTCCGACCCAAGTTTACGGATCAACTCCAATGCAGTCAATTCAGGTTGTGCAGAATCGGCTACCGCATTATTTCTAACATAAGGTTCTGGATCTTCTTTGTGCTTGCGCCAATAGAAGAATGTTAGCACACCAATTAGCACCATTAAAATGGCCGCAATAATTAGTACGATCCACAACGTGGGAGAATAAGGAGGAGTGTTGATATCCTTGATATCACTTGGAAGTTTGCCTTCTACAAAGACGTCAGGCACGTCGCGGACCTTCAAACTCAACTCGTTGGTCTTATACTCCTTGTCTTGTTCTCGACAAACGAAAGCAGGGATAACGTAATCGCCAGGTTCGAATACGGTAATAACGATATTGTCGTTAATAGATATAGTAGAACCATCGGCAATAGTATCGCCGGAAACTGAGACAATGTAAACACCAGGCGCCAAAATATCACTTAGCACAGGCAGTTGGACTGCCAAATTTTGCGGCTGCGATACACGGAAGTGAACAACGGTCTGCTGCCCCATCATCATCGACGACGAGTCAATAGAGGCCGAAATAGTTACCTGCGCACGGGTTACAGAGCCTATTAAAAGAAATAAGAGTAAGCAAAAATGTTTTGCAATACGGAACATATGCAATGTGTTTAGTGGCGAAGAGCCCTTTCGTGGAACATTTTCACAAGACCTTTAACAAAATCTTGGTCAGTGGCAATAACAGCCGAATCAACACCAGCCTTATGGAAAGACTGTTGAATTTCAAGAGATTTCTGCTGCCAATAAGCCTTATAGGCATCGCGTACCGATTTGCTCGAAGTATCGACCCAACAATCTTCACCTGTTTCTGCATCACGCATACAAATAAGGCCAACATCTGGTATAGAAACCTCACGAGGGTCGTAGATGCGGATGGTCGCACAGTCGTGCTTGCGATTTGCAATAATCAAATCGTCGACAAATTTGGGTCCTAAAAAGTCAGAAATAATGAAAGCCGAACAATGGCGTTTGATGGCGTTTGTGAAATAACGAAGCGCGCAACTAATGTTAGTTGCACGGCTTTCTGGTTGGAAAGTCAACATTTCGCGAATGAGGTAAAGAATATGTTTACTACCCTTTTGCGGAGAAATAAACTTCTCTACCTTATCGGAAAAGAATATCATGCCAATCTTGTCGTTATTTTGAATTGCAGAGAAAGCGATTGTAGCAGCAATCTCGGTCATGATTTCACGCTTCGTCTCATCGCACGAGCCAAAATCTCCACTTGCAGACACGTCGACCATCAACATAACGGTCATTTCGCGCTCTTCTTCGAAAACCTTGACATAAGGGCGATTGAAACGGGCCGTAACATTCCAATCGATGTTACGGATATCGTCGCCCGGCTGGTAATCGCGAACCTCGGCAAACGTCATACCCCTTCCCTTGAACGCGGTACGGTATTCGCCCGCAAAGATTTCAGTGGAAAGGCCACGCGCCTTGATTTCAATTTTCCGAATCTTTTTTAAGAGTTCACTAGTAGTTTTCACTCAACGTAAAATTAAGGAACTTCAACTGCATTCAAGATTTCAGCCACTACAGCCTCTGAAGACAAATTATTAGCCTCAGCCTCATAAGTAAGCGCAACACGGTGGCGGAGAACATCCATAGCAACGGCCTGAACATCTTCAGGCACAACATAACCGCGACGGTTGATGAAGGCATGAGCACGTGAAGCCAAAGCAAGGTTGATAGACGCACGCGGAGAACCACCGCAAGATATCATCTCCTTCAGGTGTTCCAACTTGTAATCTTCAGGGAAACGGGTAGCGAAAACAAGGTCTACAATATACTTTTCAATCTTATCGTCCATATACACATCTTCGACTACCTTACGGGCGTTAAGAATGTCTTCTGGCTTCAAGACCGGAGTTACAACAGGCTTCACCTTATTGAGGTTACCGCGAATAACGAGTTTCTCCTCATCTTTCTGCGGATACGAGACTACAACCTTCCACATGAAACGGTCGACCTGCGCCTTTGCAGGAGCACGGTTAATTTCATCGGCCAATACCAAATTAGCAAAGATAGGACCCTTCTTAATAGAGAATTCCTCAGTCTTCTGGCTATATATCATTGTACCGATAACGTCGGCAGGCAACAAGTCGGGAGTAAACTGAATTCTACTATAATCGGCGTCAATTAACTGACCCAATGTCTTAATGGCCAAAGTCTTTGCCAAACCAGGGACACCTTCCAACAATACGTGTCCGTCGGCCAAGAGACCAATAAGGAGCGATTCTACCAAATGTTTCTGGCCCACAATCACCTTCTGCATACCAGAAACGAGGACATCTACAAACGCGCTTTCTTTTTCGATGCGCGCATTCAGTTCTTTAATGTCAACTTCCATATTTTTAAATATTTTTTCTTTCTGTTGGTTATTATTTGACAAACTTCTGGCGAATTTCTTTTGCAAGATTAACCTGCTCTTCGCTTGGTCCATTCACCAAAGACTTGTCGAGGTTTGGAACACGGATTTTAGTACCAACTGGCACATTATTCGGGTTCTTAATACGGTCTGTATTATATAAATACAAATAAATCCAATAAGACTTGTCACCATAGTTCTGCAAAGCGACCATGGTCAGGAACAAGCCCGGTTTAATGGCAGTTTCACCAATCAAACCAGAAGTTTCCAAACTTACGTCTTTATGCTGGCGCTTCATATAGGCAACAAACTCACCATTCCAAAGCGGATCGATTGTACCCGACTTTTTAACGACAGGCACATCTTCCACAACTTCGGCAGGGGTTTCAGTTGCTGAAGCCACTGCATTTGTGTCTTCTGCCATCTCTACCATATCGGAAGCGGCAACCACGGTGTCTTCTTCAGGAACATACACACTGAGTTCTTGTGCAAGAGATGTTGTGGTATCGCTTGGCATAACAGGCGGATTCTCGGAAGAAACCTTTAATGACTTAAAGAAATCTGGATCAATTTTCTGAATACCAAAGTATGCAGCACCCAACAGCACTAAGAATGCTATGATGCCCACACCAAGCACTTTTTTACGGTTAACAACTTCGTCTTCGTCGTTATCGTAATTGTTGTGTTTTGAATAATCGAATTGCCCTTCTTCTGCCACTTTAGCATTATCGTTACCTGATGGCATATCTGTTGAATTCACTTCAACCACACCATCGTCAGTATCGAGCGTTTGCTCAACAACCTCTTCGGCAGTTTCAGCAGTGTTTTCCTCTATCGGTGTAACTATATTATTCTCTGGATTAGCAACCGTTGAGGTTTCATCTACGTCGGAACTACGTTCAGCAACAGTTTCTTCCACTTTCGGAGCACTAACAATTTCTTGTTCAGCATCAACAACAACAGGAGTTTCTTCTGTCTTTACCGCATCAACAGCGTCTTCGTCTAACGCGGCAACAGCCTCATCTGCAACATCAACTACAGGTTGCTCGGCAGGTTTTTCTGGTTGAGGAGTCTGAACTAACTTATTAGATTCGGTAACACCTTCGCTCTCATACTCCACTTCCCAATTGTCGAACCAATCAGAATGAGAAGACTGGGCATCAGCAGAAGTCTCCACCTTTTTAGCTTCATCCACAACCAAATCAGCCGTTTGTATTACAGCAGCCTCATTATCTTTAACAATATCTGCGGCAGGAGCATCAACCGAAGCGCTTGGCAATTCAGGCTCTTCAGCAGTTTCAACGAC
>JAKSKS010000195.1 GCA_024401615.1 Paludibacteraceae bacterium
GCGGCAAGGGTAAAGGCAGAACTCCGATACGATTTTTTGAGGAACTCGCTCACACGAGAGATTTGGGGCAACAACAGCGGAGAAGGCAAATACGGTTACAGCAACCGTAACTTTGTTGGAACCTGGACCAGTTACAACACAGGAGAACAGTTGAAAGCCATATGGGGCGACAACGCACTACCCTTCCCGTTAGACTTCAGAATTGGAGTAGGAGAACACCCGAACGAGAAATATATAGATTCTGCCTGGGAGATGTATTTAAATCCAGACACAGAAACAAAAGCCACTTACGACGAAGACGGCAACCAAAATGGTTATAAGCAAATAGACGAATGGTGGAACAGGTAACTGTGCGCGACAATATAGACTAAACTCTAAAATTCTTTTGCAGGTTCAGACAAAAGTCGTACTTTTGTGTAAAGAAATGATAATGTGAAAAGAAATGTTAGAAAGAATTAAATCTTACATCAGTTACAAAAAATTGTCGGTTCGAAAATTCGAGCAAGCGTTAGGCATGTCGAATGGAACGATACACAATGCAGTTGTAAAAGGGTCATCAATATCCAGCCAATGGCTAACCAAAATGACAGAAACATACCCCGACCTGAATCCAATATGGTTAGTTACCGGTAACGGCGAAATGCTGAACACAACCGCCAGTGCAGAGTCCGCCACAATGAAGGTTCCATACTACGACGTTGACTTTTCGGGTGGTTTTAGCGAATTCTACAACGACCAGACACAAAACGCGACCAACTATATTGAGTGTAACAGCCTAAAAGGCGTTGACTACTGGTGCAACCTAAAGGGGCACTCCATGGAGCCCACCATTATGGACGGGGAACGAATAGCATTACAAGAACTACCTGCAAACGGTACGATTCCGTGTTTCGGCGCTATCTATGCCATCGTTACCGCCGACGGCTTAAGAACCGTAAAACGAGTAGAGAAAAGCAAAAAGAAGGATCACTTCCTCCTTATTCCAGACAACAAAGAATACGCCAGCCAAGACGTTGAAATCAGCACCATAACTCACGTATTCAGAGTTGTAGCCCATTTAGGCATATTCCAACAATAACGAGTACAACAGAAAGTGCTTTTTTATATATTTGCACTGACCAAAAACACAGAAACAAAATGAAGCATTATTGCATACCATTGGTCACCCTACTTATGTTAGGTGCCAGTTCATGTACAAAAGAATACATTACAAACGAGTATCACATCGAAAATGAGACTAACAACATTTACGACTCTGAATACTATTCAACCGTCCTCAACAGTCAGCAGGAAATCACTATGGACGTCCGCCCTTCATATTTGAAGGAAGGCGACACTGTTGCAGTATGCGCCGCATCAAACGCCGTATCGGCAAGCGATATTGCAGACGGTATTTCGACCTTGAAATCATGGGGATTAAGAGTTAAACTCGCCGACAACATATACGAAACCGACGGCCGATATGCGGGCACAATTGCCCAACGCGTGGAAGGAATGCAAAAGATGATTGACAATCCGAACGTGAAAGCCATATTTATGGCACGAGGCGGATATGGAGCATCGAACATCCTCAACTATCTCGACCTGAAAGTAATGCAAAGCAATCCGAAATGGTTGATTGGCTACAGCGACGTAACAGCGCTACATATTGCCCTGAACAATTTAGGAGTTGAAACCATACACGGACCTATGATGTTAGGTTTCACCAAAGACGAGGAAAGTACGAAGAACCTAAAAGACGCATTGTTTGGCAACGGTTATGAGAGCATCAGCATCAGCACCAACAAAAACTGCGTGAAAGGAACTGCAGAAGGCCGTTTGGTAGGTGGAAACCTTTCGCTCATCTACAGCGAAGGCGGCACATTGTACGACCTTAACGCAAAAGGCGCCATCCTCTTCATTGAAGACACAGGCGAAGCCAACTACTCAATAGACAGAATGCTAACTAACTTAAAGTTAAGCGGCAAGTTAGACGCTATTCGCGGCGTTGTGATAGGTGAATTCATTAAATGCACACAGGGTAGCGACAAAAGCATTGAAGAAATCATGAAAGAGAAGTTTGGCGACCTCAGGATTCCAATTATGTACGGATTGAAGAGCGGACACGACACTAAGAACTTGCCGCTTTACCTTGGTCGCACCGTAAAATTGACCGTAGACGACAACAACGCAACACTAACCTTCAAATAATAGATGGATATGGGTATTGCAACAGCCTTAAAGGTTCCAAAGAGTTACGCCAAGCATCTTCTTAACAACAAACACGTTAAGAAGTACCTAAAAATAGCGAAAGACCTTATGGACCGTTACCACAACTGGCTGTTTCAGACCCCGCTTGTTCGTGTTGAACGTGAGAAATACCTGAAACGCCGACTAAACGACTGCACACCAGAAGAAATAGAAGCAGCAATAGCCACAACCCCGCTTGAGGCAATAGGCGAAGAGCACACAAACAAAGAGATTAAACGCTGCATACTGCGCCACTCTTTTACAACCGCGCTTATGTCGGCATTGGCAGCCGTGGCTTCAGACACCTATGTTCAAATCGCGCTTATTGTCTTCGACATCATACAGTTCCAGTTAATGACATACATCGTGGTGCAAAAGCTGCTCTACCTACACGGCTACCACGACCTTCGCGACAACAAAGGACAATTGTGCAAACGGGCTGCGGTAATGATTAGCGCCATCAGTCTGTTAATGGTAGGCCGCCACAAGGTGGGTAACGCTATGAAGAAGTTAGCCAAATCGGCCGCAAAAAAAGCCATTAGAGCCTATACAAAAGTAGGTGGTCGCGTAATTCTGACCAATTTACTCCGACAAGGCTTCAAATGGTTGGGAATCAGTGTCACACGCGACACCATCAACTTATCGGCAACCGTTACAATTGCCTTGCTGTGCGCCATATTAGCAGGTACAATCAGTTTTTGGCTATTCTACCCAATGTGTAACCGATTGAATAGAAAAATAAAGGAGAACGGGGTAGATACTATCAGCAACAAAATCAGAGAAGAATCCCTTACAGAAGCCGCATAGACCATGTGTACATATACTGGACTGAAAACAAAGGTAAAAGGATTGATAGACTTGGGTATGGCCACCTTCGACAAGGTTCAAACCCAAGCATTCAAATTGCCGTTTGTAAGGGTAGATAAAGAAAAATACTTAACTAAAGCCTTACAGGGACATTGTACCCCCGCCGAACTTGAACAAGCAATAGCGACATCGCCCCTCGCAGTATTAGGCAAAGAAAAAATACATAAAATAGGCAAACGGAGCATTTGGAAACACGCTCTGTTTACAAGTACACTATCGGCACTGGCAGTTGCACCCAGCAACGAATACTTACAATGGTTCTTATTGGTACTCGACCTTATACAATTCCAATTAGTGGTGTATATCGTCGCCCAAAAACTATTGTTTTTATACGGTTACAAGATAGAAAACAAGAGTGCGGAAGCTTCGGGGAAAGCAGCCATCATTATAGCCACAGTAAGTGCCGTTATGATAGGTACCCACCGAATAAGCCAAACTATGAAAAGCGCGGTAGGCGCCACCGCCCGCAGAGCCGTTCTGCAAATAACTGCCCGAACCGGCAACCGACTAATAGCCATAAAGTTTATTCAGCAGTTGCTAAAATGGTTTGGAATTGAAGTCACCAAGAACACCCTAATCATATCGTTGGAATTTATTGTCAGCACAGTTTGCATCTGTATATCCGGATTGGTCAGTTTCTGGCTAATTTACCCTATGTGCAACCGACTAGTCAAGCACTTGGAGTCAGATGAAGACCTTGCTGTTAACGACCTCGAACAACAAGACTGAGCACAAGGGGATATAATAAGAAAATCCATATAACAATACTTCGTTTAATTTAAAATAATCGACTATGCGGCAACATCCGCAAAG
>JAKSKS010000196.1 GCA_024401615.1 Paludibacteraceae bacterium
CAAGAATTCTTGTAGGATAATCACCGTACCAGTTAGAGTCCCAGCCACGGATGATACCAACGCGATTGCTGATAGGATTAGTTTTTTGTCCCATATTATTCCTCCACTTTTACTGGTTGATTATTCTCTTTTTTCTTCGTTCCAACTACGATAGTTACGTGATTTGAACGCTTGCGGATGCGAGCTGCACGTCCCTGAGGAGCTGTACGGATACGTTTCAATTGACGGCCAGGTCCAACCATAATTGATTCGACGATAACATTGCCGTTTTCAAGTTCTTTACGGTCAGCTTCATTCTTGGCTTCCCAGTTTGCAATAGCACTACGAAGCAGTTTTTCCAAACGGATTGAAGCTTCCTTCTTTGAATATTTAAGGATATCCAAAGCGCGGTTAACTTCGACACCTCTGATAATATCAGCAACAAGACGCATCTTACGAGGTGAAGTAGGAACATCATTCAGCTTAGCAATAGCTGTGTGTTTCTTTATTTCTTTAAGCCTTTCGGCCATTTCTCTTTTTCTAGATCCCATTGTAATCTCTTTTTTTATTTATTAACGATTACCCGAGTGACCTTTGAAGGTGCGTGTCGGTGCAAATTCTCCGAGTTTGTGACCTACCATATTCTCTGTAACATATACCGGAACGAACTTGTTACCGTTATGAACAGCGATTGTGTGGCCAACGAAGTCCGGTGAAATCATACTTGATCTTGACCAAGTCTTAATCACCTCTTTATTCATATTGCCATCATTCATGGCTAGTACTCTTTTTTCCAGTGCTTCCTGGATATAAGGTCCTTTTCTAAGTGAACGACTCATAATCTTCTAAAGTTTTATTCCGTTATTTCTTTCTTCTTTCAACAATAAATTTGTTAGAAGTCTTCTTAGGATTGCGAGTCTTGTAACCCTTAGCAGGCATACCTTTGCGTGAACGTGGGTGTCCACCTGATGCACGGCCTTCACCACCACCCATTGGGTGATCTACTGGGTTCATTACGACACCACGGTTGCGAGGTCTGCGACCTAACCAGCGGCGACGACCAGCTTTACCATGAGACTCCAAGTTGTGATCTGCATTAGATACTGTACCAACTGTAGCGCGGCAAGTTACCAATACCATTCTTGTTTCGCCTGAAGGCAAACGAAGAATTGCGTGGCCACCTTCACGAGCAGTAAGCTGAGCGAATGTACCTGCTGAACGTGCCATTGCAGCACCATTACCAGGACGAAGCTCAATGTTGTGTACAAGTGTACCTAGAGGAATTTCACCTAGAGGAAGAGTGTTTCCCCTTTCTGGAGCAACGCCAGAACCTGAAGCAATCACTTGACCTACCTTAATACCGTTAGGAGCAATGATATATCTCTTTTCACCATCTTGATACTGAACCAAAGCGATGCGTGCGCTACGGTTTGGATCGTACTCGATTGTCTTTACAATTGCGGTGCAATTATCTTTATCACGAAGGAAATCGATAACGCGATACATTTTCTTATGACCGCCACCAATATAGCGCACTGTCATCTTACCCTGATTGTTACGTCCACCTGTGCTGCGAAGCGGCTCAAGAAGGCTCTTTTCAGGAGTAGTGCAAGTGATTTCGTCAAATGCGCTAATTACTTTATTTCTTGTACCGGGAGTTACCGGTTTGAATTTACGTACTGCCATGACCTTAAATGTTACTATAGAAGTCTATCTTATCATCTCCGGCCAATGTTAGAAACGCTTTTTTGTAGTTGTTTGTACGGCCTGTTAACATACCTGCCTTAGAATAGCGGCTTTTGCGTTTACCGTGGTAATTTACAGTATTAACATCGCTTACTGAAACACCATACATTTCTTCAACCGCTTTTTTGATTTCCACCTTATTGGCAGCGCGATCTACTATGAAACCGTAACGATTCAATTTATCGCCTTGAACCGTCATTTTTTCAGTTACTACTGGCTTAATTAAAATTCCCATCGTTGTAATTATTTACGTCTTTCAACCAGAATATCCTGAACACCGTCAACCATAACGATATGATTTGAATTCATCAAAGCATAAGTGTTGATTTCGTCAACTGTGATAACTGAAGCCTCTGGAAGATTGCGAGACGACAAGTAAATATTATTTTGATTTTCAGGAAGAATAACCAAAGTCTTGCGACCGTTAGCTTTAAGAGCGTCAAGAATCTTGATGAATTCTTTAGTCTTAGGTTCTTCCATTTCGAATGGCTCAACCATTGTCAGAGCGTTCTCTTTAACTTTGTATGACAAAGCAGAGTAGCGTGCCAACTGTTTAAGCTTCTTATTGAGTTTAAATCTGTAATCGTGAGGTTTAGGACCGAATACGTTACCACCACCTACATAGATGTTAGATTTAATGCTACCGTGACGTGCTCCTCCACCACCTTTCTGGCGGCCCATTTTCTTGGTTGAGAATGCTACTTCACTGCGGTCTTTAGTTTTGTGTGTGCCCTGACGCTGGTTAGCAAGATATTGCTTGACATCAAGATAAATAGCGTTATCATTTGGTTCAATTCCAAAGATAGCCTCGTCAAGCTCTACCTGTTTGCCTGACTTTGCACCATCGATTTTATAAACATCTAACTTCATAACGCTTAATCCTCCACAATTACATAAGAACCTTTAGCTCCTGGTACAGAGCCTTTTACTACGATAAGATTGCTTTCAGGGATAAGTTTGATAACCTCAAGGTTAGTAACCTTAACGCGGTTGCTACCCATGTGACCTGCCATTCTCATTCCTTTGAAAACTCTTGAAGGCCAAGAAGATGCACCTAGTGAACCAGGGTGACGAAGTCTATCGTCCTGACCGTGAGTCTGTCCACCGACACCTGCAAAACCGTGACGTTTCACAACGCCCTGGAAACCTTTACCTTTAGAAATACCTACTACGTCAAGATAATCTACCATACCTTCACCAAGTTGAAGGTTAAGATCATTGACGGTCAACACGTCTCCCAACTTAACTGCTGTAGTGTCAAAATTCTTGAACTCTACAAGTTTGCGTTTAGGAGTGGTTCCTGCCTTTTCAAAATGTCCCTTAAGGGGCTTGCTGGCATGTTTTTCTTTGATATCGTCATAGGCAAGTTGTACAGCGGCATAACCATCTTTTTCTACTGTACGAATCTGCGTAACAACACATGGACCAGCCTCAATAACAGTGCATGGAAGATTTTTTCCCTCGGCACTGAAAACGGAAGTCATTCCGATTTTTTTTCCAATTAATCCAGGCATTTGGTTGTTAATTTGGTGTAAATAAATAATTTAAATTAAGTCCGCGCATTTTTCGCGGGGTGCAAATGTAAGGAATTATTTTATACTAACCAAACTTTTTATTTAGAAGCTGCAAAAATTTGTTGACGGGATTTTAAACAACTTCTTATTTTCACTATCTTTACAAGACTTTTAATAAGATAGAGAAAATGAAGAAATTGTTGATTTTCGCCGCAGTGCTGGTTTCACTTACGGCATACGGGCAGAAGCCTTCTCTTGACCATTCGGTGTATGATAATTGGAAAACCACTTCCAGAGTATCTATTCCTAACGATGGTGACTGGACTTATTATCGTGTGACGCCTCAGGAAGGAGATGCTGTTCTTTATATAACAAATCTTGCAACAGGGGCGAAATATACAATCGAGCGTGGCGCTTCACCTCAGATGAATGCATCCTGCACCAAATTAGTCTGCAAAATCGCGCCGAAATTTCAGGAAACAAGACAGGCAAAAATAGACAAGAAAAAAAGTGACGAGATGCCGAAAGACACTTTGGCGCGGCCGCTGAAGTAATCGTAGAGCGCCTGCGCCTTGTCAAAGTCGAGGCCGTCAGAGAACAGCAGTGTCTTGGTGCGGGGATTCACTCCATACTTCTCGTAGTGGGCGATGATCTTCTCG
>JAKSKS010000197.1 GCA_024401615.1 Paludibacteraceae bacterium
CCGTTGCTAAGGTATTCGGTAATAGAAGCCGACTTAGTGTCGATGGTTACCGAGAAGTCTTCGCCTTTAACCACGAGCAAGCCATTGTTTTCGGTGGTCTGCTGTTTTGGCAATGAGGCCAAATTGATTTTAGGAGAGTTGCCCTGGCCCAAGTTAAGATCGAACTGCTCGTGCGTGATGCTATGTCCGGCATCGGCCCAATTTTCATCCTTTTTTAGGCGGAAGTCGAAGTCGATTTTATAAGAAGAACCAGCCTTGGCGTTAGCAGGCTTCTTAAACGGAATGGTCACCTCTTTTTTCGTCAAAGGAGCCACATTTGTGATAGAGGCATCGATGGTGCCAGAAGAAATTTCCACACCGTCTTCCTTAACAGACCAGAAACCTTCGGCAATATCGTTTATATTGATAAAGTCGAAACGGCTTTCAATAGTGAATTTGCCGGCAGCAGCGTCAACTGCGCTTACAATGATGTTTCTGTAAGCATGTTTCACCTCAAAAATTTCGGGTTGGAGTTCACGGTCAGGGAACACAAGACCATTAGCGCAGAAATTGTCGTCGTTAGGCTTGTCACCCCAAAGACCGCCGTAGTTGAAATACTTGGTGCCATCGCGACGCAAACCCTGGTCAATAAAGTCCCAAATAAAACCACCAAACACACGCGGATTACCATAAAAGGCATCAACATACTCCTTAATTTCACCCACGCTGTTACCCATGGCATGCTCGTATTCGCAAAGCATGAAAGGTTTGTTGTTGTTATTGTAGTTCGATACACCCCAAGGGTCGCAATACATACAACTTTGCACATCGGCATTGTTGTTGTCACCCTCGTAGTGCACAGGACGGGTATTATCGGCCTGGTGGGCATATTCGCGCATTGAGGCGAACACATTACCATAACCGGCCTCGTTACCTAGAGACCAGATGATGACGCAAGGATGGTTCTTATCGCGGTGAATCATACTTCCCATTCTTTCCAGACAGGCAGGACGCCAATCGTCGCTACTCTTAGGCAGTTCGCCGTTAGCACCGTGCGACTCAACATTACATTCGTCGAGCACATAAATGCCAAGGCTGTCGCAAATATCGTAGATGCGGGGGTCGTTCGGATAGTGCGATGTACGCAAAGCGTTGATGTTGAACTTCTTCATCAGTTTCACATCTTCCAAAATGCGTTCGGTACTCAACACGCGGCCGTGGTCTGGGTCAATTTCATGACGGTCTACACCACGAAGAATGATTGGAGAATTGTTGAAATAGAAGCGGGTAATGCCCTTGCTGTCTTTCTTTAGTTCCACCTTACGGAAGCCGACACGCGCGCTTTCCAAATAAACCGTCTTGCCACTGCCATCTTTCAACGTCAGCACTGCGGTATACAGGTTCGGAGTTTCTACCGGCCAACGTTTGCACGATGGAACTGAGACCTCGAAATAAACGGAATTTTCCTTGCTTGGCTCAAGCGAAGATATTGATTTCTGCACAGGCGCAAACACCTGCTTGCCAGACTTGTCGTACAAGCCCAATTCAACGGTGAGGGAATTGGCAGTCGACTTGTCGAAATTCTGCACCCATGCTGTTGCCTTCAAAATACCATCAGTGTAGTTCGATGCCAACGTCGCATCAATCTGGAAATCCTGAATGTGGGTTTTAGGCGTAGCATAGAGATAAACATCACGATAAATACCCGACAGACGGATAAAGTCTTGGTCTTCCAACCAAGAGCCGTCGCACCAACGGAATACTTGAACTGAAATATCGTTTTCGCCAGACATGTTCAAGAAACTGGTCACATCAAACTCGTGGTCGGTAAACGAGTTTTCGCTATAACCGACATATTTGCCGTTCACCCATACATAGTAAGCCGACTCCACGCCCTCGAAATGCAGGCGGATGCGCTTCCCGTCCCATTTAGCAGGCACTTTAAACGTGCGCTTGTAATGGCCAACCGGATTGAAGTTTTTAGGTGCGGCAGGCGCCTTAATATAGTCGGACGCCGCCCAAGGATAAATTACATTTGAATAGATAGGATGGTCGTATCCCAACAACTGCCATGAACTTGGCACTGGTATATTGTCCCATTTAGAAACATCGTATCCCGACTTAAAGAACTGGTCGTTACGCTGTGAGGGTTTGTCTACATGAAAAAATTTCCAGGTACCACAAAGGGTCATATACCATTCAGACGATTTTCGGTCGGCACGCAAAGCCTCTTCCAATGTGCTGTAAGGCATTGAGGTTGCATGTGGCTTGAGCGCATTAACCGTAAACGTCTTGGGGTTACCGTCCCACTCAGTCCACGATTGCGCGGAAGATGTTGCAGCAAATGGCAACAACAAAGCCAGAGCCGCAGTCTTTTTAAGTTTAAAATAATGAGTTAGTTTCATGTGTCACTCGGTTAATTAGATTCAAATTCTGCGCAAACATACATATATAAAAACAAAGTCATTTGGAAAAAAACGGATTGGTGGAATAATACTATTTTTTGACTGAAAAAGACAAAATTCAGAAGGTTGCGCCACGGCGTTTAGGGTATATACCCATTAAAAATCAACCACATGGAGACTGCATCCAATTCCCTTTTTCGTTCTTTTGATCACGAAATTTCACAATATACCTTATCTTTGTAGCAGCAGTATTTTTTCGTTTCAAACACCCAAAAGCATGACTCGTCTTCACAACTTCCTTACAGCATTATTGCTACTTTGCAACTTGAGCGCGTGTTCGCAAACACAGCCATCGACCAACACTACACCAATAAAGGAAGAGATAGTAGACACCGCCCCGTTAAAGGTTAATACACCGAAAGAAGTGCTGCCTTTGGGTGCAAAAGCCCTGCTTGTATGCTACCCCAACTTAATCAAGCAGTACCACGATGGGAAACTAACCCTACAAGACGGCACAACCGTCGCCTACGACGATGGGAAGCGAAAGACTTTTATTGAACAGATGGATAATGCGGACATTGAAGACATGTTCGCCCTGCCCTACGACACCAGTGTATGGCTGCCAACCCGAAACTACGACCCCGGGCGTATACGCAACGAGGAGTTGATGAAACACATGTATGGGAAGACAGAACAAGAGGTACGAAAAAATATGGTTAGAGTAAAATGGTTTAACCAACAGTTACTCTTCTCGAAAATAAATGGCGCCGCCGACAGTTTAAAGGCGGTTTACAACGACTTGGCAACCCTGCCCGCAAGTTACCGGAAATTCTTTGAACAGTCTTCCACATTCAACTGGCGCACCGTTAGAGGCAGCAACCGGTTAAGCGCCCACAGTTATGGCATGACGATAGACATTTGCACCAAATTCTCTGACTTTTGGCGATGGAAGAATCCAGGTAAGGAAGAAATGGACGAAATTGTCTACGTGAACCGCATACCCAAGGAAATTATCCGTATTTTCGAGAAGCACGGCTTCATTTCGGGGGCACGATGGTACCATTACGACACCATGCACTTTGAATTCCGACCTGATTTACTTTATTACAGCCATAATTTGAAGAATTGAATAAATGCTCAATAAGTCATTAATCTTTGTTTCTACGCCACCAGCGTTTTTTGCCGCCGTTTTCCTGTTCTTTGGCGGCTTTTTCGGCCTTTTCCTGCTCCTTCTTGGCCTTACGAGCCGCACGATCTTCTTTGCGCTGACGTCGGCGCATTTCGCGATTACTTAAGATGGTGTCGCCATTTTCGTCA
>JAKSKS010000198.1 GCA_024401615.1 Paludibacteraceae bacterium
CAAGGCGTTCAACGTGTCTCTTGAAGTATTTTTGCAACTCCTCGTGCGTAAAACCGCACACACCTGCGTATTCGTTATTAGCACTGATGATACTAATATTGTTGAGCACCGAGAACAGACTCAACTGCGTGAATTTCATGATTCCGGTAAGAAAAATCTTGAAGATGTAGTGGCTTTCCGACTTAAGCATAGCAAAAAACGAACGGTAAAAGTCGCGCATCTTTTCATGCTCTTCGTCGTTGTACATTGTTTGCTGAAGGGCAGAGTCGTATTCATCTATGAGGACAACGACGCGCTGTTGCTCAAGTTTTGCTGCAGTATGAATAAGAGTGATAAATCTTGACCCTAAAGTCTTGTCTTTCGCCTCGTATTCATATCTGTTCTCATAAAAACGGAGCGAGTTGCTGATTTTATCTTCTAACTCTTCTATGGTCTTACATCCGCTCAAATCGAATCTCAACACCTCATATTTTGTCCATTTCTGCTCAAGGTCCATAATCTTAAGGCCTTCAAACAGGTCTTTGCGGGCATTGAAATAGCATTCAAGGGTGGAAAGGAAAAGCGATTTTCCGAAACGGCGTGGACGGCCAAGGAAATAGCAAAAACAGTTTCGGTCACTTGCCAGTTTATAGACGTAGTCAGTCTTGTCTGCATAGAGTAGTCCGTTGGTTCTGATTATCTCAAAATCCTGCACTCCACATGGCAGCGGCTGTAAGTCTTTGTATTTTTCTTTAATGTCCACCATAAGTCAAACTATTTCTACAAAAGTAATGTATTTTAGAATTTTATTTTGAATTAGGAGAGATTTTCAAGTAGATACTTTATGAATAAAGGTGGATCTGTAGAGGTCATCATCGTTATTGGCGTTCAGTTTTATTCGCTTTTTTAATGTACAAATGTTACTTTTGTGAAAGTTATTGGGCGATAAATTATTGCCGTTCCTCACATTCTAATTTTTATTATATGGATGCTTCAATTGATATCATCACACTTTTCACAATATTAGGCGGTATTGGTTTGCTCGGATTTGTGGGTTTTGCTATTCTTTCACGGTTGGAATTTCAAGACGAGGCTACAGATAAGTGGAGTTTGATGGGATTGGTTGCCGGCAGTGTACTTTTGAAGTGCATAGGCAAGAATTGCAAGATAACCCCCTATATGATGGAGCAGATTCATACTTTCGCTTTAAAAATGACGCCCGACGGATCGTTGCCAATTGGTTATTCTAATTTCCCCAAGGGTATACATAGCTTCTTTAAGAAGCAGGCCGATTTGGATAGCGTTTTTGAAAAATTGAGTAAGGTGGCCTCTTTTTCCGAACGCCGCAGTTTCGTCCGCCTGCTTTTCCGTTTGGTGGCCGAAGACGATGGTTTGTCTCCTGAGCGTTGGGATGTTGTGGTGGCTTATATGTATAAGATGCGCCTCAACAAGGCCAACTACGATTATTTGTTAAAGTGTTATGCCCCGCTCCGCAAAAAAGTGGACGATCCCGATTTCGGCGATTCTGGAAATACCGCCTCGTCTCAGAATAATGCGTCTTCTGGATCTTCTTCACAAGGTGCTGCTGCAACTTCAGCCAGTTCGTTGTTGAAACCATATTTCGACGTCTTTGGTCTCCCTATTTCGGCTTCTAAATCAGAAGTGCAAACAACATTCCGCCGGTTGGCTCTGCAACATCACCCCGATTTGCCTAAGAATGCCGGTCGACAAGCGGAATGTGAGGAGATGATGGCCAAAATTAACGATGCGTATGCGCATATTATGGCTGGTTATTAATACTTCCTATTGTCACTTTTTTACCAATTTTAATTGCTCAGTATCGATAAATTGGTATCTTTGTAAATTGTATTATAAAACTAAACGAATAATAAACAGACTAAATAGCTATTTATGAAAAAAATAGGCTTAATTCTATCGCTCCTGCTTTGCACGATGGCTGCCTTCGCACAAAACGACGTAAAGGTTCGCTTTGGTGGACAGTTGGGTTTTAATATGAGTAAGTGGTCTGGCGATTACGAAGACCTTTACGGCACTAAGTTCCGTATGGGCGGTAACGCTGGCGTGTTGGCTGAAGTTCAGGTAAACCAACGATGGTCTATCCAACCTGAATTGATGATTTCAATGGAAGGTACTAAAACCGATGGCGGTACACTCACTTTCTGTAAGAACGCCGTTTCAGGTCTCGGCCCTATCGATGTCAAGTTGCCTGAAGATATTTCTGCATGGTATATCAAGGTGCCTATTTGGGTAATGTATAGTTTCAATGTTGGTCCTGGTCGCCTTTCTCCTGGTTTGGGTGTTTATGTGGCTTGGGCGTTCACTGGCGATGCTGGCGACAACGATGCAACTACTTTCTCTGATAACTCTTTCTACCGTTCAACTTACGAATACTTGGAAGACCGTTATTTGAACTCGCCTCAAGACTTCTCTCAACAAGATGTTGACAATATGCAGGCTTGGTACAACTCTATTCCTCGTCGTTTCGACTATGGTGTAGGTGTTAAGTGCTGCTACGAAATGGAGCGTGGCGTTCCTGGTTTGTTCGGTTCTTTGAATGTTACCGAAGGCTTGAACGGATCATACAACTTGAACCTCGGTTTCTCAGTAGGTTACAAGTTTAAGTACTGCAAGTGGTTGCGTACCCGTTACAACACTGGTATTCTTGAGTACAACCCATAATCAGAATTCTTAAAAATTCCAATACAGCGCACGGCCCCTCAAGGTCGTGCGTTCTTTTACCCCCATAGTTAAGTGTTTAAGAAGGTCTACATAGAAATAACGAATACCTGCAACTTCAATTGCAGTTTCTGTTTCCCGTCTTCACGCCCCAAGGCGCTGTTGTCTCCACAGCAGTTCGAGCAGGTGTTGCTGCGCATCAAGCCGTTTACCCAGTACATCTATCTGCATGTGTTGGGCGAACCTATGTTGCACCCGCATTTTGGCGAATTGTTGAAACTGGCTTTCCAACACGGCTTTAAGGTGAACTTAACCACCAACGGGTCGTTATTGTCAAAACTGAAGGTCGACGGCAGTGTTCTTCGCCAGGTGCGCCAATACAATTTCTCGTTGCACGACGCGGCCGAGAATGTGCCTGCAAGTGAACTTGAGGCGTATTTGCTTGGCGTCTGCAGTTTTGTGAAGAAATATCAAGGCAGTTGCTATTTTTCACTCCGTTTGTGGAATGCGGGGGCCGATGGTGTTTCTGAGTTCAACCGCCGCTGTCTTTCTATTCTGAATCGCGAGTTCAATATGGAAATGACGGAAGAGGTGTTGTCGCAGCGCAGTACAACTATTGCCGAGGGCGTGTATCTGAAAAATGCGGCTCGCTTCCAATGGCCAGGCCAGGTGGAGCAGGGTAGTGCGGTAAGGGCTTGTTACGCGCTTCGTGACCATATTGCCATTTTGTCCGACGGTAGTGTCGTTCCTTGTTGTCTCGATGCTGATGCACAACTCCGTTTAGGCAATATTTTTACCGACGATTTGCAGTCGTTGCTTTCTTCGTCTAAAGCCGAGGCTATTCGTAAGGGTTTCTTGAATAAAAAGGCCGTTGAACCGCTTTGCCAGCATTGTGGTTTCATATTGGACAAATAATCACGAAAAAATGCTTGTAAAAATATGTTCTTTGGCATACTATTTGCAATATTGAGGTAAAGGTTGTCCTTGAAGAGAGTGTCGAACTGAATGCCA
>JAKSKS010000199.1 GCA_024401615.1 Paludibacteraceae bacterium
GGCGGAAAGGAGCCTTTTTGCCGGTAGAACGAATAATACGATCTTTCAAATTCATGATGGCAAATATAGTAAAACAGGGGTCCGCTCATTTGAGGGGCTCCCTGAATATCACCCAAAAGACTATCTCTTTGAAATTTTCGCAGTTTCTTTTTCGAACTGTTCAATAAAATGAAGTTCTACGGGCGAAAGTTCTTTCTTTGTACGTTCGTGGAATTTTTCGTATTCTGCATCGGCCTTTTTCTTAGCAACTTCGGCACTATGCGTATATTTCAAGAACCTTGCGATAGAAAACCTTTTCACTAGAACGGATGTCGCGGATTCTTGCAAGCAATTCGTCAAAATAGTTGCCGCCGCCATTTTTCAACAAGTCATCGTTGAGAACAAAACCCTTGATCAAGTATTTATAGCCAACGCTGATAATCATATCCAGGTTGTAGTAGGCGACTTGTCTTTCGACGTCGCGTTTGCCTTCGTGTTGAACGGTTGCAAAAAATGCAACAGTTGAATCCGCGTTAAGTTCACTTTCGGCAAAAATGTTCTTGATATGCCTGGAAATCGTTGATTTATTTCGGTCGAAAAGTTGGGCCATCTGGTCTAATGTGAGCCAGACGGTTTCTTTTTGCAGGGTAACTTCCACTTTCAATTTTCCGTCGACTGTGGAATACAGCAAAATTTCGCCTTTATTTTTGACATTGTTTATATACACAAATGTACACTATTTTTAGTCCTTTGTCAAGATTTTCCCATTTTTCACCCAAAATTCGCCATTTTCCCGCGACTTTGTCTGTAGCATTGTAAGGATTTTGTAACCTGAAAGCTATATTTTATAATGTATATGGATTTAGGTGTTTATAGAGAGAAAAAAAATGAATCGAGCCTACAAGCAAAGTAATGGAGCCAAGAAGGGCTTCACCCTGGTTGAACTGCTGGTGGTAATCGCCATCATGGGTATTTTGGCTGGCATGAGTTTCGCTGGTTTCCAGGGAGCAGTTCGAAACAATCGTGTAAAGGATGCCGCCGTGAACTTGGCCGCCTTTATGGAACGAGTGGCTGCCAAGGCTAGTTCTATGTCTGAAACATTGTGTATCAAGGCCACCGATGCAAGAACCATTAAGGTGTATTCTGACTGCGCTGTTAAAGAAGGTGAAGAAGGCGAGGGTGGCACCAAGGGCGACGACGAACTGGTGACCGACGACAACAATATCGTGGATTCCTTTACGCTTGAACCTACGATGACCCTTGTAACAACCTCCTGTAACATAAAGTGCGATGAAAAAGAAGAATCTTGCGACAACTGGCTTGCAGTAGGAAAGGGCTCTTTTGAACCCAAGCTGGGCCTATCCGCCATGCCTGCATCGGGCTACGTATGCGCCATTTATAATGACAAATCTAGCTATGCCGCCGCAGCCAAGTCTAAAACCAAAAACCACATAGAAAAGTGGATTAAGATTGATGGCTCTGCCTGGGTTGAGGAATAAAGGAACTTGCTATGAAGAGTATGTTTAAAAATTTCTTTAAGCAGCGTGGACTAGGCTCCAAAGTTGGCTTCGGCATTACCGAGGTTCTTGTTGCTTCTGTAATTCTTGGTTTTATGTGTGTTGCCCTGAACAAGCTGCAGGCTGGTAACCACGAAACCTTCCTTAGACTTCGTAGCCGAGACGCCGCTACCGAAGTTGCACAGAATCTTTTGGATTCTCTTCGTTCTGTGGGGGCCAGTGCGGTTCCGTCTAAATCCGTTGCTACAGGAGACACCACGTATTCTGTTGGCGACGTAGAACGCTCTTGGGCCCGAGGTCTTGGCGGAACTTCTACGGTTAAGTACTCTCGAACCCTTAAGGTTCTTGCCACAAATGACTATCAGGCCGACAATGTATCTGCTATGGGTACTATTTCCCACACTTATGCAAAACAGGTGGAAGTAGAAGTTTCCTGGCCGTTTAAGGGCTCTACCCAGTCTATTACCATATCGGGGGTTATCCGATGAAGCGTTTGAATAGCCAAAAGGGTTTTACCCTAATTGAACTTTTGGTCTATATGGCCATTGTTGGCATTGTCGTTGTTATCGCCGGCCAGGTATACAGCGACAACACTAAGATGCGTGTGCGTACTCAGAATATGCTTGCCGCCAACGAAATGGCAGAAAATGTGGCGGCTCTCATTAGAGACGACTTGGCTCAGATGGGCTCAAAGACTAGAAGCGACGCTTATGGTGCCATTAAAAACGTGATGATGTATCCGGACATTACGACCCATGTCCCTGATTCATCTTCCTTCACCTATAGCCTTAAGAAAACAGAAAGCGGCAAATATGCAGATGAGATTACTTTCCGTCGAACCTTCTACGAAAAGGGGATCTATAAACGTGTAGAACAGATTTCGTGGTATGTAAATCAGGGTACGTTGTATCGTTCCTGCGAGACAATTGTTGGCTCTGCAGATCCTGCCATTTGCCCTGCATATCAAGGCGAAGAAGAACCTGAGGGTGTCGAAATTGCTACGGGTGTTACGAACTTTATGCTGACGCCAGCTAAGCCCAGTAACTTGACCGCCAGCTCGGGGTCTGGTGATGTTAGTGTAGATGGAACCATCTTTCCTAGCGGTTCTAGCAAGGCCTTTACGCTGATTCCGTTTGCTTCTGATGGAACGGACTTTTATGTAAGAGCTGACGCAACTCCTAGCGAGTCGGGTGAAAGTGTGACTTTGTATAACTTCTCCACCAACTACAAAGCCGATGGCTCAACACCGACGACTGCTGCAAAATCCGTTAAGCATGTGTACTACTTAGCAGAATCCGGTGCTGGTGACAGTTGGACAGGTTGTAAGCAACTTACTTTTGAAAAGGGTATGGAGTACGAGATTACCTTTAACATGGGTTTGATGACAGATATGTCTAGAATGTTCCGACCGGGTGTTGACCATATGGCTGTTGGCCTACGCAAAATCACTGACGGCGTTGCTACGGAATTTAGCAGTGTTAATGACTACCTTTTCTATCCTCCGGAAGATGGTGATGGTACTGCCACTCGATCTATGCGTTTTAGCTTGAATGAAACTGGCACAGAAACCTCGTATACAGGGTGTTTTGCATTTACATTTGCCTTCTATTCACCTACGGTAAACTCCGGTTCTTTTGTAATTAGCGATCTGAAAGTACGCAAGGTAATTGATGCTGATTACACATTTGAAGATGAGTATCAACCTAACGTTTACGATCGTAAGAATGTACGTGCATTCCGTTTGATAATGGATGTAGTTAAGGGCCGCGAAAACGGCCATGCAGAAATGGTAATTCCCGTACCTGGTAATGGTACAAAGGGGTAGCGCTATGATGAATTCTAAGAAAGGTATCTCTATACTTGCAGTGCTGCTGTTTATGCTCATTGCAACAATTGCAGGCACGGCGACTTATAAGTGGTTGTCTTCCGAAGGCAAGACCAGCGCTTCTCGAATGTTCCAGAGCGAAGCCCGTATGGCTGCTTTGGCTGGTATTGAATCAGCTCGTTCCTGGTTTGCAACACATGGCAACGAAGCTGGCGCTATAGTCAGACAAGTTCAGAATGCTAAGAAAAAGAACACTGTTGTAAGATTGGATAATCAGCTGGTTCCCATTAAAAAGGACAAGCAGAATTACTCGGTGTATGCTGTGGATGTGGACGTTTCTCAACAACCCTAC
>JAKSKS010000002.1 GCA_024401615.1 Paludibacteraceae bacterium
CTGCCTTTTTCAAGTCCCCGATTATCTTATGATAGTCGGGGACTTTTCTTTTTTACTCATGTATGTAATGTTTGTTGATTTTGTTTTTGGATAACAATCAATTGATTAATTTTGTGACTGAATAAAAACTAATCACATATGAAGAAATTATTATTATCTCTAATATCTGTCTTTTTTTCATTGTCTGCTTCTGCCACTGACATTTGGGTTTGGCATGGTGGTGAATATATTAAGACAACTGCAGACAGCATAACATTTGTAGATCCTTCCATAATCCAAAATGGAGGTTCTGTTGACACTGGCGATTTTTCTCTTTTTAGTGATTATACTGGTACTTTAAAGTTGACAGTAATGGGCTTTGCTGCCGGAAATGCAAATCCAACAGTTTCTATTTCAGAAGTGGCTGATGGTATTGCCAAAGTAGCATTTGCTGAATTTTCCGCTTCGGGTTATACAATTTCGGGTTTTGCTGCCGACAATGTGGTTGTCACTGCAAATGCAGATGGTTCTTATACACTCTCACAAACAAATTTTACGACAACTGCCAACTTGAATGGCGAAGAGGGAGAAGTCTCTAAATGTAATTTGGCTGGAACGGTATCGGGAAATGGCGCAATTACATTGACTATTTCTTTTACCGTATCGTCTATACCTGTAGGTGGTTCTTATAGCGGTAATCAGTAATAAATTTTCATAGATGTTAAAGCCTGGACTCTAATTAGGGTTCAGGCTTTTTAGTTATGTATAAATAGAGTGCTATTTAGTCACATTTTTAGTAATTTTGCAAAAATATTTAAGTTTGACTACTGTGGCTAAATCGAAACATACCGAAGACAACCAGTTTACTGAAACTGACCATATAGAGGTGTTGGGTGCCCGTGTTCATAATTTAAAGAACATCGATGTTTCCATTCCTCGAAATAAGCTTACCGTTATAACGGGTTTGAGTGGTAGCGGAAAGTCTTCGCTTGCTTTCGATACCATTTTTGCAGAAGGACAGCGCCGTTACATCGAGACGTTCTCAGCATATGCCCGTAATTTCCTCGGCAATATGGAACGACCTGACGTGGATAAAATTACAGGCTTAAGTCCAGTAATCTCTATTGAGCAAAAGACAACAAATAAGAATCCTCGTTCTACAGTAGGTACTACAACAGAAGTCTATGACTTCCTCCGTTTGCTTTTTGCCCGTGCAGGTACAGCATACTCTTATGAAACGGGCGAGAAAATGGTGAAATATACCGAAGACCAAATACTTGACCTTATCCATAAGAACTATGAAGGTCAGGCGGTAAACATTCTTGCTCCGCTTGTAAAAGCCAGAAAAGGTCATTATCGTGAACTCTTTGAGCAGATTCGCAAGAAGGGTTACCTCTATGTTCGTGTTGACGGACAACTTTTAGAGGTGAAACACGGTATGAAGTTGGACCGTTACAAAAATCATGATATTGAAGTCGTAATCGACCGCTTGGTTGTGACTCAAGATGATCCGCAGCGTTTGCGTGATTCAGTGCACATGGCAATCCGTCAGGGCGAAGGCTCAATGATGATAATCAGCAAGGAAGTGGAAACACCTCGCTATTTCAGCCGCTTGTTGATGTGTCCTACCACGGGTATCTCTTATTCCGATCCGGCTCCTCATAATTTCTCTTTCAACTCGCCGCGTGGCGCTTGCCCGCATTGTAAAGGCTTGGGTTTTGTGACCGAAATAGACAGAGAGAAAGTTATTCCCGATCCGTCAATGTCAATAGCCGAGGGTGGTATAGCACCGTTGGGCAAAGCCAAGAAAAGTTTGTTTTTTGCCCAATTAGAGGCGCTTGGAGAAAAGTATGACTTTACGCTGAAAACACCTATCAGTGAAATCTCGGAAGAGGCGTTAAACGTCATCCTTTATGGTGCTGAGGAAAGATTGAATGTTCGTAACGATGCCGTTGGCACTTCAAGTTATTTCTTGTCGTTCGATGGTGTGATACGCTATATGGAAATGCAGCAAGACGATGAGGCATCTGCAACTGCTCAAAAGTGGGCAAGCCAGTTCAGCCGAACTTGCGTGTGTCCTGAATGTAATGGCCAGCGTTTGAACAAAGAAGCGCTGCACTTCTTTATAGACGGAAAGAACATCGCAGATTTGTCGTCGATGGACTTGGCCGAACTTTATGCTTGGTTAGACGGCGTTGAAAAGCGTATGGACAAGAACCAGGCTAAAATCGCTACCGATATTTTAAAGGAAATTCGTTCGCGTCTGCATTTTATGTTAGATGTGGGTTTGGACTACTTGGCCTTGAACCGAACATCGGTGTCGCTTTCCGGTGGTGAAAGCCAACGTATACGTTTGGCCACACAAATAGGTTCGCAATTGGTGAATGTGCTTTACATTCTCGATGAACCAAGTATTGGTTTGCACC
Organism: Paludibacteraceae bacterium; assembly: GCA_024401615.1. Lineage (GTDB taxonomy): Bacteria > Bacteroidota > Bacteroidia > Bacteroidales > Paludibacteraceae > Physcocola. The sequence goes on from JAKSKS010000002.1 coordinate 2,406, forward strand.
AACGCGACAATGTGCGTCTGATAAACTCATTGAAGGAACTTCGAGATATCGGCAATTCGGTGATTGTGGTCGAGCACGACCGTGATATGATGTTGGAAGCAGACTATATAGTAGATATAGGTCCGAAAGCCGGCCGCCACGGTGGCGAGGTTGTATTTTCCGGCACACCGAAAGAGATGTTGAAGAAAGACACTTTGACATCAGGTTATTTAAAGGGCGACTTGCAGATAGAGGTACCGCGTATCAAGCGCGAAGGAAACGGGAAGTTTTTGACGTTGAGAGGGGCTACAGGCAACAACTTGAAGAACGTGGATGTAACCTTCCCGCTTGGCAAACTGATTTGTGTGTCGGGTGTGTCGGGTAGTGGAAAGTCTACTTTGATAAACGACACGTTGCAACCCATTCTCAGCCAAAAATTCTACCGCTCGTTGCAAGACCCTCTCCCTTATAAGGAGATAGAAGGTATAGAAAATATTGATAAGGTGATAAATGTGGACCAAAGCCCTATTGGCCGAACTCCACGTTCAAACCCTGCAACATATACAGGTTTGTTTGGCGACATTAGAAATATGTTTGTGGCGCTGCCTGACGCAAAGATGAGGGGCTACAAAGCCGGCCGATTCTCTTTCAACATAAAGGGTGGCCGTTGCGAGGCTTGCGGTGGTAGTGGCTACAGAACTGTTGAAATGAACTTCTTGCCAGACGTTTATGTGCCGTGCGAACTGTGCCATGGCAAGCGTTATAACCGAGAGACCCTTGAAGTTCGTTATAAGGGCAAGTCTATTGCCGATGTTTTGGATTTGACCATCAATCAGGCCGTAGAGTTTTTTGAAAACATACCAACTATCTATGCGAAGGTGAAAACCATGCAGGAAATTGGTCTGGGCTATATAAAACTGGGACAACCTTCAACCACTTTGTCGGGTGGTGAAAGCCAGCGTATAAAACTGGCTACCGAACTGATGAAGAAGGATACAGGCCGCACCCTTTATATACTTGACGAACCTACAACAGGTTTGCACTTCGAAGACATACGCATATTGTTGAATGTGCTGAACAAATTGGTAGACAAAGGCAACACTGTTGTTGTAATTGAACACAACCTCGATGTTATCAAGTCGGCCGATCATGTGATAGATGTAGGTCCGGACGGCGGTCGCCGTGGCGGTCAGATAATGGGATTCGGAACTCCAGAAGAATTGGCTGAAATGCCAGATAGCAGTACGGGCAAGTTCTTGAAAGAAGAGTTAGAAAGGTCTCGCTACTACAACCGTGAGGCCAGTTCGATAGACGAAACTGAAAAATAACAGATAAAGATGGGTGGATTTCTCGCAAAACTGAAAACATTCAAAGACCGTTATTTCGGTGTGTCGGTAGCGTATGCCTTCCGCATACAGTGGGCTTACAAAGATTTCTTGCGTTGTAAGTTTCCTTTTGTTATGCGTCTCTATATGCAAAGTTATAGAAAGAAGCTAGAGGCGGCTTACGAACGGGTTAGTAAGAAGGAAGGACCTGTTGAGGTGGCTTTCTTCCTAACTATTCCAGGAATGTGGAAAAGTGATTACTTGTTCCGCCTTATGCGCGAATCGGGTAAATACCATCCTTATGTGGTAGTCTACCCTTATAGTGTGTATAAGGATTTCAACGAAGAAGAATGTTGGAAGACCATTAACCGTACGCGTGAATTCATCGAAGCCAAAGGTTTTGAATGCCGTGTGCCTTACGACGAAGGGAAAAAGGAATGGTTGGATGTGAATAAGGAATATAATCCGGACGTTGTGATATTCTCAACCCCTTACAAGGACATGCCAAAGCAGTTCTACCTTTACAACTTTAAGGATAAGGTGACTTGCTATATTCCTTATGGTTACAGTGTGTTGAACATCTTTAATTTGAACTACAACCTGCCATTCCATAATTTAGTGGGAGTGCATTTTGTAGAGACCAAGATCCATCAGCAGATTGCGGCCGCAAATTCCACAAACAAAGCCATTAATACTGAAATTGTAGGCTATCCGGGTGTGGAGGTCTTCCTTGATAAGAATTACACACCTAAGAATGTGTGGAAGTTGCAGGAACAGCCAAAGAAGAAGGTTATTTGGGCGCCTCACCACACCATTGGCGATACCTTTAATTTGTCGAGTTTTCTCGACTATTACGACTATATGTTGGAGTTGGCTGAAAAATACGCCAACCAGATCCAATTCCTCTTTAAACCACACCAGTTGCTAAAATTCAAACTGATGAGTATGTGGGGAGAAGAGAAAACCAATGCCTATTATGCGCGCTGGAGCAATTTGGCGAACACCCAGTTGGAAGAAGGCTCATACATAGATCCGTTTATCACGTCGGATGCCATGATTCACGATTGTGGTTCCTTCACATCGGAATATCTCCACACCAAGCATCCGGTTATGTATTTGGTTAAAGATGCAGATATGGAGAACCGTTTTAGTCCGTTTGGAAAGAAATGTTTCAACCTGCATTATCACGGGCACAATAGAGAAGAGATAGAACGCTTCTTGACAGAAGTTGTAATAGGGGGAAACGATCCGAAGCGTGAAGAGCGTGAGGCGTTCTTCGATGCTTACCTGGGACTGCAGAACGGAATGACCCCGTCGGAACGCATTATGCAGTTCTTCAACGAAAAGTTTAAACGTAACTAAAGAAAATATAATACACCCATGCCAAAGGTTTCAATTATACTTCCCGTTTATGGGGTGGCGCAGTACATAGCAAAGTGTACAGATTCGCTTTTGAACCAAACACTCGACGATTTAGAGATTTTCTTTGTTGACGACCACGGTCCGGACAACAGTATGGAAATTGCTAAACAGCGTGTGGAGGGACACCCGCGTGCGGCAGAGTTCCATTTTATAGAAACTCCGCAGAATATGGGTGCGGGTATGGCCCGAAATTTTGCCATCGAACAGTGCACTGGCGAATATATAGCCTTTGTTGACAGCGACGACTGGATTGAACCAACCATGTTTGAAGACCTGTATAACCGTGCAAAGCAGTTTGATGCAGATATTTGTTATGGTCAGGGAATACAGGACTTTTCAGACGGACGTCCAAGCAACTTGTTGAAAAATCCGGATATTGCAGAAGGTGTCATCTCGCATGATGACCGTGCATACTTCTTGTCGAATTACGTTTCCTACTTTTGGACATTCATATACAAACGCAGTTTGATTTTAGACAAGAATATCCGTTATCCGGAAGAGCGTTGTGCTGACGACAGTTTCTTTGTGGCGTGCGCCTTGTTTACCGCTAAAACGGCAGCTCATGTCGACAAGCAGTATTACCACTATTTGATTCGGGAAAATTCGGTGGTGACTACAAAGAATCCTACCAAGTACCTTAAGCGCCTAACCGTATTTAAGAAATTGTTGGCTTATGCAAAAGAGCAAGGGGTATACGACGAGTTCAAACAAGAAATTGATTTCTTGTATGTAAAGAAAGGATATCTGGTTTCGTCTTTCAACTATATAGTGAACGTAGAGCAACCTACCACCGCAGAACTGAAGCGCATCCAGAACGAAGCCGAAACCCTTGTGCCTAATTATAGAAACAACAACTATTTGAAGAAGAGCCGTTCGACCCGATGTACGGATTGGTTGTTGAGAAATCTTCCTCAAGTGGCTATTTGGATAGTTCCGGTTTATGTGAAAAAGACAGGGGTTTTAGTGTAAACACGGAAGGGACTTTTTTACTTTCTTTTTGAATGTGAAATTGAAAAATAAGTTTCATTTTCTTTTTACTTTATGTTTTTTTACAACAGATTGGTTATCTTTGTGTAATTGAACAAGCCCAAAAGAATATGGAACACCACGAATTAGACAGACTTGATGAAAAAATCTTAAAATTGATTTCGGCCAATGCGCGAATACCGTTTTTGGAAGTTGCGCGTATGTGTAACGTGTCGGGTGCGGCTATTCACCAGCGCATTCAGAAGTTGCAGCAACAAGGCGTAATCAAAGGTTCGGAATTTATTATCGACGCCTCAAAAATCGGTTATAACACATGCGCGTTTATGGGAATCTTCTTAAAAGACGCCAACCTGTTTAAATCGGTTGTAGATGAGTTGTATAAAATTCCAGAAGTGGTAGAATGCCACTACACAACAGGTCGCTTTGCGATGTTCATCAAGGTGTATGCGAAGAGTAACCAGGATTTCCTTCGCATTATTCACGACAAGTTACAACCAATTCAAGGCATTTCTAGTACCGAAACTATTGTTTCGTTGAGTGATGCCTTCCAACGTCAAATCCCTATTGACGGTATTGAGGTTTCTGACGAAGGCGAAGACGGCGGAGATATGCCAATTGACCCTTCTCTTTTGTCTAACAACTATTAGGCAAGAGTCCGTCACCTTAAGTCGGCCTCCATTCTCATCCCCACGCTATGCGGTTCTTCAAAAAAAGAACACCACAAGCGTGGGTTTAACCTTTTTATAAAACAAAGCGAATGCAGGCTTTATTTTTGTTTTTATACCATTTCTTCAATAGCCGTAGGTGGCTGTTGATCATACTTGTAGTAGGTTTATTCACCTTGTTTGGAATGCTGGCTTCGAAAGTCAGTTATGAAGAAGATATTTTACGTTTTGTTCCTTCTACCGCCAGCACAAAGAATGTGGGGGTAGTGTTTAGCCATTTAAAAGTAAAAGACAAGGTGATGGTGATCTTCTCGCCAGAAGATTCTGTCGCCCGAGAGCAGTTGGCGCAAGTGGCCGACCAGTTTGCAGCCGATTTGGAAAATAGTCTTGGAAAAACCCATATTGAAAAAATTACATCTAATGTTGGCTCTGACCAGGCTACATCGTACCCAGAGTTCATCTACAACCATTTGCCTCTGTATTTAGATACCGCAGACTATCAGCGTTTAGACTCATTGCTGAAACCCGCTGCAATGACTTCGCAACTTGAAAATGACGCCTACCAGTTGATGGTCCCTACCGGTGTGTTTATGAAGGACTTTATTTTACGTGATCCGTTGGGAATGGGAAACCAACCCCTATCGCGTTTGAAAGAGTTGCAAGTGGAGGGTAATTACAAAATGATAGACGACCATTTGGCCACGGAAGACGGTCGCCTGTTATTGTTTGTGGCTCCACGCTATCCGGCAAACAACACAAAGGAAAATGGAGTGTTAGTCGACTCTTTAGAATCGATGATTGCCCGTTATGCGGTTCAATACCCAGCTTGTACGGTCGATTTTTATGGAGGCCCAGTTATATCTGTTTACAATGCCCGACAGATCTTTGCCGATATGATGACTACTATGGGATTTGCCCTGTTGGTTATTGCCATCGTCATCTTTTTTGCCTTTAAAAATAAACTGTCTTTTGTCTATATAATGCTACCCGTTGCGTTTGGCGCTTTGTTTGCCTTGGCAGTCCTCTTCTTTATGCGGGGTAGCATCTCTATTATAGCTGTGGGTGCGGGTTCTGCCATATTGGGCGTCTTGCTCAGTTATTCAATACATGTGGTGGCTCACCATGAGAATTGCGACTCTATGGAGCAACTGATTTCAGAAATGTGGGAACCGCTCACAATAGGAAGTTTCACTACTATTGGCGCTTTCTTCAGCTTGACCTTTACCCGCTCGGAGGTTTTACAAGATTTTGGATGGTTCGCCTCTCTTTCTATTGTGGGTGCTACTGTCTTCTGTTTAGTGTTCTTGCCGCATATTTTGTCGTTTGGTAATAGTTCAGAACAGGAACCTGTTTTGTTGCGCTGGGTAGAGCGTTTTACCGCTGTGGATTACAGTCGCAAGAAGTGGTTGGTTGGGTTGATTCTGATAGCATCTGTTGCCGGCATAGTTCTTTGCGACAGAGTTACTTTCAGTTCCGATTTGAATGCGTTAGGGTATCAGCCTGCAAAATTCGACAAAGCGCAGCAGTTGTTAGACTCAACCTTCCAGCGTAGTGGCAAATCGGTTTACTTTATTGCTGTTGCCGACGATGCCAACAATGCCATAGACCAATACAGGGGAATGAGTAAAACACTCGATAGCCTTCAGATTGCAGGTGGCATTCGACAATATTCGTCTGCTCGCTCTTTATTGTTGGATGCAGCAACCCAAGAGCGCCGTTTGCAGTTGTGGAAATCGTACTGGACTCCCGAACGTGTTTCGCAAGTATGCAAAAACGTGGCGAAGTATGGTGCTGCCTATGGCTTTACAGACGAGACCTTCACTTCGTTCGAAGAACTCTTGAAACGAGAATACAAGGTGGTTGATTTCTCGAAAGAACCGGTTTTAGGTGATTTCTTGACCTCGGAAGAAGGTTTGTCGATGGCGATAGCCCAAGTCTCTCTGACCGAAGAACAGAAGACAGCCGCCTATGCGGCGTTTGAGAATAAAGAAGGTGTTGTCATTTTAGACAAACCGCACTTTATGTCGCAATTTGTGGAAGCGACAACCGACGATTTTAATTTCGTGTTGTTGGTGTCGTCGCTTATAGTGTTTATTGCTTTGTTGGTGTCGTATGGCCGTTTCGAACTGGCGTTGATGTCGTTCTTGCCAATGGCCTTAAGTTGGTTCATCATATTGGGTGTAATGGCATTGTTCGGATTGCAGTTCAACATAGTCAGTGTTATTATTTCTACATTCATATTTGGAACTGGCGACGATTTCAGTATCTTCATTACCGATGGCCTGTTGTCGGAATACAGAACGGGAAAGCCGATGCTGGCTGAACATAAGACGGCCATTGCGTTTTCCGCGTTTACCACGGTGGTGGGTATGGGTGCTTTGTTCTTTGCCAAACATCCGTCGCTGTTGAGTGTGGCACAAACATCGGTGATTGGTATGCTTGCGGTGGTTCTGATCGCATATACCATCCAACCTTTGCTTTGGCGCTTTTTTGTCACGAGCAGAACCAATAAGGGGAAGGCTCCATGGACGCTTATGCGCGTCTTTACAATGTTCCCATTATTGTTGTTCGTTTTCTTGTCGTTTATATTGGTCTTGCTGACGCCAATCTTCTTCCTTTTGCCGTTCAAACGCAAGTTCCACTGGTTCCGTTTGTTGGTGATGTGGGGATGCCGTTTGGTAATGGCATGCCGTATAGACAAACGTACTTATGTGAATAAGGCTGACTTTAACTTCGAACGGCCTGTGATGGTGATAGCCAACCACCAGTCAATCGTCGATATGCTTCAGTTGATGGCTTATACGACTAAATTGGTGCCAGTCGTGAAGGCAGGGGTGAAAAGCAACTTCTTGTTAGGCCCAATTAATTATTTCTACCAGTCTTGTAGTTCGTCCGACGGTTATGAAAACATGGTGGAGCCTTTGCGCGAGAGGGTGAAAGAAGGGTATTCAATTCTGATCTTCCCAGAAGGTCACCGTTGTGATGAGAAATTGCAAGTTGGCCATTTCTACGACGGTGCGTTCTATCTGGCTGAAAAATTAGATTTAGACATCTTGCCGATTGTTATGTTAGGTAATGGCATGTGTGTGGCAAAGGGCGATATGTTCTTTGTGGCTCCTACAGACTGCGTGCAAACGTTGATGCCAATTATTAAGAAGGATGACCTTTCGTGGGGAACAACCTACCGTGAGCGCAGAAAGGCGATACACAAATGGTTTAAAGAGGAATATGACCGACAAATGGAGGATTTCGTAAATACTGACAACAGGTATTACGTGAACCATTTGTTCCAAAACTATATCTATAAGGGCCCTGTTACCGAATGGTATATGCGCGTAAAAGTGAAGTTGGAAAACAACTACAAACTATTTAACGAAATGGTGCCAAAAAACGCCCGCATAACAGACATTGGTTGTGGTTACGGGTTCCTCGACTATATGCTGATGTTTATGTCGTCAAAACGAGTGGTGAAAGGCATTGACTACGATGATGAGAAGATTGCTGTGGCAAACCACTGTTTCTCGAAAAACGATAGAATAGACTTCAGCTCATGCAATGCTTTAGAGGCTGAACTTCCAGAGTCGGATGTGTTCTTGTTGAACGATATGTTGCACTATATGCCTTACGAGAAACAACAACAGCTAATTGAACGCTGTATGCAACGCTTGTTGCCTGAAGGACGGATTATTATTCGCGATGGTAACAGTTCGAACGAAGAGGGACAGAAGGTGACAAAGTGGACGGAAATATTCTCAACAAAGATTTTGCGTTTCAACAAAACAGAAGGACAATTATTCTTTACCTCATTTGAACGTATTACGGCAATTGCGGAACAAAACGGCTTTAAAGTGGTGGAACATATGGCAAACGATGAAACCACTTCGAATGAAATATACGTTTTGAAAAGGGTTTGCGAAATGGTCTGATTTTTGTACTGATTTGCAAAAAACACATTAAGTATGAAAAAACAAATAGGAATATTCTTGTTGTCGTTGGTCGCTTCGGCTACAATGGCACAAACAAAAGATAGTTTGAGCACCGAGGTACAACCCGTGGCCAAGGTTGTGACACAACCAAAAGAAGATGTTACATTTGCTATGATTGATAGTATACGGGCACATGCGACTGCTCTTTACGCATCGAAGGTTTTAAATGGTAATGGTTACAAACTGGCTTACGGACAAGATGTAGACCAAAAAGGGTGGCGAAAATACCACTTGCACGAAGTGGCCTTCTCTAACACAGCCGTTTACGATGAGGGAAAAAAGGCGTGGAAAGTTCGTAGAAACCAGTTATTCTCATATATACGCCTGGTTTATGATGGATATAGCAAGCGCTTGTGCCACTATCAGGTGATGTTCGCTACACAAAAAGGCTTCAAGCGATTCCAAAAAGATGCGCTTGATAATGGGTACGTTTATAAAAAGAAGATCCGCAATAAAGAAGAAAAAGGGGTAAAAAGTACCTATTACAATGCTAAAACAGACTGCTATATGATTTTTTCTGAATTCGAAGACGGACAGCGGGTTGTCGATCTGTGGCAAGGAAGAACAATGTTAGGAGATTAATTCTCGTATAAGTTTTTATGTAATCATTTGCTTTTTTGAAAGGTTTCTTTATATTTGTAGTATAAATAACTTTAAATCTAAATTGAATATGTCTTACAAAATTGAAGAAATCGAAGGTATTGGTCCTGTATATGCAGAAAAGTTGATTGCTGCTGGTATTAAGACTGTAGAAGCACTTTTGGAAAACTGCGCTAAGAAGTCTGGCCGTACAAAGTTGGCAGAAGAAACTGGCATCAGCGAAAAGTTGATTCTTACTTGGACAAACCACGCAGACCTTATGCGTATTAATGGCGTCGGTGGTCAGTTCGCAGAACTTTTGGAAGCTGCAGGTGTTGACACTGTTAAGGAATTCCGTAACCGTGTTGCTGCAAACCTTCAGCCTAAATTGGAAGAAGTAAACGAACAGAAACACATTTGTGGTCGTGTACCTGCTCTTTCTGAAGTAGAAAGAATGATTGCTCAGGCAAAGGAACTCGAACCTAAAATGTCTTACTAATTAGGTTATAAATTAACAGTATAATAGCCTGGTGCGTAGCACCGGGCTATTTTGTTTTTATAGTAGGCGAAGCCGTGTGCCTCTTTTTTGCAAAATCCGCCCTAAAGGCCTATCTTTGTACACTAAATAAAAGTAGATAAAACAAACATTATTATGCAATATTATAGCACGAACGGACAGACTCCAGAAGTGTCTTTGCAGGAAGCCGTTGTAAAGGGCCTTGCAGCTGACAAGGGTTTGTTTATGCCAAAGCAGATTAAGCGTCTGCCTGATTCTTTCTTCGAGAATATCCAGAATCTCTCGTTCCAGGAAATTGCGTTCGAGGTGGCAAAGGCTTTCTTTGGTGAAGATGTAGAAGAAACTGCATTGAAGCAGATTGTTTACGATACACTCAGTTTCGATGTTCCGTTAGTACATGTTAACGATAACATTTATAGTTTGGAATTGTTCCACGGACCAACATTGGCATTTAAGGACGTTGGTGGCCGTTTTATGTCTCGTTTGTTGGGTTACTTCATTCGCAAGCAGGGACAGAAACAGGTAAATGTGTTGGTGGCAACTTCAGGCGATACTGGTAGTGCTGTTGCTAACGGTTTCTTAGGCGTAGAGGGTATTCATGTTTATGTGCTTTATCCGAAGGGTAAGGTAAGCCCTATTCAGGAATGCCAGTTTACCACCCTTGGCCAGAACATTACCGCACTTGAAATTGACGGTGTGTTCGACGATTGCCAGGCTTTGGTTAAGTCTGCTTTCATGGATGCCGACCTCAACAAGCACATGAATTTGACTAGTGCAAACTCAATTAATGTCGCTCGTTTCTTGCCTCAGGCATTCTACTATTTCTACGCTTACGCGCAGTTGAAGAAGTTGGGTAAAGAAAAGAACGCTGTTATTTGCGTCCCTAGTGGTAACTTCGGTAACATTACCGCTGGTTTGTTCGGCAAGCGTATGGGATTGCCTATCGCACGCTTTATTGCCGCTAACAACCGCAACGATATCTTCTACCAGTATTTGTTGACTGGCGAATATAATCCACGTCCGTCTGTACAGACCATCGCAAACGCTATGGACGTAGGTGCTCCAAGTAACTTCGCTCGTATCCTCGATCTTTATAAGAACTCACATAAGGATATCTGTGCTGAAATTTCGGGTTGCACTTATAACGACGACCAGATTCGCGCAACCATCAAGCAGGTGTTCGACACTCACAAATACTTGCTCGACCCTCATGGTGCGGTAGGTTATCAGGCTGTTGCTGATAATTTGAAGGAAGGCGAAGTAGGCGTGTTCTTGGAAACTGCTCATCCTGCCAAGTTTAAGGATACTGTTGAACCAATTGTTGGCCCTATCGAGATTCCTGCAAAACTTCAGGCCTTTATGCGTGGAGAAAAGAAGAGTATTGAACTCTCAAAGGACTTCGCAACCTTTAAGCAGTTCTTATTAAACGAATAAATTATGGGAAATTACCAATATAAGACCGATGGCGGCGTTTGCGCCCAGCTTATTCGCTTCAACATCGATGAGGAGGGTAAACTCCATAATGTGGAATTCTTTGGCGGTTGCAACGGTAACCTCAAGGCTATAGGCCGCTTGGCTGAAGGCAAGGACGCAAAAGAGATTGCTGAAACTTTGGCTGGAAACACATGTGGTCATAGAACTACAAGTTGTGCCGACCAATTTTCTCATGCTATTCTTTCTGCTTTAGAACGCGAAAAAGAAAAAACATCGGAACAGTAATCCGCTTAAACAATAGAAATAAGGACACTTCTAAATGGAGGTGTCCTTTTTTTGTTTTTTTAGAGATGTCACTATCTTTAGTTGTCGACAATTGATTTTTATATGAAACGATTATTCCTGCTTTTATACTGCATATTCCTCCCTGCTGCAGTCTTTTCAGTAGAAAAGGTGCTTATTTACAAGATTTCAGCATCGGCCGTCTCGCAAAGTTGCACAATTGCAGAAGGCAGGTGTGTGGTGGGTTCTTTTTATCGTCCGTACGTGAGTGCTATGGATAGCGCAGACATTGTTGTCAATATAGAGATTGATAGAAAAGGTAAGGTGGTCTTGCAGAATTAGATTCCACTTCTGTTATTGCGGAAAGGAAACATACTGCCAGATGGTTGGCCAAAGCCCACATTGCAGCTGCACGGAAACTTATATTTAACTCGTCACCCTCTTCGGAAGAAAGGCAGAAGGGACAAGTCAGATATATTCTACATCCTAAAGATTAAAAAACGAAAAGGGGTCGTATCGTTCAGATACGGCCCCTTTCGCTATTAGTGGGTTTGTCAGTCCTCTATCTTCAGTGTCTGCACTTTTTCAAGTCTTTCCCTAAGGATGTCGGCTTGTTGCATACGGATTTGTAGCGACATTTTGCAGTCCAAATCGAAATTTTGGCTCAATACAGTCGGTTTCAAATCTTTGGTGATGCGCATCACATCATTCAGGTAAAGATAATCGAATTGAATGTTGAAGACGGCATCAATAGTGCGCTCTTCCACTTCGCAGTGGAGTAGTGCGTCCTCGCTGGCCAGTTTATAGGCGTTGATGAGTCCGCTTGTACCCAGTTTAATACCGCCGAAGTATCGGACAACAATAAGCAGTACATTCACTAATTCCTGACTTTGCAGGCAACCCAGCATGGGGCGCCCTGCCGTGCCGCTTGGCTCGCCATCGTCAACCCCTCTGAATTCGATTTTGGCGGGATTGATGCGGTAGGCGTAGCAGACGTGCCTCGCATCGTGGTATTCCTTCTTTTTGGCATCTACAAGCGTCTTAATCTCGTCGGTTGTGGCAACGGGATAGGCGTAAGCAATAAAGCGGCTGCCTTTCTCTTTGTAAAGGCCTTCGCCAAGCGCTTTAATGGTCTTGTAGGTATCTTCCGCCATAAACTTCTATTACTTGTTTCTGCGGAAACTGCGGTTGTGATGTTCTGAGTTGTGGCTGAAACGTTCGCGGTCACCGCCTCTGTCGCCTCTTTCACCCCTGTCTCTGCGTCGGCCACCCCAGTCGCCTCCGCGGTCGCGGTCTCTGCGTTCGCCACGGTCTCCTCCTCTGCGACCTCCATCACGTCCACCATCGCGGTCAAATTTTCTTGAACCGGTAGCTTCAGCGATAGCAATGTCATCGTAGGTGTCTTGGAAAGCCTGCATAATGCGTGGAGCGTCTTCCTTGAATACATCGAAGAACGAGTAGCGTCCTGTTATTTCAATGCCGTGAACTTCAATATCGCGGTCGTTGGTAGCGTCGTTGATGAGGCCAAGCACGTTCTTCGGACCGAACTGGTCGTCGCGTCCTCTGTTAATCTTCAAACGGATACGGTCTCCACCTCTGCGTCTGCGTTCGCCTCTGCTCTCACCATCGCCACGGCGTTCGCCGCGTTTGCGGTCTTCGCGTTCAGGTACGTTTAGGTCAACAGAACCATCGTAGTACTTCAGGAAGCGGTTGAATTCCATAGCAACGAAATGGCGGATGAAAGTATCCTGGTCCATTTTTCCCGTTTCTTCGGCAATGAGGTTTGCGAATGGAGCAATCTGTTCGTCGTTAACTTCTACATTGCGAAGGCGCTCGAAAAGGGCTGCCAACTGAATCTTACAAACTTCAGGACCTGTTGGAACCTTTTCCTTTTCGAACTTCTTGTTAATGATACGTTCGATGTCGCGGATGCGGCCTTTTTCGCGAGGCTGTATAATGGCGATAGATACACCCGTCTTGTTGGCACGGCCAGTACGGCCGCTTCGGTGGGTGTAACTTTCAATGTCGTCTGGAAGGTTGTAGTTGATGACGTGAGTCAAGTCGCTTACGTCCAAACCACGAGCGGCAACGTCGGTTGCTACCAAAATTTGGAGCGTGCGGTCGCGGAAACGCTGCATAACGTAGTCGCGCTGGGCCTGGGTAAGGTCGCCGTGCAGAGCATCAGCATTATAACCGTCGTGCATCAACAAGTCTGCCACGTCTTTGGTTTCCTGACGGGTACGGCAGAAAATGATAGAGTAGATATCGGGGTTCATGTCTACAATACGCTTCAATGCGGCGTAGCGGTCTTTTGTTTGCACCACGTAGTAAACATGTTTAACGTTTTCAGAGCCTGAGTTCTTCTTTCCGACAGCAAGTTCGGTGCTGTCTTTCATGTACTTCTTTGCGATGTTGGCAATCTCTTTCGGCATGGTTGCAGAGAAGAGGAGTGTACGGCGTTCTTCTGGAGTCTCTTCCAAAATACGTTCGATGTCGTCTTTGAAGCCCATGTTCAACATCTCGTCTGCCTCGTCGAGGATGAGGGTCTTCATTTCGCTCAAATCCACTTTGTTGCGGTCTATCAAGTCGATAAGTCGGCCTGGAGTGGCAACCAAAACCTGTGGTTGTACGTCAAGTTGGCGGAACTGGTTTACGATGCTTTCGCCACCATAAACAGCAACCACCTTCATGCCATTCATGTATTTAGAGTAGTTCTTCAAATCGCTGGCAATCTGAATGCAGAGTTCGCGAGTTGGAGAAAGAACGAGAGTCTGGATTTGATGTTTTGTTTCATCGGTAAGGTGTAAGGTTGGCAGACCGAAAGCGGCAGTCTTACCAGTACCAGTCTGTGCGAGAGCGACAAGGTCGCTGGTCTCGCTTTGGTTAAGAAGGAAAGGGATTGTTTTTTCCTGGATAGGCATAGCTTCGCTAAATCCCAAATCCTTTACGGCGTGCAATAATTCTTCGCGCAAGCCGAGTTCTTCAAATGTTGCCATTGTGTAATTTTAAAATGTTTGGATAATGTAACAGCGTGTACCTACTCAATGCGATTCTCGTCATCACAAATCCTAAACTCTTAGCCAATGACCAAATGAAGATGTAGTAACAAAAATTCTAAATAGGGGGAAACTTTATTGCCCCATTCCGTTCCATTCAAGCATCGTTGGAACGGCCCCCGCACACTAAAAAGGCGCGCTGTCTCAAAAAGTTTTGCAAAAGTACGAAAAATAGTGGTAGAAAACAAATTAGACTTTTCTAGGTGGTAAAAAATAGGGTGCGCCAACAAATTGACGCACCCTTATAAGTGTAACCTAATGTGTTTTTTACAACTCTAAATCGCCGTTCATGACTTCATGCCAAGGCAATCCCTGCTTGTTCAACTCAACCATGAATGGATCTGGATCGAATTCTTCAACGTTCCATACGCCAGCCTTCTTCCATAATCCTTTAGCGAACATAAGCGCACCAATCATTGCTGGAACACCGGTAGTGTAACTAACGCCCTGCATGCCAGTTTCCTTGTATGCCTCCTGGTGACTGCAGTTGTTGTATACGTAGTAGGTAAGTTCTTTACCGTCTTTCTTACCACGGATGCGGCAACCAATGCTGGTTTCACCTTCGTAGTTCTCGCCAAGATCCTGTGGGTTAGGAAGAACGGCTTTCAAGAACTGGAGAGGAACAATCTTTACGCCGTTGTAGTCGACCTCGTCGATGCGTGCCATACCGATGTCTTGGATAACGCGCAAGTGGGTGAGGTATTCTTGACCGAAGGTCATCCAGAAGCGTGCTCGCTTGATGGTAGGGAAGTTCTTGACCAAACTTTCCAACTCTTCGTGGTACATCAAATAACTTTCGCGTGGGCCGATGTTAGGGTAGGTGAGAGCCTTGTGAATTTCAAGAGCGCCAGTCTGAACCCATTCGCCATCTTGCCAATAACGTCCCTTTTGCGTGATTTCGCGAATGTTGATTTCTGGGTTGAAGTTTGTTGCAAATGCCTTATGGTGGTTACCCGCATTGCAGTCTACAATGTCGAGGTATTCGATTTCGTCGAAATGGTGCTTAGCCGCATAAGCGGTGTAGACACCACTTACGCCTGGGTCGAAACCACAACCCAAGATGGCGGTCAAACCAGCCTTCTCGAATTTTTCTTTGTAAGCCCACTGCCAGCTGTATTCGAAATGAGCCTCGTCTTTAGGCTCGTAGTTGGCAGTGTCGAGATAGTTGACACCACATTCAAGACACGCATCCATGATGGTGAGGTCCTGGTATGGGAGCGCCAAGTTCATAACCAATTCAGGCTTGTGCTTTTTTAGGAGGGCAACCAATTCTGGCACGCTGTCAGCGTCAACCTGGTCGGTTTCAACTTTTACATTCTCGCGTTTCAGGATGTCGGCCGCCAGCTTGTCGCACTTGCTCTTTGTACGGCTCGCAATTACAATGTCAGTAAACACGTCGTGGTTCTGTGCCACTTTGTGGGCAGCTACGGTTGCAACACCGCCAGCCCCGATAATGAGAACTTTTGTCATTTTTCTAATAACTTGTTTTAAGTTGTTATACAAAAATAGCAATAATAGTTGAGGTTTTTATCTACCTCCTTTTACAAACTTATTACAAATGTCGGACCAAACATAATAAAAAGGCATAAAAAAAGCGCCAATCTTACGAATGACGCTTGGAAACTTTTAAAAGGGTGGGATAAGGGGATCGAACCCTCGACCTTCGGGACCACAATCCGACGCTCTAACCAACTGAGCTAATCCCACCATTTTTGTTTTGCGATGCAAAGGTATATACTTTTTGCGAACCGTGCAACATTCGTTGCTATATTTTTCTCACTTTTTTGTGAATGTGCTTTGCTTTAGCTAATTACATTTTGTTTGAGATTGAGACATTGTGTTTGAGGGTTGCATCTGTTTGTGTAAAGGTGTAATTTTGCGCAAAAAATATAGCTAAACTTTTATGGAACGTGTCTTCTTCCCTTTTGATGCAGAGTTGAAAAATGAACTTGACCAAATAAAATTGGCCATTCAAGGAGAACAAAACGGTATAGCGGCTCGTAGCATGGGACAAATGGCCTATAAAAAGAACTATGGTGTTCCTTACACATCGTTGCGAAAAATAGCCAACCAATACCCGCCGAATAAAAAACTCGCAAAATGTTTGTGGAAGATCGGTGACCGGGAAACTATGTTGATCGCACTGCTGCTTTTCCCGATAGAGGAAGTTGAGAAGGAGGAGGCTTGCTCGCTTGTTGCGGATATGCAGGAACTGGAATTGGTTGAATTTGCCTGTAGGGATATGTTGTGCAAGTTGCCATATGCGAATGAACTCGTTCCTGTGTGTGCCGAAAGTGAAGGCAAGTATGCGATGGAAACGGCGTATCTTTTGGCGGCCCGTTTGTTGGAGAATGACACAACTGTGCCGTCTTTTTCTGACTCTTTATGTAGCAAGGTTGAAATGGACTTGTCGAAATGCCGGCCAACCCTTGCCAAAGCGGTGTCTAACTACCTTAAACAATTGGGCATTTTTGACAGTCAGAACGCGAAGGTGGTTGCAATTGTAGACAAATTGTCATCTTCCGATAATATGCAATTCCGTTGGGTGGCAGAGGAGGTCAGGACCTTCGTGGAATACACTGAACATAAAGCGTAAAAAGTTTTCTGATTTATTCGTTTGAAAGCATTCTTGGTGAGGCTTTTTTCTTATCTTTGTACTCGTTTAACTATTTTCAGGCGAGTCTTCTGTGAGGCTCCGTCTTTTTATTTGTTTGGCTGAAAGGTGACTTTTTGGCGAGACGTTATAAAGAGGATTTAAAATGAAAAATTTTCACGATTACGATAGTCTGTATATAAAAGCGGGGGTGGCTATAGGCGAGGTCTTTATAGTCAACTCTTTTTTGCACCTATTGATGTACCTGTTCCCTAACGCAATGCATGCGTTGTCGGGGACAGAACTATACGATGACCGTGTTCGCACAGTCTTTATTATAGCGAATTTGTCTTATCTGTTGGCTCTTTCCTGGGTTGGTATCGTACTTGATAAACGCTCGGTGTTTATTGAAAGTATTTTGAAGAATACAATGAAAATTAGCGGCATATTATTCGTAATAATGCTATTTGCATTGTATCTGCTTAGAATTGATATATCGATCACTTTTTTCGCTATTTATTCTGTATGGTTGTTTGCCGCACTGTCGGTCTGGCGAGTATTCCTTCGCATAATGCTAAAGTCGTATAGAAGTCATGGCGGTAACACTAAACGTGTTGTTGTTTTAGGTGCCGGTAGTATCGCAAGCCAGGTTTACAGCCAGTTGGTGACGAACATTTCTTATGGCTATAAATTTATGGGCTTTTTTGATGATAGAGCGCCAGAAGACTATAAAGTGCCAGCAGAATTGGTGAAGGGTAGTTTGGCAGACGCTACGAAGTTCATTGCAGACCATGATGTCCACGTCGTATATTGCGCGTTGCCTGCAGGTGACGATCGTAAAGCGGTGGAAATAATCCGTTATGCAGAGCAGAACTTTGTGCGCTGTTTGATTGTTCCTGATTTCAGACGCTTCATCGAAAAGAAAGTTGAACTGTCTTTCTTAGAAGAGATTCCGTTGGTTTCTCTTCGCTTGGAACCTCTGCATAAATTCGGAAACCGTTTGGCTAAACGACTTTTTGATGTCGTTTTCTCTGGATTGTTCTTGGTGACTATATTCCCTATCTTGTTTATTGTGTTGGGCATAATCATCAAGTTGACATCTCCAGGCCCAATCTTCTTCCGTCAGAAAAGAACTGGTGAAAATGGTAGAGATTTCTATTGTATAAAATTCCGTTCAATGCATGTGAACAAAGATGCTGATACGGTACAAGCCACAAAAAATGACGCTCGTGTTTCTAAAATTGGTGCGTTTATGAGAAAGACCAATCTTGACGAAATGCCGCAGTTCATTAATGTGTTCATTGGAGATATGAGCATCGTTGGTCCGCGTCCGCATATGCTGAAGCATACAGAAATGTACTCTGCTTTAATAGACAAGTATATGTTGCGCCATTGGGCGAAGCCTGGTATTACAGGCTGGGCTCAGGTGACTGGATTCCGAGGTGAAACTCAAACTTTGGAGCAAATGGAAGGCCGCGTGAAACGTGATGTTTGGTATATTGAAAACTGGTCTTTTGGTTTAGATCTCCATATTATTTTCTTGACCGTTTGGAATATGATAAAGGGCGAGGAGAACGCCTATTAATTATGTATAAAATTCTTCTATGCTCGTTGTTGATAGTCGTGATGAGTGGTTGCGGCACAACAAAACAAGCTTCTGTATCCACTACATCACAGTCGGAAACCAAGGAGAGTAAGAAAAAACTGGCAAAAGTGGTGGAGGGCGAAGACGGCAAATGGCTGTTGGTGGCACCAGAAGGTGCTGTTGTGGGCCGTGTTTATGTGCAGCCCGGATCTACGCGCCCTGATGAGTTTTTTAATGGAATGATTAGGATTGTTGGCGATGACGGTTTGATTGGTTTCGCCAATATGATGGGAGATATACAGATTCAACCTTCTTTTTTTGCCGCCACGCGGTTTAAGGGACGTGTCGCAGCGGTTGTCCTTCCTTCTGGTTCATTGGCAGCTTCTACCGATGATGCTGCAGTAGGCTTGCTGACGGGCAACGAACGTTGGGGCGTTATAGGACTCGACGGGGCATTTTTCCGTAATCCTGTCTTCCAACGCTCATGGGATGAGAAAGTTGGTGACTATGTTTATTCTTGTCCAACAAGCAGTTTTTGGATAAACGATGAAGGTGAGTTACAAGATTTTTAAGTTTGTACTATGATAATTGCACACCAGAAAAAGAAAGAGAATATAGCGGAGTACGTATTATATATGTGGCAAGTGGAAGATTTGATTCGGGCCAGCCTGTTTAATATTGAAACTCTTCAGACCTCTATCATAGACCAATTTGGCCAGCCTGCAGATGTGAAGCAGCAAATGCGCACATGGTATTCTGACTTGATAAACATGATGCAGGAAGAGCATGTTGCAGAGAAAGGACACATCCAGATAATAAAGAATGTTGTCAACGATATGGACGAATTGCATTTGGCTTTGCTAAAGTCGCCCAAACACGTTGATTATAATGTGTTGTTCTTTAACTTATTGCCTTGCTTAGTTGAATTCAGACAGAAATCGGGGGCTTCGGCAGAAGTGAATGATGTGGAGTTGGCATTGAATATGATGTATGAAATACTGTTGCTCCGATTGCAAAAACGTGAAATTTCAGAAGGTACGATGGCCGCTGTTTCGCAGGTTAGCAAATTCCTGGCAGTTCTTTCATCCTTGTATAAGAAAGACGAGAATGATGAATTGGAATTGGAGTAATTTTGTATAAATAAAGATTAAGAAGAGCATCTTTCGGTGCTCTTTTTTGTTTGTGATGCCTAATGATTGTTGTGAATTTGAATTTGTTGCAGTCTCTTATTATTGGTAGATGGTATTGTTTTCAGGGTTTGTTTTACGTTTTGCTATTCGTTTTTTATATTTGCATACTTAATATATTCTATAATAGGGCAGAATAAAAATTATTATTATGATAAAACGCTTAGTATCAGCAGTGTCCCTCCTAACGTTGATGGCGGGAAATGCGTTCTCCCAGAGTAAAACAATCTCTGGAGGTAATGATCACGGCCTCATTATTTGTGCTCAGGGTTACCTTTACACTTGGGGTAACAATATGGACAAGACTATTGGAGGTCCGCTTTTGGGTATTGACCCGGATGGAGAAGATGGTGCTCAGGCTTCGGCTGACGTTGTTTACAAACCAAGTCGTGTGAAGACTGACGGTCTTACATTCAGTATGGTAACGTCTGGTTCAGGTGCATTTAACTTGGCGTTGTCTTGCTATAAAGTAGTTTACGGTTGGGGTGATAACCAACAGTCTGGCTGTGGACAGGGCGCAAGTGCAGGAAATGTAATTAAATTTCCGATGCCTGTTTTAAAGGGCGAAACGGAAGGTTATACAGTTGATGGTAAGCCTGGTGGTGATTACCTCGGTGGTGTAACCTATATTGCTGCGTCTACCAACTCAGGTTTCGCTATCATGAAGGATGGTCGTGTCGTTGGTTGGGGTAAGGGCGCATGGAATGCAAAGACTGGCGCTGCTGCTGCAGAACCTTCTTATATCAAGACAAAGGATGGTAAAGATTTGACCAATGTTACCCATATTTCTGGTGGTGACGATAACTGTTTGATTCGTACAGCAGACGGTAGTCTGTATGGTATTGGCCCTTGGAACGGTCAGTCAGAGACTGCTGTTAAGTATGCTGTTCCTGTCCTTAAAGAAGAAGATGGAACTCCATTGACTGATATCCGAATGTCAGCCGCTGGTGACGTTTGCGGTTTCGCAGTTACTGGTGACGGTTATGTTTGGTCTTGGGGTAATGGTGGTTGGGGAGGCTCAACCGGTCAGCAGAAACAGGGTCTTACTCACTATAGCGCATTGAAAGTTAGCTCAGGTGAGTATTCTACTATTTCTGGTGAAGAATACCTTACCGATGTGAAGGAGGTTATTGGTGGCCGTGGTCACGGTGCTGCGGTTACAAAAGAAGGTTACCTCGTATATTGGGGATGTGACGATGGAAACGGAGGTGTGGCTCCTGTTGACGCAAAAACTGGTACGACATGGGCTTCGGGTGCTCAAGGTGTGTTGCCTGTTCTTGCCCGTTATTGTGACGCAAGCGGAAAACCAGGCCCATTGGTAGATAATGCAGTAAGCATTTCTCGTGGTGATAACTTCGACTTTATGGTTAATGATAAAGACGAATACTATGTTTGGGGCTTGAATGATTTGGGCCAGGCTGGTACTGGTAACTCTGCCGTAAAGTCTTACACTTGTTTGACTAAACTTACTACAATCCCTTGTGAAATTCAGGATAACTGTCCAACAGTCTTCATGATTGACCGAATCAAGTGTCCGGGTGAAGAAATTGAGTTGGACTGTGGTTATGTAGTGCCAAAAGGAAAGGAAGAACGTTATTTTATCACCTGGTGGTATAATGATAAGCTTTTGAATACATCTAAAAAGACCGATCCAAAGGCTGATCGTCTTGCTGATAAGTTCAACAAGAGCTCAATTATGATTACCGAACCTGGTAAGTATAAAGTAAAAGTTGAATATATTGGTGCAAACATCCCTTGTGATGCTTGTGATCCTGACTCTACAACAATTACAGTAGAAGATATGGCAATGCCTGTTGATACTGTGATAACTTCAATGAACTGTGTCGCAGAACCTTTGTCTCCTTCTGCATCAGATGTAATTTGTTATGAGTTCTCTGTAAACTCAGACTTCTACAAGGCTGATCAGAAGACTACATTTGCAGCGTTCTCTACAGAAGACAGCAAAGATACTCTCGATGTTTTCAATTCAACCGGAGGTGGTGCTCCTGTTAAGTTCTGTGTAACTGGTGATAAAATCGGTAAGACAGAAGTTCACGATAACAAAGACGAAGAAAGTAAAGATACAACTTACACCGTTTGGATTGAGGATATATCTTCATTCGAAACCTACTTGTTCAAGGATTCAAAGGGTTCTTCATTTAAAACAGGTGGCTCTTTCCAATCATATGGTTTGATGATTGACGCTTATGCAGACGCCGATTTGAAATCTTTCGACATTGCAGCTAAGAGCTATTCTGGTTCGGCTTCAATTTCTGTAACTCCAACAGTATATTTGGCAGCCAAGAATACCAATGGTATGTATGTTGTGGGTGATGTGTTCTGGAAAGGAAAGGCGCAGACATTTACAATTGACGATGCCGGTCCTAATGTATGTACAGTAAAATGCGATGTACGTCTGCCAGGAAGCCCTGCTCGTGGTGTTCGTTACATTATAGGTATGGCGTTGACTGGAAACTGTACATTGTACAATTTCGATGCTCCTAAAACAAAGCAGAATTCTCCTGAGTTCACAAGTCCTATTATCGACTCTGAAGAGTTTGGTATTTTTGCATTTGGTGCAACTGCTAACTCTTATACATCACAGTCTAATGGTTCTGACAAGTTGTGTTATGCAAACGTATTGTTCGGTAAATTGACCGATTACGACTGTGGACGTATTAAGTTGACTGCAAAATATGGTTGCCCTCCATGTAACCAGCCTGATGGTATTATAAAGATTGCTTCAACTGTTGAGGCCGAAAACGATACAATCTCCCTTTGTAAGGAAACCGGTAGCACAACATTAAGTGTTGATAAAATTGCAAAGGCTGCTGAACCAACAGCATCTTTTGATATTCTTTGGTTCAAGAAACCTACAATGCTTGATGCTGATGCAATAAAAGCAGATGAGGAAGCAACTTCTTCATCTATTGAAGTCGCATGGGAAGATATTCCAGCAGGTACATCTCAGAAATATTACTTGAAGATACGTGATCACGAAAAGCCAGAAGCAAGCTCTTGCTGGGTTATCGACTCTGTTATCGTAAAGGCAAACAAGGTTCCTACTGTACCTTTGATTGAAGTAGATCCATTCTGCGAAGGCAAGCTTTCTGCAGATGAGGTTTTGGAAATTGCTAGTAAGTTCTTTGAATTGAAAACTGTAAAAGTTTATAGTTTGAAGAATGAAAATGGCGATGAGTTTAAGGGCGAAGGTCCTGCAGCCGCAGCCGCTGTCGCTGCTGACTTGACCGCTTTGACCGCTGGTGAACATTCTTACACTATTCAGGTTCAAGATGCTATAACAGGTTGCTTGAGCGAAGACTCTACCGTAATAGTTAAGGTAAATGCAGTTCCTGAAGTTCCTGCGGTTAACGACCTTTCAATGTTAAAAGAAGTTGGTGTTGAAACAGTAGAACCAGGTGCAACTGCTTCTGCAGGTTGTACAATCAATTGGTTTACTAAGAAAGATTTGAGCGATGGCTCAACAACTGCACCAAAGCAAGATAAGAGTGTGCCTGGTACATATGTTTATTATGTAAGTCAGACAAGCGAAGATGGTTGTGAAAGTGACACTACTCACTTTACCGTAACCGTCAACGACGCTCCTAAACCAAATACTCGCGATACTGTTATCTGTAAGGGCGAGTTGATTGACCTTGTAAGCCGTGTGACTCGTTTGAATGAGACTTACTTGTTGAATTGGTACACAACTGAAGATGCTGCAAAGGGTACAGGTAGCGCTACTGCTCCTGATTTCTCTGAAACTACACCTGGTGTATACACTTACTATGTTTCACAAACAAGCACCGAAACAAAGGCTGAAAGTGAAAAGGCAAGTTTCAATGTGACTGTAGTTGGTGTTGATCCTGCAACAGTTCTTGTTCCTGAAACTACCTATTGTAAGGGTGAGGCTAACCCTGCAAGTGTGGCTACTATGGTTAAACTTGCTACTGATGAGGCTAATTATATCTATGCAGACGCAAACGGTATGATTTGGACCAACGAGAGCGGTTCAACTCTTACAGAAGCTCAGCTTGTTCCTAACACTAATGTAGAAATCACAACATCTACAGTATATACTGTAACACAGACTTACACAATTCCAACTGCTCCTACTGCAGTATGTAAGGGTGAACCTGTAAGTGTTACTGTTAATGTTACTGTAGTTGACGCTCCTAAGGGTGAACTTACTGTTAACTATTTGAAGAGCGATGCTGCTGACAATGGTGGTAAGTTCGTAGATCTTCTTACAAAGAACCCTGCTGTTGTTACTCCTGATGCTGGTTGCACTTTGAATTGGTTTGACGCAAGTGGCAATAAGTTGCCATCTGCTCCTGCTCCTGCTTATGACCCTAACCAGTCAGAAGACGTAGAGTTTGTATACTATGTAAGCCAAGTAGATGCTAATGGTTGCGAAAGCGAACGCTCAAAGGTTCTCGTAACTGTTTCTTCTGCTCCAATGCCAACTGCAAACCACGTGGCATATTGTGAAAAAGACGCTGATGCATTATCAACTGCTCTCACTGCTAACATCCAGACAACTGGTACTGGCAACGACAGTGAATCTGATTACGAACTTGTATGGTATGGTCAGACCAATCCTAATGAGTTGAGCAATGCAGAAAAGGAAGCTTTGGAATCAACTACCGCTCCTTTCCCTGCAAACACAATTACCGATGGCTCTTCTAAACAGGTATTTACTTATTATGTAGCACAGAAGAGTAAGAGCTCTGGCGCAGTTAGCCGTGCGGTTGCTGTTTGTGATACTGTATATGCTGCTCCAGTTCTTGTAACTCACAATCCATCTCCTGTTTGTGAACCTGCAACTGTAGACTTGTCAAGCAAGGAAATTTGGACTGACGCAGTTCCTCAAAACTGGGTAATGGCATGGCTTGACGAATCAAAGTCAAATCCATTGGCATCTCCAACCCAGGTTGCTAAATCTGGTACTTACTATGCTCAGGCATACTTCAAGGTTCAAGGTAAGGAATGTATTTCAAACTTGGCAGAAATTAATGTTGAGGTTCACTACATTCGTGACTTGGAGATTGAAGGCTCTAATACTACATGTCCTGGCACTGGTATTGAATTGACTGCAAAATATAGCGAAATCAATCCTGACGCACAGGCAATGTTCAAGTGGACTAGTGCTGGTGCTGGTGATGATCCTGCTCCAATTGCAAGTGTTACTTATAACACTCCTAATCTTGCAGGTCCTGCAGGTAACACTTACACTTACACATTGACTGCATCTGCAGGTGCTTGTGTGGGCATTTCTGGTGGTAGCCACCTTATCACTATTGGTGATGGACCGGTTGAAGGTAATGTTTCATTCTCAGAAGATGGAAACGATGGTTCAACCATTGAGACAGTTACCGACGCAGGTTTGACTTTCTACTCTTGTGGAAATCCAATTACAATTGACCTTTCTGGTGTTAAGTCTGATGGTGACTTCACTTGGTCGCTTGCAGGTGGTCTTGTAGCAACTGGTGCTACTTACACAATTGCTGCTCCTGAAAATGCAACATACCACGTTGAATATGTGAATAACTGTAAAACTGGTTTCGACATTAAGATTATTAATGTTCCAGTAAATGTAGTTCCAACCAACACTGCTGTTGAAGTTTGTGATGGCGAAGACTTCAAGGCAGAATTGACTATTGCTTGTGCTGAAAACACCTATAAGATTGCATGGTACCAAGATGGTAAAGAGTTGACTGGTGAGACTGCTAAAACATTGTCATACTCACCTGCTACTCCTGCAAACAATGGTGTTTACACTTACAAGGTTACAAACCGCGGTTGTACCGTTGAAGGCGAAATTGCCGAAGGTAAGGCTGTAAAGGTTAAGCCTTATATTGAGTTTGATGCTCAGAAGGAATACATCGTTCGCAATGGCGACCCTGTTACTGTTCCTTTGTCAATTACAGTTCCTGCTGCAGGAACTCCTTCTTCAATTGAATGGTCTGAAGGTGGTGTAAGTTTTGCAAGCGGTAATCCGCTTACAATTTCAGCTGTAACTGCTGACCACAAAATGAATGTTAAGTTGTCTGACGAAAATTACTGTCCTGCTGAAGGTTCTGTTCTTATCAGAAAGGATGCAAGATTGAAGATTGAAGTTGAACTTGACGATCAAATGTGTGCAAGTGACTCTCGTGAACTCATTATTGATACAACTGGTACCGGTTCATTCATTTTCCCTGGAAGCCAATTGTATATTATTGAAAAAATCGGTAGTGAGGAGAGAAAAATTGAAAAAGGTTGGCAGTGGACTTCTAATTCACTTCGTTTGAATGTGAAACCTGCTTCTGATGCAACTTATGAAGTATATTTCATATATCGTGAAGGTGAACCAGAAGAACAGAAAGAAGTTATCACAAAGACTTTGAAGGTTCTTCCTCCTGTAGAAATCGAACTTCCAACAGATTTGAAACTCTGTGCTGATGGTGAAAACGATTTTGAAGTATCTCTTGTTTCTGTAACTCCTTCTGGTACTTTGGTTACTTGGGAAGACGATGAGTCAATTGTTTCAGGTCATGATGGTAATTCAATTTCAATTAACCCTGTATTTGACGAGTCAAAATCAGTTAACAGCTATTATAAAGATTTCGTAATACATGCTTCATACAGCATCTGTTCTGAAATCATTAAGCACATTCCTGTTCGTGTAGACCGTCCTTTGACTGGTGAGATTAAGGCTCCTGAAGTTATCTGTGAAAAGGCAATCGCAACTATCGATGCTTCTTCATACGATGCAGAAACTTATTCTTGGACATCTGAAGATGATGAGAAGTTCCCTGAGGTAGCAACTTCTGCTGCTGTATATGTATCTCCTGTAACTTCTGCTACATATAATGTGGCAATGACCCGTGGTGAATGTTCTGCTGAAGACAGTTGGTCAGTATATGTTTCTGAAAGTCCAGAAATCGTAAGTGTTGACTCTGTTAAGTATCACTCTCGCGAGATTCAGGTTAGTGGTGGTGCAACTCCATACACTTACTTCATTCAAGATGTAACACCTGTGAAGACAAGCGATGCGCTTATCAATAATATCCCTTACGGTATGCATACTGTATTGGTAGAAGATGCTGCTGGCTGTAAAACTGCTGCAACATTCAGCGTAGTATCTCCAGGTATCAAGTTCCCTGTAATCCTTTCACCTAATGGTGACGGTGTAAACGATGTATTCTCAACTGAAATTCTTACCGAGGCTTATCCTAATGCCGTAGTAACAATCTTCGACCGTTGGGGTAAGAAGTTGGCACAGTATTCTGGTTCTGAATCAGGATGGGATGGCACTTACAATGGTAAGGTAATGCCTTCTACCGACTATTGGTACGAGGTTGAAATCAAGGAATTGCAGAAGACTTATACAGGTCACTTTACTTTGATGCGTCAATAATACCTGTTTAGGTAATTTTAATAAAAAGCACTCGGCTCTGTCGGGTGCTTTTTTGTTGTTTGCCCCCGACTAATTTTGTAATTTTGTGTTGTAATATAAATGCTAATTATGGCTACACAGAAAACTATTGATGCAAAACTGATATCCGTTATTGATGCTTTGTCTGATTTCGGATCGTTACAGAATGCTTATCATCATACTAACGATGGACTTCCTTTCCCATCGGGAACGTCGTTACTTGAAATCGTAGAGTTGACACGAGAAATACTTTTCCCTGGGTATTTCGGCAATTCTTTCGTAGACAGTAATACCCTAAAGTACCATATAGGTGTTAATGTTGAACGTTTGAATGCTTGTCTTTCTGAACAGGTTTTAGCGGGTCTTTGTTTCGACGGTTATGCCGATGAGGCTGAACTTGAACAAAAGAAGGAGAAGGCAAGACAGATTTCATCTGATTTCATCAGTCAGTTACCTGCTATGCGCTCGGTTTTGATGACTGATGTGGTTGCTGCTTATAACGGTGACCCTGCAGCAAAGAGTTTTGGTGAAATCATCTTGTGCTATCCTACAATAAAGGCGGTGTCTAATCATCGTATTGCACATGCTTTGTTGAAACTTGGAGTTCCTCTTATTCCGCGTATGATTTCAGAACTGGCACATTCAGAAACTGGTATCGATATTCATCCGGGTGCGACTATTGGCGAATACTTCGCAATCGACCATGGCACTGGTGTGGTTATTGGCGAAACTGCAATTATTGGTAATCACGTAAAACTATATCAGGGCGTTACTTTGGGAGCGAAGAGTTTCCCATTGGATGCTGATGGCAATCCTATTAAAGATCTTCCGCGTCACCCAATTGTTGAAGATAATGTTGTCGTTTATTGTAATGCAACTGTTTTGGGACGTATTACGATTGGTGAAGGTGCAACCATTGGTGGTAACGTGTGGGTTACTAATGATGTGCCTAAGGGAGAAAAAGTGTTCCAGTCTAAAGTTCAACAATCTTCAAAATAATATAACAAGGCGGCCTCATAGCCGCCTTTCTATTTATGGATTCAATACTACATCTTGATAGTGTAACATCGACCAATGATGTTCTACTCAAACTTTTGTCAGAAGATTCCTCTAATATTCCTGAAGGCATGTTGGTTTATGCTGACGAGCAAACAAAAGGAAGAGGCCAGGTTGGCAATCATTGGGAATCGGAAAAAGGAAAGAACCTATTGGCTTCAATTGCTGTGTTTCCCGATTTTTTGCCTGCAGACCGACAATTTATCATAACACAGGTAGGTGCGTTGGCTGTTGTTGATTTTCTGACAAAATTTGTTGGTTTAGACCATGTTTCTGTAAAATGGCCAAACGACGTGTATGTGGGTGATAAAAAAATTAGTGGTACCCTTAACGAGGCTATGCTGATTGGCAGGTCAATTGCTTATGTGGTTTTAGGTGTAGGCATAAACTTAAATCAATTGCACTTTTCAGATTATCCTCTTAATCCTGTTTCAGCTATCCACTATACTAAAACGGAATTTGACGTGTCAAAAGCCGCAGTTTTATTTCGTCAATGTCTTATGATGCGTTATATGCAATTGGCTAATGGAGAAGAGAGTCAATTGCGTGACGACTATATGCGTGTATTGTATAGAAAATCTGGTTATTACCCTTATAAGGATGAAAACGGAATCCTTTTTTCTGCTAGAATAATTGCTGTTCACCCTGCAGGAGAATTAGAACTTGAATTGGAAAATGGAGAACATAAACTCTACCTTTTCAAACAGGTAAGTTATGTCCTTTGATGCATTTATTTGTCTGTTTACTTTTAAAATGCTCGAATTCTTATTGATTTGAGCGTTTTTTTTGTCCTATTGCTTGAATTTTCTACCTTTTGGTGCCTTTTTTCTGTTTTGTGATGTGTTTTGACTGTTCCTAATTGTAATTAAAACCTTCCTTTAAGTTTCAAATTGAAATCCGTATCTGTGTTATATCCCTGTATTTTTAAGCAGAGTCTAAAAAGTTTGGCTAAAGCTGGTCGTATTATGTTTTCCAACATAAAAACCCTCTAACTTTGCAGTGTAAACAAAAAAGGATTGATTTGGTGTGATTGCTATCAATTTGATTTTGATTTTAAATGATTTATTGCAGAAAGTTAGAGATTTTAAAAGAATAACATTAAAATTATTTTAGGTATGAAGAAGGTTTTTACATTAGCAATGGCTTTTGCAGCCGTTTTAGCACAGCCCGTTTTAGCACAAGATGAAACTACAGAGGCTCCTAAAGAATCAAAAGTTAAAGTAGACGCAGGTGCAGATTTGGTAAGCACTTACATTTGGCGTGGTCAAAACCTTTCAGGTGCAGCTTTTCAGCCTACAGTTAGTATGAGTGTTGGTGGTTTCTCACTCGGAGTTTGGGGCTCAGCCGACTTCCAGCATGGTATTAACGAATTTGACTGGACCGCATCTTATTCCGTTAGTGGTTTCACCATTGGTTTGACTGACTATTGTGGCGCCGCTGCTCGTCAAGAAGACGGCACTTTCCCTAAATATGGTAACTACGATAACCACATTTTGGAAGCAAACGCAGGTTTCGATTTCAGTGAAGTATGCAACAAGTTTGCTCTTAACATTTCTGCTAACGTAAACTTGGTTAACGATAAAGACGCAGAAGGTGATGAACAGTTCTCTACCTATATTGAACTTGGTTACCCTGTTAAAGCCGGTTCTGTAGGTTTGGATTTTGCTGTAGGTCTCACTCCATTCGAGGGCGTTTATTCAGACAACTTCAATATTGTAAACCTTTCTGTTAAGGCTTCAAAAGAATTGCAGTTCACTCCTTCTTTCAGCCTTCCAGTATATGCACAGGGTATGATTAACCCTTACTCAGAACAGGCTTACTTGGCATTTGGTATCACATTCTAATGCTATTGTCAACAAATTCCAAAGACTAAATTAAATTATACAGATATGAAGAAACTTGAAGCCATTATCAGAAAAACCAAATTCGATGATGTACGCGACGCCTTACTTGAGGCCGACATCGAATGGTTCTCGTTCTACGACGTAAGAGGTATGGGTAAATCGTTGCAGTCGCGTATCTATCGTGGTGTAATGTACGATACCAGTATTATTGAACGTGTGCTCGTATCTATTGTGGTACGTGATATAAATGTTGAAAAAACAGTTCAGGCTATTGTTAAGGCAGCTCGCACTGGTGATGTTGGCGACGGACGTATTTGGGTGATCCCTGTAGAAGACGCCATCAGAATTAGAACTGGCGACAGAGGTGATATTTCACTTTATGATGCCCAAAAGTAAAAAAGGCTTGATTGAACATTGATACAAATTACCACAAAAGAAATTATTTATGGATATGATTCGCAAATATATGCCATCGAAACGATGGATGGCCGTCATTTTGATGACGCTTATGGCAGGCGGTTCTGCTATTGCCGATGTTTATGAAATAGATGGAAAACCAATTACTGCCGACGATGTTGCAGTGTCTCTCGATACCGTATGGATGATTTTAGGCGCTATGCTGGTGTTCTTCATGCAGCCTGGTTTTGCCTTGGTTGAAGCCGGTTTCACCCGTACTAAAAATACTGCCAACATCTTAACAAAGAACTTGGTTGACTTCTCTTTTGGTTCTATCTTGTTCTGGTTGTTTGGTTTCGGCTTAATGTTTGGTGGCGATGTTGCTTCTTTCTGCGGCGCTCCAAGTTTCGGAAGCTTAGATTTCTTCGAGGCTCCTGGCGGTCTTCCAAAAGAAGGTGTGTTGATTTTCCAAACCGTATTCTGTGCAACTGCTGCCACTATCGTATCTGGTGCAATGGCAGAGCGTACCAAGTTCTCAATGTACTTGGTTTACTCCGTAATCATCAGTTTGGTTATTTACCCAATCGCAGGTCACTGGACTTGGGGTGGTGGTTGGTTGATGAACGGTGACGCCGATAGCTTTATGATGAGCACATTCGGTACCACATTCCACGATTTCGCAGGCTCAACAATTGTTCACTCTGTAGGTGGTTGGATCGCTTTGGCTGGTGCTATCGTTCTTGGCCCTCGTATCGGTAAGTATGGAAAAGACGGTAAGAGCCGTGCTATTCCTGGTCACAACCTCGCACTTGGCGCACTTGGTGTGTTCATCCTTTGGTTTGGTTGGTTCGGTTTCAACCCAGGTTCACAGCTTGCAGCTTCAGGCGAAGTTAACCGCGAGGCTATCAGCCATGTGTTTATGACTACTAACTTGGCTGCTTGTGCTGGTGGTGCTGCTGCTTTGTTCATCAGCTGGTTCCGTTACGGAAAACCATCTCTCTCACTTGCACTCAACGGTGTGTTGGCTGGTTTGGTTGGTATTACCGACGGTTGTGACTGTGTATCTCTTGGTGGTGCTGCTATCATCGGTCTCGTTTGCGGTGTAGTTCTTGTTTACGCAGTATCATTCATTGATGAAAAACTTCACATCGACGACCCTGTAGGTGCTACTTCAGTTCACCTCTGCTGTGGTGTTCTTGGTACATTCCTCACTGGTTTGCTCTCTACTTCAGAAGGTCTCTGCTACGGTTTTGGCGCAGGCTTCCTTGGCGCACAGTGCTTGGGTATCTTGGTATACGCTGCATGGTCATTCGGTACCGGTTTCTTGATGTTCAAGGTGATTGATAAAGTTCACGGTCTTAGAGTTCCTGCTCGAATTGAAGAAGAAGGTTTGGATATCTACGAACACGGAGAAACTGCTTACAACTCATAATAGAATTCTCTTCTGTATCATTTGAAATTTGGGAAGCCGCCCTGCACAATCTTAACGGATTGTTGCGAGGCGGTTTTTCTTTTTGTTGTTTATGCTTGTATTTAGTATTTTTGCATTGTTATTTACGCTATTATGCACTTATGGTAAAACAACGTCCTTTAATCTTGATTTCTAACGACGATGGTGTGCAGGCCGAGGGCCTGGACTTGCTGGTGAAATCCGTTATGCCTTTGGCTGACGTGATAGTTCTCGCTCCAGAAGTGCAACAGTCTGGCATGTCGAGTGCGGTGACCAGTAATGTGGACATTGAACTGCGTTGTGTGCGTAAAGAACCAGGATTGGAAGTTTATGCGGCCAATGGATCTCCTGTCGATTGTGTGAAACTTGCGTTCTACACAGTGTGTAAAGAACGCCGGCCTGATATGGTGTTGGCGGGTATCAACAAGGGAACGAACAGTTCTATTAATGTTATTTATTCTGGTACGATGGGGGCTGCTATTGAAGGTTGTGTAAATGATATTCCTTCTATCGGTTTTTCTCAATGTTTCAGTCCGGAAATTCCAATTGACTATCACTATGGATTGCCCCTTGCGCAACAATTGGTGAAAGACATTTTAGAAGGCTCTGTTCGTTTGCCTAAAGGTGTTTGTTTGAATGTTAACTTCCCTGTTGGCCCTATTGAAGGTGGACTGCAGTGGTGCGTGCAGGCACGTAGTAGGTGGACCAAAGAGTTTGACTGCGTGGGAGAAAATTTTGAGACCAAAAATCCGTTATATACTTTAGGGGGCGAATTCGTCTGTTTGGAACCCGAAAAAGAAGGAACAGACGAGTATGTTTTAGCGCATCATGGCGCATCTTGTGTGCCTTTGCGTATTGATATGACAGACTATGAATTTCTGTCTCAAATGAAACGATAATATAAATATCTCCATAAAACTGATATTCGAGATGGGTTATGATGATTTTTCAGGGAAAGTAGAGGAACACTATTACGATGGTGAACCCCATTCTTTCAATTCCTTTTTGTTAGGTTTTGCTGTTTCTATCGCATTGCCTGTGTGCTGTTTGTTGGCAGTTGTATATTTTGCCCAAGCAGTGCAGTTTACATCGTTGCGCCATGTTATCCATTTCTTGGTGACGAACGATTCAGCATATTTGACTAATATCTATATTATGGCATTAATGCCAAGCATGTTCGGCTTTTTCTGGGCTTACAAGACAGAACGCTGGAAGTTTGGTCGTGGTTATATTATGGGTACTCTTTTGTTTATGGCATTCTTTTTTGCACGTACAATGCTATGAAGTATTTTGTGATTGCTGGAGAGGCATCGGGCGACTTGCATGCCTCTAATTTGTTAGGTGCATTGAAGCAACAGGATGCCAACGCCCAGTTTATGGGTCTTGGTGGCGATTTGATGGCTGGCCAGGGATGCCAATTGGTCCAGCATTACCGTGACATGGCCTATATGGGATTTGTTGATGTAATTCTGCATCTTCGCACCATATTGGGTATTATGTCGAAGGCAAAAGAGGCGCTGCAGTCTTTCAAACCAGATGTGGTTATCCTTGTCGATTATCCCAGTTTTAACCTGCAGTTGGCTAAATATGTAAAAAAGAACATGCCGGGAACGACCGTGTTCTACTATATAGCGCCGAAGGTTTGGGCGTGGAAATCGTGGCGCGTAAAAAG
The DNA here is from genome assembly GCA_024401615.1 of Paludibacteraceae bacterium. GTDB lineage: Bacteria > Bacteroidota > Bacteroidia > Bacteroidales > Paludibacteraceae > Physcocola. The sequence continues at coordinate 35,841 of JAKSKS010000002.1, forward strand.
TATCCGCAAATATGTTGACCGTGTGTTCAGTATACTGCCGTTTGAGGTAGAGTGGTTCGGTAAACGTGGTTGTGAGGTCAGTTATGTCGGCAATCCGTGCGTTGATGCTGTTGAAGCCCGTGAACACAAAGGGGAATCTCTTGAGGATTTTGCTGCCCGAACAAAAGTGCCGACCGACAAACCGATTTTGGCATTGTTGCCGGGTAGCCGTAAAAGCGAACTTTCAGGCAACTTGCCCGATATGTTGAAAGCAGCGTCTGCCTATCCGCAGTTCCACACTGTTATAGCAGGTGCTCCTTCTATGCCAAGTGAACAATATGACCAGTATACAAAGGGATACGATTGTTCCGTAGTTTATGGGGAAACCTATCAGTTGTTGCAGCAGGCAAATGTGGCAGTTGTAACTTCTGGTACAGCAACCCTCGAAACGGCTTTGATGCGAGTTCCACAAGTTGTGGTTTACCAAATAGGTGGTGGTAAAATAGTGTATTGGATTTTACGAAAGATAATTCGTGTGAAAAACGTGTCGTTGGTGAACCTTATCGCCAATCGTGATGTGGTGACCGAATTGTTGGGTTATTTCTTTAATGCGGAGTCGCTTAAAAACGAACTCAATAAAATAATAGCGCCCGCTAAAGGACGTGAAAAAATGCTGGAAGAGTACGCCGATTTGGCAAATTTGTTAGGAACCGAACCGGTTAGCCAGCGGGCGGCCCGAGAAATGGTTGAAAGATTGAATCAGAAAAAAGAAAATAAATAATAACAAGTTAATACTGAAGAATGAAAAACTTTTTGACGCATGTAGGTGTCGTCGTCTTCTTTTTGGCGTTGGCAGCCTTCTTCTTCAAACCTGCTGTTTTTGGAGGAAAACAGTTGATTGCTGGTGACTCGGAAAAGGTCATTGGTATGAATAAGGAAATCTCCGATTATCAAACAAGTAGTGGCGAGGGTGTTACTTGGACAGGCTCTATGTTCTCTGGTATGCCAACCTATACCATCTCAACACCAAAGGGATTGCCTAACTATCTGTTTGAGGCTGGTGCCAAGGTGTTCTGGTTCTTGGGGACTACTGATGCCGGCATTATATTCCTTGCCATGTTTGGAATGTACCTTTTTATGTTTTCCATGGGCTATGGAATTCCAATATCTGCATTTGCGGCGATAGCGTTTGCTTTTTCATCCTATTTCATAATTATTCTGCCTGCGGGTCACGTTACAAAGGGCTGGGCAATGTCTTACATGCCTTTGGTGCTGTTGGGTATGATGATGCTGATAAAGCAAAAGTGGTTTTGGGGTACCTTGGTGTTTGCGGCTTCATTGTCAGTCGAACTCCTAAGTAACCATATTCAGATTACTTATTATCTCGCAATCCTTTGTGTGTTCTTGCTGGCTGCCTATGTGTTTGATATGGTAAGAAAAAAGGACTTCAAACCGTTACTTATTTCTTTGGGGTTGATGGGCGCAAGTGCCATTCTTGCGGTTGTTACCAATGCAGAGCGCCTTTACAGCAACTATGAAATGAGTGAAGTTAGTACCCGTGGACCATCTCGTCTTTCTGCGCATGTCGATGGTAAGTCTGACAAATCTTCTGGTCTTGACCGAAATTATGCGTTCGCGTGGAGTTACGGAAACGCAGAGTTGATGACATTGCTTATTCCTAATGCATTCGGAGGTGAGAGTGGTGGTGAACTTGGTGCTGATTCACATATAGCACAAGCGTTAAGAAATCAAGGCTACAATGCACCTGCTCCTTTAAGAATGCCTACTTATTGGGGTGACCAGCCATTTACCTCTGGTCCGGTTTATTTGGGTGCCATTGTTTGTTTTTTGGCAGTCTTGTCTTTCTTTATCGGTGAAAACAAGTACAAGTGGGTTGTTGTTGGGGCTTCGCTCTTCCTGATTATAATGAGTTTGGGTAAAAATTCGTCAGTAATAAATGACTTTTTGTTTACTCACCTTCCAATGTACAACAAGTTCCGTACGCCATCGATGGCATTAGTTATTCCGCAGATGACATTCGCAATTCTGGGTTGTATGGCGCTTAAACGTTTCATTGATGGTGACGTGGAAGAAAAACAGATGCAGAAAGCCATCTACATTGCTGCTGGAATTACAGGCGGTTTGTGTTTGATTGTTTGGTTGCTTCCTGACTTGTTCTTGTCATTCTCTGCTGAAGCTGATGCAAACTATACACAACAATATGGTGCTTGGTTTACCGCTGCGTTGCAGGCTGACCGTGCTGATTTAGCGTCTGCTGACGCTTTCCGCTCATTGATTTTTATAGCGCTTGCAACTGTAGTCCTTTGGTTCGTGAATAAAAAGGTGTGGCGTGAATATGCACAATACGGAATGTACGCCATTGCACTTTTAACCTTGATTGACTTGTGGGGTGTAAGCCGTCGTTATTGTGACGACGACAACTATATGACAAAGTTCGAGTACCAGCCTTACAAGCCATCGGTTGCAGACAATGAAATACTAAAGGATAAAGACTTGTCGTATCGTGTTTTGACCTTTAACAATCCGTTTAACGATACGCATGTCCCTTATTTCCATAAGTCAATAGGTGGTTACAATGCTGCTAAGTTGCGCGACTATCAAGACCTCATTGACCAGCACATTGAACCTGAAATGATGCAGATTCAGCAGTCGTTGAAAAATGTGCGTACTCAAAACGATGTAGACAGCCTTTTCGTTAAAACGCCTGCGTTGAATATGTTGAATATGCGTTATTTGATTTTGAACGATAATAACGCGCCACTTCGCAATAAGATGGCGTTGGGTAACGCTTGGTTTGTTTCTGATTATAAAATCTTGCGCGATACCACTTTAGAAGGTACTAACTATAGCGCGTCTGATTTGCAAATCCGCATGCTTTCTGCTGTAAATCCTGCGAAAACTGCGTTGGTTGAAGGCCAGTTCCAAAACGAATTACAGGGAAAGAAGATTGGCTATGACCCAGAAGCAACTGTTGAGTTGACTTCGTATAAACCAAACGAATTAGTTTATAAGTCAAAGTCAAAGACCGACGGTTTGGTTGTGTTCAGCGAAATGTATTATCCTAAATCGTGGACTGCAACTATCGATGGACAGCCTGTAAGCCATTTCCGTGCCGATTGGTTGCTCCGCTCAATGGTTGTTCCGTCTGGTGAACATACAATCGTGTTCAAGTGTAATGCGGAAACTTATTGGACATTGCGTAATGTTGCCTCTATGATATCTCTTGTGTTATTGCTTGTTCTTGTAGGTGCAATTGGTTTTGAAGCTTATAAGGCATTCAAGGGAAACAACAACAAATCAAGAGGTGGTAAGGATGGAGGTTTTTCATCTCAAGTTGCTGGTGACACGACTGATTTAACTGTAAAATAAGATACTATTCTTATAGCGGAAAAGGGGACGCCATTTTGGTGCCCCCTTTGCGTTTTTATATTCTTTAAGTATTATGCTGCAAGGCACTGGCCAATACTATGAAAATGCAACATATGCCCTGGTGAAAGTGGATGAATTAGGCAACATTCATGTTGTCTACCTTTGCGATCATGATAAGAAAATTCTGAAACCTTAAGATTTTACGGTGAGGAATAAGTGGGTGCCTGTTAAATCAAAGGGTTGGTTATACTAATCCGTTCATCATTGCGTAAGCCGTAAAACCAGAAGATGTACGGATGCCCAATTTTTCAGATATGTGTTTACGGTGTGTAAGTACAGTCTGGAGGCTGATGTTTAGTTTGTCGGCAATCTCCTTATTGATAAATCCGGAAGCGACAAGGCGGAGGACATCGGTTTCTCTTGTTGAGAGCTGCTTGTTACTGGTTGATGCAGATTTTTTATCTTTCTCACTGTCTTCAATCAGTTTCTTTAACGCTTTCTTTATAATTTTCTTTAGAGATGCCTCATCGAGATTAGGGTCAATAAAGACCGTGTTGGCTGTTTGTTCGAAAGCGAAAATAACGGCATTGTCGCCACTGTTAGAGATGGCGTCTTCTTCGTTGTTGAATAAACCAATAGAGAGAGAAGGCACGATATCGTGAATTAGAGTTTTTAACCCTAATGCGGTAAGGTGGCTCTTGTCGATAATTATGGCTATATCTGCGGTCATAGTTATCCCTCCGTTTCTGGTTTTCGTTTGCGAATCTGTCGGGCCATATCAGCAACCATTGGATACAGCAGTTTTGCCCTAATATTGTTTATGCATTCCAGCGAGTATTTCAAGTCGCTTACTTGCAACATTGTTCCACAATACATTAGTTGGTTTTCTGGAACTTTCGTGTGGCGAAGCAATAAACTGTAAATGTCGCCAATCTCGTTAGAAGGAATGTCGCCCTCTTCTTTATTTGTCAGCAGTAACCCTTTATTTATAAGTTCAAGGTCTTCTTCGGTGATGACGGGACTGTAAAACAACTCATAAAGGTGTGTTATGGTGTCCTTTAGTTGTTCTTCTTGTAGCGAGATGAAGCGCTCGACCCGTTCTTTATAGATATCAAAGAATTTTATTACAGCAGAGTAACCTAATCCTTCCTGTAGACTTTCCAGACTGTGTAAATGCTTGCCAAGAATGTCGAACCAAGGCCTTAGAGCACTGATTGAGGAACTATAGAATTCCACTAATGGGAGTAGGGCGTATCTGCTTAAGGTTTGAGGTTTGTAATTAGGGTCTGATGAAATGCGGAGAATTTCCAAACAGAGTTCCAACTCCATACTCTTTCCACTGCAGGCCTCTGCTAGAGTGGTATTGCCCAATGCAGGACTAATACCCATTCGTAGAACCGATTTCAGTAGTTGGGGATGGGTTATAATAATTTCAGCAACTTGGTCGGTTGCTTGAATATCATTTGTCGTCTGCTTTTTCATTTTGTTGGTTTTTCAGTCTTTTCTTTTCTTTATGTTTGCCCCACTTTGTGTTCAAGTTGAGGATTAAGATGGCAATAAAGCAAGGCCAACTTGCAATAGGAGCCAATAAATAGAGTTTTTCTAACTCGTCAACTTTCAAACCGTATTTGAGGATAGGGAAAAGAATCAATAAAACGACTGACAATATGCCGAACACTTTGATCGACTTCTTATCAATTTGGTGGTCGGCGAATAGGGCTCGAATAGCCATATAACCCATAACGCCAATAGCGGCAAACAAGGCAATTACCACTAAACACGCAAGCATATGGATTAAGAACTGCAGGTTCTCACTAAACAGAATGCTTAAAACGAATATAGCGGCAATGACTAAATAACTTACAACTAAATAGTGGTCTACAATGAAGTTTTTTAGTTTATTTATGAGTGTATTCATGGTTTTATAGTGTTATTGATTTCTGTTATTCTTCGTCTTCAACGTCTTTATGCGCGGCATAAACACGCCATTTCTCAATTAGAGTAGACATGTCGGCAGGCAGTTCTGAGTTGAAGTATAATTCCTCGCCTGTGCGTGGATGTACAAAACCCAGAGTCTTTGCGTGAAGGGCTTGTCGAGGGCAAACTTCCAAACAGTTTTTTATGAACTGCTTATATTTGGTTGTGCGTTCGCCACGCAGAATTTCACTGCCTCCATAGCGGTCGTCGTTGAACAATGTGTGCCCAATGTGCTTCATGTGGACTCTGATTTGGTGTGTGCGTCCTGTTTCCAGACGGCATTCCACTAAAGTTACGTGGGCGAGGCGTTCCAATACACGGAAGTGGGTGACTGCGTGTTTCGCATTCGGATTTTCTCCGTTAGGGAAGACGGTGAACAACATGCGGTCGCGTGGGTCGCGGCCCAAGTCTCCATCTATTGTACCTTCGTCTTCTTTAATCACACCCCAAACAACGGCGTTGTAGAGTCGTTTTGTGGTTTTGTTGAAGAACTGTTTACCCAAGTGGGTCTTGGCATTTTCGTTCTTTGCCACGACCAAAAGTCCTGATGTGTCTTTGTCGATACGGTGGACTAAACCCAGACGTGGATCGTCTACTTTGAAGTTAGGGTCGTCTTTCAAGTGCCAGGCTACAGCGTTTAGAAGTGTGCCTTGCCAGTTGCCGAATCCTGGGTGTACAACCATACCCGGATTTTTGTTTACCACAATAAGGTCGTCGTCTTCATAAACGATATTGAGCGGAATGTCTTGTGGCTCAATGGTGAATTCAGTAGGAGGGTACGACAAGACTATAGAAATCTCGTCGAGCGGCTTAACTTTATAGTTCGATTTGACGGCTTTCCCGTTTACCAAGATGCTGCCAGCGTCGGCGGCTAATTGGATGCGGTTGCGCGAAATTTGGTGCATGCAGTTTACAAGGTACTTGTCGATGCGGATCATACTGTGCCCTTTTTCCACGGTGATGTGGAAATGCTCGTGCATTTGTCCGTCGCTACCAAGTTCTGCCTCCTGCCCGTCGGTTTCGTCTTGAAGCAATTCTTCGTCGTCAGTATATTCGTTTGGCATTTCTTGTCGTTTTGATTTAATCGTCCGCCATATCTTCTTCGGCGTTGAGTTTACTCAGTGTGGTAGTTACAAACAATTTTACAGTTTCGTTGCCATTTAATTTCGATTTGGCTGCAGGAACTTGCTTGTAGACTTTATAGAAGCGCTTCTTATCTTCACTACTTGGAGTTACGTCGAAGATGACTGATGAATTTAGCGCTAAACTCTCAACACGGCTTACTGCATCGTTAACTGGCAGGCCGTGTAACGAAGGCATTTCGTTTAATTCGTTGTTGCTACCTTTGCCGGCGCGTATTATGACTTGTGATCCTTCTACCAGTTTTTTGCCTGCTGGGATAACCGTTCCGTTGTATTCAACTGCAATAACAGTGTTGTATTTTGACGGTACGAATCTAACATCTTTGACTTTTAAACCGGCTGACTCCAACTCGCCCTGTAGTTGGCGAAGCGATTTGTCGCGATATTCGGGCATGATAACTTGACGTGCTTTGTTTGCGCGAATGTAGAGATAAATCTTACGTCCGGTTTTCACTTTAGAACCCTTGCTTGGAACCTGGTCGACAATGCAGCCCGGACGGGTGGATGTTGTGTACATGGAGTCGATAACCACGCAACTTAAGCCATCTCTTGAAAGCCTTTGCTCGGCTTGTTCCACAGAAAAACCTTTAAGGTCAGGAAGTTCAATTTCCTTGCCGTGTTCCGTATAACTGCCTAACCATGCTACTACTAAGTATAGCAGAAGAACAACAATTGCGATTGCCGCAAAAATGCTTAAAAGTATAGGGTGGAGCAGGATTTTTTTCAATTTTCCCGCATTATCAGCCTTTTTTGATTCCATATTGAAGTCTTTTTCTAACTTAAATGTACAAATATACCAAAAAATAAGAGATACTACCTTATTATGTTTGGGAAACTGCCTTTTGTGTCGCCTCTTTCTCTTTTGCTTGGGTACGTTCGCAACATAGTCGGAATGGCTTGGCGGCAACCAAGAACTTAATTGATGGTGTTGAAAATCCCCATAATCGGCTATAAAATTGAATGTTATTGAAAAATGCGTGGTCGAAAGGTCCAATTTGCCCAATTTGTTTGTATATTTGTAAAGAAATTGGTTAGTTGCACCCTCTATGTTCGTATTCGAATGCACCGGTGCGCCTAAACCGCATTTTTTGAAGTATAAAATTGCACGATTATCCGAATGGCAAAATCGGTCAAATATAATCTTTTTAATTCCAAGTTAACCGCTGTAATCAGTGTGTCGTTAGTGTTGGTGCTGTTGGGCATCACAACAATGGTTCTGCTTATGAGTAAGAATCTGACAGACCATGTGCGCGAGAATTTTATTTTCAAACTAACTTTGAAGGAAAATATTTCGCAAAAGGCAATTGATGCGGTGGGCGATTCGCTTCGTACAAAGCAGTATATTAAAGAAGTGAATTATGTCAGCAAGGAACAGGCGGTAAAGATATTTGCGGAACAGTTGGGCGAAGACCCAATGGAATCGCTCGATGTGAATCCTTTACCTAACACCTATGAAGTAAGTTTGAAGGCCGCGCAATTGGCAACTGACAGTTTAAAGAAAATAGAGAAAGAACTGATTGGTTTCAAAGAGATTACAGATGTAGACTACCCGCACGATTTGGTAGAGGCTTTCTCTCGAAATGTCCGTGCTGTTTCTGCTGTCTTTCTGTTGTTGGCTGCTGTTTTGTTAGTTATTTCGTTTGCACTAATCAATAATACGATAAGACTGTTGATTTATTCCGACCGTTTCCTCATTCAAACCATGAAGCAGGTTGGTGCAACTCGTAGTTTCATCCGCAAGCCGTATATGAAGAAAGGACTTGTTATAGGTCTTGCCGCTTCGGTGCTTGCCATTGTGGTTATTGTGTTATTGTTGTTCTGTATGGGCGATTTGAGTTCCGACATTTCATTGTTTATCGACTTGCATAACACCAGTTTGTATTTTGTTACTTTTGGTGTCATATTGGCGTCGGGAATTATTATTACAGAATTGTCGACCTATCTGGCTGTGAACAAGTATTTGAAGCAGTCGATTAACTCGTTGTACTTAATTTGATTAATAAAAAGAAAAAAGATATTTAAAAATGGAAAACAAAGAAGGTTTGGCATTGCCTAAAGGCAATTTGAAACTTATTGCTGTGGGATTGGTAATTATCATCATCGGCTTCCTTTGTATGATTGGAGGCGGAAGCGAAGATGGTGTTTCTTTTAACCCTGATGTCTACAGTTCTCGTATTATAACTGTTGGCCCATTAATTTCAGTGTTTGGCTTTTTCTTTGTTATTTACGCTATTTTGCGTAATCCGAAAGCTAAAGCAGAAAAAGAAAACGGACTTATTGTTAAAGATGATTCTTCTGATTTTGTAGTTAAAGAAGAAATAAAGAGTGTAAAAGAGTTGTAATATATAGTTATGAGTTGGTTAGAAGCACTAATTTTAGGTATAGTGCAGGGACTTACCGAGTTCTTGCCTGTTAGTAGTAGTGGTCATTTGACTATTGGCCAAGAAGTGTTGGCTTTGGAAACTAGCGGTGCAGAGAACCTATTGTTTGACATCATTGTACATGCTGCTACTGTGCTAAGCACCATTGTGATTTTGTGGAGTGAAATCTTCCAGGTCTTGAAAGGTTCGTTTTCTACAAAAACATGGAACGATGAAAAAGAATATTTGCTGAAACTCTGCATTTCTATGATTCCAATCTTTATTGTTGGAATGTTTTTAAAGGATTATGTGGAGGAATTGTTCGGACAGGGTTTGCTGATTGTGGGCATTTGTCTGCTTCTTACAGCTTCGTTGCTCGCATTCTCTTACTATGCAAAACCACGTGTTAAGGAGGATATTTCACGACGCGATGCCTTTATTATAGGACTTGGACAGGCTTGCGCCGTTTTGCCTGGTCTTTCTAGAAGTGGAACTACCATTGCTACCGGTTTGTTGCTTGGCAACAAGAAGGAATCGGTGGCTAAATTCTCTTTCTTGATGGTGTTGGTTCCAATTTTGGGCGAGGCTTTTTTGGAATTGTTGAAAATCGTCAAGCATAAGTGCCCAGAATGCAAGACCGTTATGGAAATGGTTGACGGCAGTTGGTTCTGCAGCGTTTGCGAAAAGGCGCAAACTGTTGGTTTGGAATTCAGTGTCGCCCTTGTCGGTTTCTTGGCGGCCTTTATTTCAGGTTGTCTTGCGTGCAAGTTTATGATCAATATCGTTAAGAAGGGTAAACTTATCTATTTCGCAGTTTATTGCGCTATAGCAGGTATCCTCGCACTCGGTTATTCGCTTGTTCATTAATCCATTCAAACCGTTAATTTCGTTATGTCTGATACAAATACGACGGCTATGGACTTTGAGGCTGGTGAAGTGCTCTATTTCGACAAACCGTTGGAGTGGACTTCTTTCGACTTGGTGAATAAAGCCCGTTATGCCATTAAACGCGATTTAGGCATTAAAAAACCGAAAATCGGACATGCTGGCACGCTCGACCCGTTAGCAACGGGGGTGTTGATTGTCTGCACTGGCAAGAAGACTAAAATGATAGAGAAACTCCAGTACGAAACAAAGGAGTACGTCGCTACTGTAAAGTTGGGCGAGACAACCCCTTCTTTCGACTTGGAGACTGAGGTAGACGCAACTTTCCCTACCGAACATATCACAAAGGAACTGGTTGAGGAAACGCTTAAGAAGTTCTTGGGTGAAATTCAACAGATTCCGCCTGCTTATAGTGCGGTAAAGGTAGATGGCAAACGCGCCTACGAATATGCCCGTAAGGGAAAAGAGGTGGAACTAAAACCCAAAACACTCGTTATCGACGAAATTGAGTTGCTGGAATATGCAATGCCGGTAATTAAGGTGCGGGTGGTTTGTAGCAAAGGCACCTATATTCGTGCTTTGGCCCGCGATATTGGCGAGGCGTTGAATAGCGGTGCGCACCTTACAGCTTTACGCCGTACACGCATTGGCGACGTGAAAGTTGAAGACTGTATTTCCATCGAGCAGTTTGAGTTCATTGTAAAATCGATGGCTGCTCTTAGTAAGAATAAACAAGAAGAAAATAAATAAAAATGAAACTGTCAAAATTCGATTTCAAACTTCCTGAGGAACTTATCGCTCAAGACCCTTATGAAGACCGCGACACCTGCCGCTTGATGGTGGTTGACCGCAAGACTGGTAAGATAGAGCACAAAACCTTTAAGGATATTATTGAATATTTTAGCGATGGCGGCGTCCTCATTTTCAACGGTACCCAGGTGTTCCCTGCACGGCTTTATGGAAACGAGGAAAAAACCAATGCTAAAATTGAAGTGTTCTTGCTCCGTGAATTGGATCACGACATGAAGTTCTGGGATGTGTTGGTGGATCCTGCCCGTAAGATAAGAATTGGTAACAAACTCTACTTCGGTGACGATGATTCTTTGGTTGCTGAAGTTATTGATAACACCACCTCGCGTGGCCGTACCCTCCGTTTCTTGTTCGACGGTTCTTACGACGAGTTTAAGAAGACACTTTATGGCTTGGGAGAAACTCCACTTCCAAAAGAAATCTTCACCCGTCCTGTCCGTCCTGAAGATGAAGAGTACTATCAGTGCATCTTCGCTAAAAACGAAGGCGCTGTTGTTGCTCCTACTGCTGGTATGCACTTCAGCCGTCAGTTGATGAAGCGTTTGGAAATCAACGATGTTAATTTCGCATATATTACCCTTCACGCTGGTTTGGGTAACTTCCGCAAGATTGATGTTGAGGACTTGACCAAGTACAAGATGGATTCTGAACAGATGATCATCACTGAAGAAAACGCCAACATCATTAACAAGGGCCGTGAAAAGCACCGTAAGATTTGTGCTGTGGGTACTACCGTTATGCGTACCATTGAAAGTAGCGTCGATACTGAAGGCTTCGTAAAACCAGTTGACAGTTGGACCAACAAGTTCATCTTCCCTCCTTACGATTTCAGTGTGGCAAACTGTATGATTTCTAACTTCCACCTCAACCTTTCAACTTTGTTGATGATGGTTGCTGCGTTCGGTGGTTACGACCTAGTAATGAAGGCATACGATACCGCAATTGCTGAAAAGTATAAGTTTGGTACTTATGGCGATGCAATGCTCATCCTCTAATAATTTTGATACTATAGATTTAAAAAGAAATAATAATGGCAATCATTAAACCTTTTAAGGGCATTCGCCCTCCAAAAGACCTCGTTGAACAGGTTGAAAGCCGTCCTTACGACGTTCTCGACTCTGAAGAGGCTCGTGCTGAAGCAGGTGACAACGAAAAGTCACTTTACCACATCATCAAACCTGAAATCGATTTCCCAGTTGGTACTAGCGAATACGATCCTAAGGTGTACGAAAAGGCTGCTGAAAACTTCCAGAAGTTCCAGGCTAACGGTTGGTTGAAGCAAGACGACAAGGAACAGTACTACATCTACGCTCAGACTATGAACGGCAAGACCCAGTACGGTTTGGTTGTTGCTGCTTACGTTAACGACTATATGACTGGTGTTATCAAGAAGCACGAGTTGACCCGTCGCGACAAGGAAGAAGACCGTATGAAGCATGTTCGTGTGAACAACGCTAACATCGAGCCTGTATTCTTCGCTTACCCAGATGATGACAAGTTGAACGCTATCATCGCTCGTTACGCTGCAACTACTCCAGAATATGACTTCATCGCTCCTATCGATGGCTTCCGTCACCAGTTCTGGGTTATCTCAAACGACGACGATATGAAGGTGATTACCGAACAGTTCGCTAAGATGCCTTCTCTTTATATTGCCGACGGTCACCACCGCTCAGCAGCTGCTGCTTTGGTTGGTGCTGAAAAGCAGAAACAGAACCCTAACCACAAGGGTGACGAAGAGTACAACTACTCCATGGCTGTTTGCTTCCCTGCAAGCCAGTTGACTAAGCTTGACTACGACCGGGTTGTTCAGGATTTGAACGGCAAGTCTGCTGACGAATTCTTGAAGGCGCTTGAGGCTGACTTCGTTGTAGAAAAGAAGGGTGCTGAAATCTACAAGCCAAACGCATTGCACAACTTCTCTCTTTACTTGGAAGGTGAATGGTACAGCTTGACTGCTAAGGCTGGTACTTTCGACAATAGCGACCCTATTGGCGTTCTTG
>JAKSKS010000020.1 GCA_024401615.1 Paludibacteraceae bacterium
TAATAGCTCAGTTGGTAGAGCGTTGGCTTCCCAAGCCGAAGGTCGCGGGTTCGAGTCCCGTTTACCGCTCAAAGAGGTGCTTCTATCTCTTTATCCCTTCCCAGAGGGATTCTTCAAATAAGTTAAGACAATAAAAACGGCCTTAACTTTTTTATCTTTTTGTGTTTGATGTTTGTTGTTTTTGTCAGTGTACTTCGAAATTTTATGTTCAAGATATATTTGACAAAATTGTGCTATCAGGTTTCTGATAGTCACAAAAAGTCAGCTTTCCCAGCTGACTTTTTTTATGGGTTTTATAAAGTTTTTTTGTTTGTGGCAACTTCAAAAGTGCCATAAGGCCTTATTCGTTGATGGCCACCGCATCAATTTTGTATTTTAGTGATTTGCTTTCGCCAACGAACCGTCGATAATACACAAAATCCCCAAAACTGCATGTGGTTTTCATTGTCGTTTCACCAAACGGAACTTGATGAAAATAGCCACTTGTTTATACACAAAAAAACGGAGATGCGTCATAATTTTGTTTTATGGCGCATCTCCGCTTATTATTGGGTGTGGCGTTATGTTTAACCGATTCGGTTAATGTTTACAATGGTGCTGGTGCGTTTTGCAATTAACCATTTTCCGTCAACCTTTTTGTATTCGTCGTCGTAGTAAACGTTTTCAAGTGTTGTCATCTGTTCGCCGTTCTGTGTTTCCACTATTGTAATCTGGGTATAGCAACGGCCTATTGCCTGGTCGCCTTTAATGTTTAACATCTGTTGTCCGTTTAAATGGAAGGCAGAATCGAGGCTGGTAAGGAAGTTGTGCATGGTGTTGCCAATTTCTTCGGCTCCGTTCAAGGTCATCTTCAGTTCGCCGTTTATGTAGGTTTTATATACAGCGTCTTCGGTGAAGAGGTTCTTTTGCGCGTGGCCGTTTTGTGCATCGGCAAGTATCGAGAAACTGTCTACCAATTGTTTCAGTGCCATGCGGTCGGTTATTTCTTGTATTTTCTGCTCTAATTCCATTTTATGTTTTCTGTTTTAATTCGTTATCTATTGTTTTCAAGACGCTCAGCATCTTGTCCCAGTTCTCGTAGGGTGCCTTGCCAAATTGGAACCATTTCCCGCAAAATTCTTTAGCGCCATTCCTGCTGCTGTCGTCAATTAGGAAACTGCCTTGGTTCAAATTTTTGTGGTGGCTCAGTACAAGTCGATTTTTGGCTTTTTCGCCCAAGAATTTCTTCACCCAGCGAACCTTGTCGCTCCAAGCGTTGTTGTTGTCCCAAGGAGCGGTCGAGAGTAGGAAGGTGTTGAAATGTTCGCTAATATAGTTGAATGCCTCAACAGCTCCTTCAACGGGCTCCATACGTGAGAAGATGTCGGGAACATCGTCGTAGTGGTCACGGTATTTTTCTGTTTCTTCAGGCGTCAGTTTGTGCTTTACGGCTCCCGCAAAGTCCACCAGCACGCTGTCCATGTCTAAATACACAATCGGGCGGTTGTCCTCTTCAAAGATTTCGGCACCGCTGGTGTCTCCGTTGCTGATTTTCGGCGCGTCGCTAAGCAGATAGTCCACAGCCTCGTTCCAATCTTTAACTGGCGATTTGCCGAATTGCAACCAGGTCCCTTCAAACTGGGCGGAACCTTTTTTAGGGAGGTCGTCAAGCAGAAGGGCGCCTTCATTTAGGTCTTTGCGGTGTGTCATAACCACGCGTTTGTAGCCGTAAATGCCTAAATGTTTCTTTATCCATTTAATCTTGCCGCTCCATGCCGTCTCGTTGTCCCACGGTGCGGTAGTAAGTATGTATAAGTCGTAGTGCCTGCTTAGTTGCTTGAAGGCTTCAATGGCGCCTGGCATTGGTTGCATCCGTTCAAATATGCCTGGCACGTCTTCCAGATGTCCTTTGCAGTTTGCTTTTTCTTCTTCCGTCAGTATGGCTGCTGCTCCGGTAAAATCAACTAAAACACCGTCCATATCAAGGTAAAGTATAGGCTTCTGCACGTTGTTGATTTGGTCGCTCAGCATATGCAGCAGTGGCACCACATTTTCTGCCCAATCCTTTGTGGTTAGCAGTCCTGTGCCGTCGTAGTTGAAGTTGTATTTGAAGTTCTGCTTGAAGAATGTTTCACTGTAAAGCAAGAAGTCGTCTTGCCCTGCAAACAGTCCGTAGATGTATTGCTCTTCCCCTCGGGGCACATACTTAAACTGTTTGCTTAAGAATTGCTGAATGTTGTCTTGCTGGGTGGGTGTGAAGGCTATGCAGCGCTTTCCCTCTGCGCTCGACATGCATACGTCTGTAATGCAATGGGGGAGTGTGAATACGGGATTGATGAGGATGCGGTATTGTCCATATAGCGCTTGTACCAGTGTGCCGCCAATGCCCACGCCTATCACAACATCGGCTTTCAGCGTCTTTACGTACATGTTAAGTGCGGAAAGCGCCTCTGTGGGGTCGGCAGGAAGGGTAGGGGTAATAATTTCGCCTTCGGGGAACTGCTGCTGTAGCAACTGTGCTCCGTTCTCGTTAAATGTGTCTGATGGCGCTATTTCTACATAGACGATTTTCATCATTCCTGTTTGTTGTTGTCTGAAAGTAGACTTAACTAAAAAAGTTTCACACCTTCAGTTGTTCACAACTTAAAGATATGAAACTTTTGTTTCTTTGCCAACTGTTAGGTTGGTCGTTTGTGCTTACTTATGCTTTTTGTTCCTTTTGGGCTTCTGCTTTCAAATCCATAAACTTGATTTCGCCTTTCACGATAGATGCGGAAATCTTAACGGTGTTGTCGCTGTCTTCCAACTTCAACACGATGTCGAGTTCCTTATTCTCGTTAGGTGTAATCAGGTGGCTGAATTTGCACTGCTTCAAATTAGCGATGAACAAGCTGCTTCCAACTTCCTCTTCAACACATGCCTTTATCATGCCTATGTTGCAGACACCTGGAGAAATGGGGTTGCCAGGGAAGTGTCCTTTAAAGATGGCGTGGTCTGGATTGAGCACAACGTGGTAGATTACCTGGCCTTCTCCGTTTTCTTTGCCGTTGATGGTAAAAAATTCGTTCTTCAGCATGGTTAATCCTCCTCAAACAGTTTTATTTGGCAAGAGGCAACAGTCTCTTCTCCAATTTTTGTGGTCGCCTCCATTAGTGTTACGTTCATTACCTCGGCAGTAACTACCACTTCGGTAACGAGTTGCTCGCCAACACGTGGCAGGCGAACTACTTGGCACTTTTTAATTTCGCCAATGTAACCCAATTTTGGTTTGCTTTCTGCTCCGTTGTTTTGCTTGTTCTTGACTCCGTTGTAGGCTGCACAGGTCTGGGCGATATGTTCTATCATACCCATCTCTCGCAGTTGTCCGTCTTCACAGAACACATTGTCTGCCAATACGGTCAAAGCCGATTTCCCCGTCTTTTCGGTCGCACCATAAAAGGTGTCGATCATCATAATGGGTTCGCGCTGCGGAATCAGTTGCTTTATTTCTTCGCCCTGTAGCATTTCTTACAATTAAGCAATCTTTGATTCGATGAAGCTGTAAAGTTCGCCGAAAGTGCCAACTTTGCTCATTTCTGCACCGTTAGTCTTGATGCCGAACTCGCCGTCGATGAGGGCTACGAGGTCAACAAGGCTCAAGCTGTCCAACTCGAGGGTCTTCTTAATGTTTGCATCTGGAGTGATGACTTTTTCTTCTACTTCAAATTCTTCTGCAAGCATGGCGTTAACCTTGCTGATGATTTCTTCTTTAGTCATTGTATTTGTATTTTATTTTGTTATCGATTAATTAACCCTTGAAGTCGCGAACGATAAGGGTTGAGTTTGTACCACCGAAACCGAACGAGTTGCTCAAGAAGGTGTCGAAGTGCTTGCTGACGCGCTGGCCAGGAATGTTCAACTTGGCTGAGTCTTCGTCTGGGTTTTCGAAGTTGATGTTAGCTGCGATAAAGTCGTTCTTCATCATCAACATTGAGTAGATTACCTCACTGGCACCTGCCATCCACATTTCGTGGCCGGTCTGGCTCTTGGTTGAAGTAACTTCTGGCTTGTAAGTGTCGAATACGGCTGCAATTGCCTTTGCTTCGTTCTGGTCACCTACGTGGGTAGATGTTGCGTGAGCGTTCACGTAACCGATCTCTTCCTTGCGGATGCCTGCTTCGCGGATGGCCATTTCCAAAGAACGACGCGGACCGTCTACGTTTGGAACTGAGATGTGGTCGCCGTTTGAGCTGAAACCGTAACCGATAACTTCGGCCAAGATTGGAGCTCCACGCTTAATTGCGCTTTCAAGGCTTTCTATAATTACGGTAGCACCACCGCCGCTTGGTACAAGACCGTCGCGGTCGCGGTCGAACGGACGAGATGCCTTTGCAGGCTCGCTTTCGCGGGTTGAGAAGGCGCTGATACCGTCGAAACTACATACGCTGTATGGGTTGATTTCTTGTGCACCACCACATACTACCATATCTTGCAAACCCCACTTGATGAGGAGTGAACCCAAACCGATGGCGTGAGAGCCGCTGGCACATGCGCCAGATACGGTAAGGTTGATACCCTTCAACTTGAAGAGGCATGAAAGGTTCATGGTGACTGCTGAGTTCATAGATTGGAAGATACCGCCTGAACCGATAAGGGTGGTGTCGCCTTTTTCACGCATGGTGTCAACACTCTTAACTACTGGTTCTGCACTGCTGTCGTTACCATAAAGCAAACCTACTTCGTGGTTGTCGAGGTAGTCCTGATCCAAGTTGGCGTTCTTCAATGCCTCTGCAGTTGCCATATATGCATATTGTGCTTGCTCTGGCATATATACGCGCTGGTTGCGGCTCAAAATGCCCTTCAAGTTAGGAAGGTCTACGTGGCCGGTCAATGCTGAACGGAATCCCATAGACTTGCGAACTTCATCGAAAATGATGCCTGACTTGCCATCCCAAAGTGATTGCTTAACCTCGTCGAGGTTCTTTCCTAGGCAGGAATAAATTCCCACACCGGTAATCACAACTCTTCTTTCCATTACTATATATTATATTTTTTTCTTTCTGTTTTTAGTCTTTAACCGTAGTTTCTGGACGTCACTTGCCTAAACGTCTTTTCACCTCTTTTTATTTGATATTTAAGAACTTTTACAGCCTCCTGTTTGTAGTCAGTTCCCTATTTTATAATATGACAGCTGCTAACCTAAGTTTGCTCCTATTTATCAAAATCTTTGCAAAAATAGCATTTTTTTTTGTTGTTTCTCGTTTTTATTCTAAAAATCACTGCTATTCATACTTCTAAAATACATTTTATATAATTTTGTATAATATTAAATGTTGTCAGTTATGTCTCAAACAGCACAAAATCCGTGGTATGCATTGCGATTCCCTTCGCAAGATTTCCAAAAAGTAGTCTTATTCCTCAATCAAAATGGTGTGGCTTGTTTTGCTCCTGTTTCTTTCATAGTTGAGAATAACGTTACTAAACGCGAGCAGGTCTTGCCAGGACATATTTTCGTTCACGAGTCATTAGAGCGACTTGATGAGGTTAAGCGTGAATACGATGGCGATAAGTTGAAGTATATAATGAATCCCTCTTCTGGTAAGCAAGTCCAGTTCGACGACCATACGATGCAGTGCTTTATTAAGGTTGCTGAGCAACATCACGAGGGAATCTCGTTCCTCGACGCCCGTCGTGAAATTAATGTGAAGCACGGCCCTATGGTTAGGGTGGTGTCCGATGGCCCTTTTAAGGGTGTTGAAGGCGAATACCTGCGTGTGCGCTCTAACCGTTGTGTGGTGGTTCGTCTTGGCGGTTTGGTTACTGTGGCTACTGGCTTCATTAAACCTGACGAGGTGGAACAACTGTAATATTTTTAAGGTAAAACACCTTTTGTGCTTTCCTTTTATTAAATTTGTAGTGTTATAATTCTTAAATGCGCTATGCCAGATTTAGTAAAAAAAGTTACTTCTAAAGATTTTATAGCAATGAAGGCTAACGGTGAGAAAATCGCTATGCTTACTGCTTACGACTATCTTACCGCTTCTGTTTTCGACAAGGCAGGGCTCGACTCTATCCTTGTTGGTGACTCTGCTTCTAATGTGATGCAGGGTAACGCTAATACAATTCCTATCACTGTCGACGAAATGATTATCTATGCGCGCAGCGTGGCTCGTGCTTGTAAACATTCGTTCGTGCTCTGCGATATGCCGTTTGGCAGTTACCAGATTTCTAAAGTCGATGCTATGGCTAACGCCGTTCGCATTATGAAGGAAACAGGTGCCGATGGCCTTAAGATTGAAGGTGGTGAGGAATATGTCGACACTATCGAATGTATTATTCGTGCAGGTATTCCTGTTTGCGGACACCTCGGTCTAACACCTCAGTCTGTTAAGGCTTTTGGTGGTTACGGCGTTCGTGCGAAAGACGATGCTGAGGCTGAAAAACTGCTTCGCGATGTGAAGTTGCTCGAAAATGCGGGCTGTTTCGCTATCGTTCTCGAAAAAATTCCTGCTGCTTTGGCTGCTCGTGCCGCTGCTGCAGTTAAAATTCCTATTATTGGTATTGGTGCTGGCGTCGATGTCGATGGCCAGGTTTTAGTGGGCCAGGATATGTTGGGTGTTGACCCTTCTTTCCACCCTAAGTTTGTTCGCACCTATGCTAATCTCAACAAAATTATGACCGAAGCTGTGCAGGCTTTCTCGGCCGATGTTAAGGCAAAGACTTTCCCTAACGAGAACGAGTCTTATTAAAGCAATTGATTTTTGAGTAATATAAAAAAAGTATGGCTTATGGCAGCAACTGCTCATAAGCCATATTTTTTTGCCATTATCTTTTCTCATTCAGAAATCCCCCACCAATATGCAATTAGCGAGTGTTTTTATTATTTCAAGCAATTCAAGTAGACTGATTTTACTGCTGCTTATGGTGTTAAAGCATTGCCTCTAACAGTTCAACTGCTTTAAGCATATCGTCTCCAAAAGTGGAGTGGTTGCGTAGAAAATCGGTCCGGCCTCCGGCTATCTTATCATAAAGTTCAGGGTCCATAGTGTCGATGTACGAACCTATGGCATATTCTATATCTTCTTTCTGCCAATCCATGGTCGAGTATTGGAATACGCGTTGCTTTTGGTGCAGAAAGCAGTAGGCGGTTTCTATATTTTCCTTCTTTATCATTTTAGGGTGGTCTGTGGGGTGGTTACTTGGTCATAGCCTTCGGGGCGCATCTGTTTTTGCTCTTCGCTGTATACATAGCCGAATTTCTTCAGGTAGGCCTTGATTTCCTCTGGCTCGCGGTTGAAATTGTAGCACAACGATTCCAAAGTGTCAAACTCCTCATCTCGCAACAACATGTTTATGCTGGAAACCAATATATTGGGGTCTTTTGGCAGATACTCCATAGGGTGTCTATCTTTAAATTTGTCACAAAAATACAAAATTGTCAGGTATGTGCCGACCTTTTACTTCCTTATTTGTCACACTGACAATTACTGCCCGCTAACGCTTGTTTTTTAAGTATTTGTCACAAAATGATTAGTGTTTGCAAATAATTATTTAAACCATTTTTAAGTTAATTTTTGTTTACTAATTTTGCCTCACTTAAAAAACATTGTTTACACCTTAAATTTTTGTTTGAATCATGTCTTACGCAATTACCCACGAAGAAGTAGCAAACACTGCTACCCACTTTTTAGGCGTTTTATTGGCTCCTGTAATGCTGTTTTTCTTGCTCTATCTTGTGCCTTCCCATACCTGGCAAAGCCAGTTTTCTGTAATTGTCTTTTGTATGGGTGTGCTTGTTTTGTATGCATCTTCTACTATCTATCATTTTGTTTTGCCAAGTCATGCAAAACTGATTATGCGCTATTTCGACCACATTAATATATATGTGCTTATTGCCGCTTCCTATACGCCTATTTTCCTCTGTGCTTTGGGTGGAACCCTTGGCTGGATTATGACTGCAGTGGAGTGGTTGCTGGTGATTGCCGGGGGTATTTTCAAAATCTGCTGTATGGGTAAACATCCAAAACTGTCTCTGGTTCTCTATATGCTTATGGGTTGGAGCTTTTTGGTGGTTGCCGTTCCTTTTGTGCAGTCGTTAAGCGCTAATTCAATGTTGTTCTTTGTTTGCGAGGGCTTTGTCTATACAGCGGGCGCTTATTTCTTTGTAAAGGACACTGTTCACCGTTATTTTCACGCTATTTGGCATGTCTTTGTCTTGGCAGGTACTATCTTCCATTTCTTCTTGGTTCTTTCTTTGTTCTCTTAATAGTTATGTAGAATAAGATTTAACGAGATAATAATTGGTTTGTTAGTTGCTTTTGTGTAATTTAGTGGCACAATGTAAATTACAATTCTCTTTATATTCGTTAGCGGTAGCAGACTGCTTAAGTCTGTTGCCGCTAATTATTTTATCAACTTTCATTTTTTGCGAACCAAAGAAAGTCTGCCCCCATATTGTCCACATTCGTCGAAAATCGTAATTTTATATTATTGTAATTAATTGTTGAAAAATGGAAGTTGGAGATAGAATTCCCGATGTGTTAGGCATCGACCAGAATGGTAATGAAATTAAGAGTAGCGACTTTCGTGGTCGCAGGTTGGTGTTGTATAGTTACCCTAAAGCCAACACTTCTGGCTGTACGGCCGAGGCTTGCTCGTTGCAGCAGCACATGGCTGAACTCGATGCGGCTGGGTATGCCGTTATTGGCGTAAGCAAAGATAAGGTAGAACTTCAGAAGAAGTTTGCCGACGCGCATGGTCTTTCTTTCCCGCTTATTGCCGATACCGAAACCTCTTTGTTGCAGACTTTGGGTTGTTGGGGAGAAAAGGTGGCTTGTGGGCGCCGCACTGTCGGCATCCTTCGTACCACTTACTTGGTGAACGAGGAGGGTGTTATTACCAAAATCTTCACCCCTAAAGAAATCAAGACTAAAATCCATGCCGAACAGATTCTCGACTTTATTAACAAGTAATCTTTCTGGTGTTTAATATAGCAGAGGCGGAGGCTATCCGTCTCTTGCTTTTTAATAGGTGTTTATATACCGAATGGTAGTTAAGGTTTGGTGTTTATATACCAAATGGTAGTAAAAGTTTTCTGATGTTTTCGTTTTCACCGTTAGGGAGTTTTGACTCGCTGCGCGTCGTCGATTTTCAATTCTAAGACATCTTCGATGGCTGTTTTGGCTCGGCAAAGCCTCACCGATTTGCAATTCCAGGCCTTTCCAAATGGCTACTATGTCATAAAAGGCCGTTTTGTTAATAAGCTATTACTTTGCTACCGATTGGTATATAATTCCTTTTTAATATGGTACTTTATGCAAATCCTTCTCGCCAACGCTAAAATAATGTTTTCTTCGTCTGCCGTTAAACCGCAGTCGCAGCCCGCTTTTCAATCAATAGCCGATACTTTGGCGGCTGAAATGGCGCAATTAGATATTCCCGAACTGGCCAAACAGTTAGACTGCAACCGAAGTCTGGCTGCTGAAAACTGGCAGCGTTACCGTGATTATAGTTTTGCTGAGAAGTTGCCGGCTATTATGGCCTACAACGGACAAGCCTATAAGCACCTTCGCGCGCAGTCGTTAAAAGAAGAGGCTTTGATGTTCGGACAAAAGCATTTGTGGATTACCTGTTTCCTCTATGGCTTGCTTCGTCCGCTCGATGCCATTGTTCCATACCGTATGGAGCATTGCGTGAAACTGCAGGCAACTGCCGATGCGCCCGTTAACCAGTTTTGGAAGGATAAACTTACCGATTTCTTGATAGATAGTGTTAAGGCAGATGATGGGGTCCTTGTTCATTTGTCTACTGCAGAATACGAGCACCTTTTTGACTGGAAGCGTGTTTGTGCCGAGGTGCGTGTCATTCAACCTTTGTTTTACGTGCGCAAGGGCGATGACTTAAAAGTCCAGGCAGTTTGGGCAAAATCGTGCCGTGGCGCCATGGTGCGCTACATTCTCCAAAACCAGATCACAGAACCAGAACTCTTAAAGTCGTTCGAACACGAGGGCTTTGCCTTTAATCCGCGTTTAGGCGACCCTTCATACCCCCATTTCGTGCGGGAACAGTAAATAATAATGTTGGTTACCAAATTCTATTTTCAACTTTCCACTCTGTCAAGTTCCTCTCTTTCGTACTAAAGTTCGCCCCAATCTTCACTACTGCCTTATTTGGAGCAGAAATCTTTTTCGCATATCGTTTCTCGTCAATCTGCGACAATGCTATTTCTGCAGACTCGTCTCGTTTACATTCAATGATGTATGCGTATTTATTTGTTTCGAAGAAAACGTCGATGCGACCACCCAACACTGGATATTCCACGGACACGTTATGGCCAGTGAATCTAATCATCAGATATAGCATATTGCGGAAATGAATCTCCATCATATTGGGCTCGCTATTTTCAAACGGAATTTGCCCGATTATACGTTTGATTTGAAGCAATATGCCTTCTACATCGTCATTATTGATGCTTTCATAAAGGTTTTGCAAATCGTTGTCGAGCAGGCCTCCTTTCCCCGAATATTCGGCCATCAGACATTGAATAAATCCGTCCTGCACCTCTTCGTTTGGGAAACCAAGTCGATAAAACTTTCCATTGAAGTCTTTGATAGTAAGATATCCGCTTTGATACAAAGCCGCAATAATATTATCCTCTCCATTTCCGAAAGTTGAGATGTTCTCTAAAGTAGCCGCTATTCCATTCTCTAATTTGGAAAGATCTGGTTCTTTATTCTTTAGAATCTTTATCAAATACGTAGGCGTGCCTGTCGCAAACCAATAATTGTCGAATTTCTTTTTCGAGATTGAGTTCAGCAAACTGAACGGATTGTAAATGTCCTCAGAATCCTCAGAAAAATGATAACCATCATATTTCCTTTTTAAGGTTTCGTAGATTTCTTCTTTAGAAACATCTTTTTTTCTGGCAAAAGTGTCAATCTCGCCATCCAGATATTTGTGTAACTCTTTTTCCGAAATTCCACAAATGCCTGAATATTCATCGTCTTTTGAGATATCGTTTAGATTATTTGCGGCACTGAAAATACCCAATTTACCATAACGGGTAACGCCAGTCAGGAATGTGAATTTGATATATTTGTCGGAATTTTTGAAAACTCCATACAGACTTTGCAAGATAGAGCGGTTTGCTTCTTGAAGTTCAATATTCCCAATAGTGTCTGTCAATGGTTTATCATATTCGTCAACAAGAATGACTACCTTTTTGCCTGTTTTCTCATAAGCACGCTGTATAACACCCTGAAAGCGAGACCCTAATGTTACCTCGCTTGGATTTTGTCCGTACTTATTTTCACATCCTACCAAAAAAAGATTGACAACGCTATCTAACTCATTCTCTTGAATATACTTATTTCCCGAAAAATCAATATGAAACACCGGATATTCAATCCAATCTTTTTCCAATGAATCGATAGCGAGACCTTTGAAAAGTTCCTTTTGACCGAGGAAATAAGACTCCAATGTGGTGGTAAGCAGACTCTTGCCGAAACGACGCGGGCGACTCAAGAAATAGTATTCTCCTGAGGAAACTAATTTGTATACCAGTTCGGTTTTGTCTATATAGACATACCCCCCTTCAATTATCTTTTCAAAAGTCTGAATACCTATTGGAAATTTCATAATCACATTTTATGGAACTATCGCTTGCAAAGATAGAAAAAATAATCCTCTGAGCACACATTCATACAACTTCCATCAGTTGGCAACTCCACGGAACCCCATAACATAAATTGCCTGGCATTAACGATTACAAGGTAGTAAAATGGGTAATAGAATACCGTTTTTCCATATTCGAACACGAGGGCTTTGCCTTTAATCCGCGTCTAGGCGACCCTGCATGCCCTCATTTCGTGCGGGAACGGTAGGTGACTACGCATTCGCATAACTGTGCATACCGCCTAACAGATAGTTCACGCCAAAATAGGTCATAAGCACAGTTAGGAAGGCGGCTGCCATAAACCAGTGGAAACTTTTTTCTGTTTTAAACAATCGTGCCTCTGGCATTGCTATGGCTGCACCATACACCATAAAGGTGATGAGAGCCCACACCTCTTTAGGATCCCAAGTCCAATAGTTGCCCCACGACTCGTTGGCCCATACGGCGCCAAGCAGAATGCCGATGCCAATCAGTATAACGGCAGGGTAGAGTAGCAGTTTGTTAATTAGGGTGAGTTGGGCTACTTGTAGGCTGTTTGTTTGGTCTCGCATCAGTACCAGTGCAAACACGCTGTTCAGCATCATAAATGCAAACAGGGCGTACGACATCATTATCATCGATACGTGTGTACTTAACCAGGGTGAGTTAAGTACTGGCATCAGTGGCGTTATCTGCGGATTCATCTGGCCTAAATGTGCTACCAAAAGCGTGAATCCTGATAGAAGAAAGCCGAATGCCAGCACAAAGCGGTAGCGTTTGCATAGCAGTAGGGCTATCAGCATAATGCAGAGGGCCAGAAACTGCATGGTCTCAAAACCGTTGTTCAGCGGTATGCGACCGCTAATGTACCACCGCAGACCATAACTGAAACAGAGGACAAGAAAAGCAGCCCCCAACACGAATGGCAGAATGTTTAAGGTCGTCATTATCCACTTTTGGCTGCCTTGTTTGCTGATTCCTTTGTAGATGAACAAGCCAAAGGCCAGTAGGCCGAGCGTCAGATTCACCATAAAAAGCACTTTGGTGAACGGAGCCTTGTTGTAGAGCAACTCGGCGCTTACCTTGGCGTCGCTCAATGGTTTTACGCTTCCGTCTTTAGGCAGTTCCTTCATTAGGGTGTTGTGGCCCAGCATAAGTATTATGCCTACCTTCTCGTCGGTTTCTGTTATGCTTTTCTCTAGTTTGCTAATTTCCGGGCTTTGCTGCTCTTTGTTCCATATTTCTTGCAAACGGTATTTCCCGTTATTGTCGAAAAGGTCGCCTAAACTACAATAATTACCTTCTATGCCGAGTAGTTGGCGTAGGTTGGCGTTCTTGATTTTAATTATTTTCTCATTACGCCATATTTCTGGTGCTATGCTCCAACCGCCCACAACCTGTTCGGGCATCAAGCCTTTGTAGTTGGCGCTGCCGTATATCTTTTTTACAAAGTCGATGGCTACTGTGTTGAACGGAACCACCCGGTTTTGGTAGATGACTTGTTTGCGCTCCAGTTTTTTTGCCTCGTCTTTAGGTAGCACAGGCACTCTTTTTACACTAATGCTGTCTGTAGCGTATGCCTCAGTTGCGGCTCCGCTAATGAGTAGCGCAAGCAGAAACAGACCTCCCTGCTTTAGCAGTGGATTGTTTAGCAGTTTCCTGTAAGTGCCATTCTTACAAATTAGTGAGAGAATGCCTGCAATGATAAAGAGGACATATCCCGCAAATGTGGTGTTACAGCCGTAGGGGTCGTGGTTTACGCTCAACCAGCTGCCTATCCCATTATCGTCGAAACTCGATTGGCAGAAACGGTAGCCGTCTTTTACGTAGTTGCGGTTCATCGAGGCTATTTCATCTTTGCCATCCACTTTCATGTAGCTTACATAGTCCATAGGGGCATCGGTGCCAGGGTAGTTCCTTACGCTGAAACTGTCGAGTACCATCGTAAAGGGCAGTTGGTGGCATTGCTTGTCGTCGTCGTCAAAAGTGCTTACGGGTGTGGCTTTTATCAGGTGCACGTAGCCGCGTTCGCCTGTCGCGTAGGTCAGCAAAGCGCCTAACAGAATAGTGCCGAGTGCGATGTGCATAAGCATACTGGGCAGATTTTCCCAAATGCGTTCTTTTAGCGCTTTGTAGGCTCCTGTTACGGCAAAAACACCCCAAAGCACAACAAACCATACGTTGCCGTAGATGTATTGGCAGGAAAAATTGCTGCCCCATCGGTCTTCCACCACAGTGGCGGTAGCCAGAGCTATGAGCAGTAGGGTGTAGATGATTCCGAATACCTTGTTTAGTTTTTTCTCCATATTGCTTTCCCGGTTATAAAAAACGATGTTGCCCGCCCGTTTGGTTTGTGCAACATCGTCTTCTCTATCTTGTTTCCCTCTCTTTTTGCTGAGCGTGCAAAGTTAGAAAGGTTTGAATTGCTCGTTTTTCATTTCCTTAACACCCATACACTCCATCTCAATAAGCCAGGTTGGTCGGCAGACGGGTGCCAATAGAATAACCTTCGGGGTGTTAGGGAATTTTTCTTCAAACAATCTGTTTACTAAGGTGTAGTCTGCAGGGTCGCGCAGGTAGACTAACATTTGGCCAAGGTCCTCAAATCCCATTTGGCCTTCTTTTAGCAGAGCCTCCACGTTTTCCCACATACGGTTCACTTGTTTCTCTATATCGCCCACGTGCACCACATTGCCTTTGTTGTCGATGCTGGCAGTACCTGAAATAAACACGTGTCTGCGGTCGCCGTAGTCAACATAGGTGCCACGCTCGAAACGGACGCCATATTCGGCGGTCGAGTTCAAATAGTCTTTTGCGTATAGGAATTTTATCTGTTCGTCTTTCAATCCTTTCACCGCATAGGTGTTTATCTGCACAAGTTCGCTGCAGTCAGCGGTGCGTCCGCCAATACCGGTGCTGGTGATGAAGTGGTTTTCTGGAACGAGGTTGTGTTGGTCGAAGAGGTCGTTGCGGCCTTTTACCATTCCGGCATAGTTCGCGTCTACGTTCTGCACCATAAACCAGGTTCTTATGCAGTCGTGCTCCAAGGTCATTCCCTCGGCCTCGAGTTGGTGGGCATATTCGTTTAGCAACTGGTAGGTTTGTTGCTCACTGTTGCCTTCGTGTAAAGTGCGTGTCCCTCCCCAGTAGTGGCAGTAGTCGCCATGCTTAACCACGTTCAGTCCGTTGGTTGAAGGTTGGCAGGTTGCACCCTCTACAAAATAGGCCCAAAGCGCAATTTTGCAACCGTTAAGTGGGGCTTGTTCCACAATCGATGTGGCAACCGTTTGTTTGCTCTGGGCAAGGGTTGTTGTCAACAACTCGCTTTGGTTGGCCGCATCGCTTAAAAAATAGCGGCAGAAGACGGGGGTATAGCCGTTAAGGGTGTCTTTTTGCAGTGCGTTATATGCGGCAACCACATCCTCTATCTGTGCTTTTGCGGTTTGTAGGGGATTTGTTGCATGTACCATAATATGACGTTCGCCTATACCGTTTGCGGGTGTGTATGTCAACACCTCTATCCGCACATTGTTGTTGGACGTCAATTTCTGGTAACTTGTTGCCATTTTTGTGTTATCTTATAATCGTCTATAAATAAATGCACTAATATTCAGTATACATCTAAAGATAATGCAAAATTAGTCATTTTTTAGGGTATTTCTATGCAGCGGCGTTCTTTATTGACGCGTTAGTAATACCGTGTGCAAAATTAGCAGTCCTTTTTTTGATGTCAAATACCTAAATTTAGTGATTTTGTATGCCTTCTCTTACCTTGCTTTTTGATTATTCCTTTGAATCATTGTATCTTTATGCAAGTAAATTTCATTATATGGTTCAAGAACTTAATCACGACCTCGACTTCCTAGCGCAAAAGGCCGAACGCGCTACCGAAGACGATAAACAGGTTATTGCCGACCTTCTCGATACTCTCCGCGCCCATCTCGATTCTTGTGTGGGTATGGCGGCCAATATGATAGGCGTTAACAAAAGCATTATTGTTTTTTGCAAGGGTGCTAAACAGTTGGTGATGGTCAATCCGGTTATTGTGAAGAAAACGGGACAGTATTTCGCCGAGGAAACCTGTCTTTCTGTGCCAGGTTCTAAAAAAGTGGTCCGTTATAACGAGATTGAAGTGGTTTATTTGGATGAGAACTTTGCGCGCAAAAGAACAAAGTATACGGGGTTCACTGCCCAAATCATCCAGCACGAGGTCGACCACACGAATGGTATTCTTGTTTAATTTGGTGTTGATATGAGAAAAGAAAGTCGCGAAATGGATGCCTCTTTTGCTTTAGAGGTGTTGTCCAAAGCTCCTTTTGTAACAGTTTGTTTCACTAAACCTAATGGCGCTCCTTATGGGGTGCCGCTCAGTTTGGTCGCTACCGACGATAAAACCTTTTATTTCCATTGTGCCACCGAAGGCGAGAAGTTAGACTGCATTGCGGCTAATCCCGTTGTGCATCTGTCTGCAGTGTCTCGTTGTAAACCGACTGTCGGACCGAAAGATGGTAGTTTCACGCTCGAGTTCCGCTCTGCTATGGCTGTCGGTAAGGCTGAGGTGGTGACTGATGATGCTGAAAAAATTGAGGCGCTCCGTGCCATCTGTCTCCGTTTCCTGCCTAAACACATGGATGCGTTCGACGCTTCTATTGCCCGCAGTCTTGGCCGTACGGCTGTTGTCCGGATTACTTTGACGGAACCCCCTACTGGCAAGCGTAAGGAGTACGACAAAAACGGAGAAGAAATGAAGTGGGGACGAATGGAATAAGTATGGGTTTTAAACTGAAATTCGATAAAACAGACATTCTTGCTTTCTTAATCTTGGCTTCTGGAACTCTTCTTTATGTGGGGCTCAAGAAGTCTGATACAAAGGAAAAGATCGGTGGACACGAAGCTGTCGATTTGGGTCTTTCTGTTAAATGGGCTACCGAAAATGTGGGGTGTTGCCCCAGTGCGCCTAAAGGTTCGTTCTATTCATGGGGTGTTAACGAACTGCCCGATGGATATCGTAGAAAGAACTATAAATGGGTGGATCAATTAAATGATCAATTCGATAAAATCCCGTATACGGTGAATAAGTATTGTACCGACAGTGTATACGGACTAGTGGATAATATGGTGCAGGTGGAGCCTGCCGACGATCCGGTAGTGACTTCGTGGGGCGAAGGCTGGCGCACACCTACTTACGCTGAACTCAAAGAACTGTTTGAAAAGTGTAAGTGGGAATTCATAAGGAATTGGGATGCTCCTGGTAATTGCGGAATGAAGGTGACCGGACCTAATGGCAATTACATCTTTTTACCAATGTTGGGGTATAATAAATCTGCTTACGAACATCCGCCTTATGGCGATAATGTTTATGGCTGTTACTGGAGCGCTTCGTTAGATTCGAAAAGGCCGCTTGCTGCAATGTGTCTTTATTTTACTAATTCGTCTTACGAAATAAAGTCAATGTACCGCTTTCTGGGCTTTTCGGTAAGGCCGGTAATAGATAAATAAAAAATCCGAGGATTCGCTCCTCGGATTTTTTGTTATAGCTACAAGTTCCTTTTAATCTTTGCAAGGGGGAACTGCCTTTATTAATTTGACGGTTGTTGGACACACTTTCTTGAATGCGTTACACCATCTTGCTTCTAATTCAATATTGTTATCTTTCCCGAAAGACAAACCTGTCAGTTTTCCTGCATTAAATGTGATGCTGGAAGGACTCTTTAACGACCATTCAGCATCATTGCTTAATGAAAGCTGTACGGTTCCGTCAAGAGACAGCGCATAGACTTCAGTGTCTGGACAATTTGGTGCAGGTATTCCCTCTACTTCAATGGTGGCTATACAGAAACCGTCATTTGTTAAATCAGAGTTGTCTGTAATAGTGTAGTAGATGTCGTATGTTTTAGGACTGCCATTGCTGTTCGATGTGAATGTCTCAAACGCTGTCTGATCCCAATCGATAGCGGCTGACTTAATTCCACAATTGTCTGTCCCTAATTGGGCTGCATTAGGCATTTTAGCTTCAACTTCACTTCTTGTAAAACTGCACTTCCCTGTTAACTTTTCTAACGATGGATTTGTACAGGTTGGTTTGGTGTTGTCGACGACTGTGATGTTACTTCTACAAGATTCGTCGTAATATAAAGCCCAAATAATCACATCGTTATCTTGAAATGAGGTCCCGTTTAATTCCGAAATTGAATGTCTCGTCGCATTATTGTATGTGTTTTCAGAAAGTTTAAACCACTTTAAGGAGTAACTGTTATCACAAGCGGTCACTGTTGGAAGTGGCACACCAGCTCCACTTGCCAGGCAGTTACTTTCAGCATTTAGTGTGACATCTTTCCCGACGCAACTTAAATTGTTATCTCTTTGAATGTTAATTGTCTGAGAGCAATTCTTGGTAATTCCGTTAAAACTGAATTTCCATTCAATTGAAGGGTGTGAACCATTTGAATAACTGTTGCTCAATTTTGATGCGTCATAAACTCCTTCAACTTTGTTGGCGCAGTAGGTTAATGATGGTTTGTTTGAGTTCAGAAAATCTACCAACTGTTGCTTTGGCATTGGCTGATAGTTGTAATCACAGTATTTTTTTGTTAGCGCTGGTAGATTTGGACATTGCGGAAGAATAACTTTTGCTGTACAAGAACGCATTGATCCGTAGTCAGACAAGGCATACGATATTGTATCGCAATAAGGTGCCGACAAACTTTCTCCCGAGTATATTACATCGAGGTTTGTATTGGGAGAACAATTGTCTAATTGTGTACTATATTGGTTAATCAACCCTTTTATACTTGTTTCTATTTCATCTGCCGTTACCGATGTTTTGTCTATTATTATGTCTGATAATTCAGGACATGATGGCGGAGTGGAGTTCTCTCTAACGATTACGGAAACTGGACAGTAAGTATTTACATCTCTTATTATTATGTAATTATTCTTGTAGTTGAAATATACGTTGTACTCTCCTGGACCATACTTATTAGGAAATACAGTTGAGCCTGTATTATTAGAAAATACAGTCACTTTGTTGTTTTTTATAGTTGGAGATATTTGAGTTAAATATCCATCCATCATAGGTCGTAATTCTGTTGGAAAGTTATTTTGAACAGTTGTTATAAGATGATCGCTTGAAATGTCACATGCATTTTGAGGAATTTCTATTGTCACTTGTTTAATTGCGGGACAATTGTGGCTCTCTTGGGGCTTGGAAATTAAAGTCTGATTACATGTTTTTATGTTCTCATAACTATCCGTTATGGTGTAGGATACTTCAACTGATTGATTATTCCAATAATTCCCGCTTATTTCTGATTCGTTGAAATTAACAGTAATACTACTAGTTGGTGTGCAATTATCTACCCATGTAGGGGGTTGGTTCCTAAATTCGGACTTGAAAACGTCTGGTCCAACATATGAACCATATCCATGTACAACTAAAGTCGCTGCTCCACAAGTCGGTGCTTCATTATCCTGCAATTCAAAAGTTTGTGGACAACCTGTCGCAACCACATTACCGGCGCCATCTTTAAAAATCCACTTGAATGTGTATTCCTGGCCTTTAATGGAACTAAAGAATTCATCGTTACTTGTGTCGGAATGGCCTACTGCACGAACACCGTCAATAATAGCGATAGGTGTGCCTAAACCTTCGGCCACTTCTTCCCTTGTAGGGTTACACAAATCCAAAGTCTTCTTTGTCAGTGTTGGGCAGTCCGCTGCCTGCAGTCTGAAAAAAAGAAAAAAAGAAATGAAAAATAGAAGTAAAACTGAAATATATTTATTGGGGTTGCTCAATAATTTCATATCCTTATGTAATTACACATAAATAAGTCCATTTGGGGCTTTAACATTAACAATATACGGTTTCTCTTTTTCGTATACAATTGCAAATTTAAGAAAAATGTAGATGCTAAACTTATGAAAGACAATAAAAAACATAATCCACTGTATAAATGTCATTGTCGCTGATAAAACTGCTGGATTCCCCTTTCATATATATTGTAACACGTTGTTGGTTTATTTGTTCTGCCTTTTTCCAAAAATGTTCTATGATAAATAAAAAATCCGAGGATTCGCTCCTCGGATTTTTCATTTCTGTCTGTATTCGCAGATTTATAGGCTTGCCTTGTAAATAGCCAAAACATCTTGCCAGTAAAGTGGCTTGAAGTTGCCCAAGAAGCCGTCGCCCGCGCCTTTCTTTGCCATTTCTTCAAGTGGTGAGTTCTCGTTGAAGCCGAGTTCGCGAAGGGTGGTTGGCTGGCCAATAGATACGAAGAACTGCTGCAACTTGTCGATGCCGGCGTTAATGGTCTTGTCCATATCGCGTTCTGGCTTGATGTCCATTACATTGGTCGCGAACTGGAAGAACATTCTAGGGTTTTCTTTGTATACGTAGCGCATCCAGTTTGGAGTCAACACTGCAAGGCCTGCACCGTGTGCTACCTTTTCGTCTTGTGCGCTCAATTCGTGTTCCATACCGTGGCAACCCCAGTCTTGTTTGCGTCCGCAACCTAAGAAACCATTGTGGGCGAACGAACCGCCAAGCGAAACTTCTGCCCATGCGTCGTAGTTCTTAGGGGCCTTCATCAAAAGGGTAGCGTTACGCATAATGGTCTTCAAAGTTGCTTCACAGAGTGAGTCGATGAGGTCGGTGTGCTCGGTCTGGGTGAAGTAGCGTTCGAAGATGTGGCTCATCATATCGGTCACACCGTTGGCAATCTGGTTCTTTGGTAATGTCATAAAGATGTCTGGATTGACAACGCTGACTACTGGACGGAACTTTTCGGTGCTGTAACCCAACTTGCGGCCCTGGTAGGTGATAACTGAGTCTGGACTCACTTCGCTACCTGCAGCAGGAATGGTGAGGATAGTGGCAACCGGAATGGCTGTCTCTGGCTCGCCGCCGTTGGTGTAGAAGTTCCATACATCATCGGTCTTTGTTGCTAGTGCAATGGCCTTTGAGGTGTCGATTACACTACCGCCACCTACGGCAAGAATAAGGCCGAAGTTTTCTTTGCGGAGCAGTGCGATGCCTTCCTGCACCTTCTCGTAACGTGGGTTGGCCTGAATGCCGCTCAATTCAACGAACTCGATGTTGTTGGCCTTTAGCGATGCAACAACGTCATCGTAGATGCCGTTACGCTTAATGCTGCCACCACCATAAACAAGTAAAATCTTGCTTGCGTATGGCTTAACGAGTTCGCCAATCTTCTTGTGTTTATCCTTGCCAAATACGTAGTTGGTACCTGCTTGAAATGAAAAGTTGTTCATATTTTGTCTTTTTATATTTATCTGAAAAGTTGTTTTGCTTGTTCTTGTGCTGCAATCACCTTGTCGCACCATTCGTCAAATTCCTTGTCTTCCTTCTGCAACTCTGGGTGTGCAAGCACGTTGGCTATTGTTTTTGCAATACCCTGGTCGAATCGGGTGGTGGCGCAGAACTCGGGAACAATACGTTTCAGTTTGCTGTTGTCGAAAACCACCGAGTTCGCCTTGTCGCCAATCAGGCTGCCTTCAAAGTCGTAGTCGGGGCCAACACTGTTCAAGAACTCGCTGCTGACGTGGCACGCCTTCAATTCCACACCCAAACAGTTGGCAATAGTTTGGTAGATTTGGTTCCAGGTCAGACGCTCGTCGCTGGTAATGTGGAAACTTTCGCCAATGGCGTGTATGTTGCCCATAAGTCCGATGTAGCCCTTGGCAAAATCGCTGTTGTGGGTCATGGTCCAGAGAGAGGTGCCGTCGCCATGAATAATAACGGATTTGCCTTCAAGCATACGCTTGGCTACTTGCCAACTGCCATTCTTTCCGTGAACGCCGAGTGGAATAGAGCGCTCGTCGTAGGTGTGGCTTGGGCGAACAATTGTTATAGGGAAACCGTTTTCACGGTACATCTTCGTAAGGAATTCTTCACAGGCAATCTTGTTGCGTGAATACAACCAGTGCGGATTAGAAAGCGGAGTGCTTTCTGTGATGTGGTAGTTCGAAAGCGGCTTTTGGTAGGCCGATGCCGAACTGATATAGAGGTATTGCTTGGTTTTGCCGTTGAAAAGGCGGAAGTCGCGTTCTACGTGGGCTGGTTCGAAACCGATGAATTCGCAAACGCAGTCAAACGTCATGCCCTTCAGTTGTTCTGCCACTGCCGCTTCGTCGTTAATGTCGGCTTTAATGGTCTTGATTGATGCTGGAAGCGCGTCGTTGCGGTTGCCTCGGTTCAGCACATACACTTCCCATTCGGGCATTGTTGCAAGTTTGCGGGTAATGGCTGTTGAAATAGTGCCAGTTCCGCCAATAAATAATGCTTTCATTTGTGAGTTGGTGTGTAAAGTTTCGCAAATATACTCTAAATTTTCCAATTAATGACTTTCTCTCCGAAATCACAGCCTTCTCGCATATTCTTATTAACTTTGCGCTGGTTTATTTGATGTTTGAGTAGCCCTATACTTCATTGATTATATACTATGATTACCTACGTGAATACGCTTTTCAGAGACATCCCTTGGTATGTTTTCCCTTTGTCGTTGATGGCGTGTGCCTTGTTGGCTCTGTACTTTTATAAGAGGAAGGATTTATTGACCGATGCTATAAAGAAATCAGCGTTGTTCGAGTATTACTTTTTGGCGCTCTGCTCAACGGTTTTTTGCCGGCCTGTTAGACCCGAAATGGAGTATATGCTGACTCCTTTCTGGAAGTATTGGATTGCGTTCCGTTTCTATAATATGTTTGGTCTGTGGGAGATTGTTATGAACATCATTTTATTTGTCCCAATAGGATTCCTTGCTCCTACACTTTTAAAAACAGCGCGTATCATAAAAAACGAGTTTGTCCGTGTCCTTTTGTTTTGCATGTCGTTGTCTCTCACTGTCGAACTGTTGCAGTTGGTTCTTAAGCGTGGCATGTGCGAGACCGATGACCTCACGCACAACACTTTGGGTGCTCTTATTGGGTATGGCGTGTACCGGTTGGTGAACAGAAACAGAAAATAGTAGTAAAAACAAAAAACGGAATCTCTTTCGAGGTTCCGTTTCCTTTATTTGTACTCAAGTGCCTTTAGAGCAACTCGATGT
>JAKSKS010000200.1 GCA_024401615.1 Paludibacteraceae bacterium
ACTCAGGATATCGGTACCGCACAGCAGCGTTTCCGTGATTTCAATATCAACAAGATGATTTATGTGGTAGGTAACGAACAGAACTACCACTTCCAGGTGCTTTCTATTTTGCTCGACCGTCTTGGTTTTGAGTGGGGTAAAGACCTCGTTCACTTCAGTTACGGTATGGTGGAATTGCCAGAAGGTAAGATGAAGAGCCGCGAAGGTACTGTTGTTGATGCCGACGACTTGATGGACGAAATGATCCAGACCGCAAAGGAAACCAGCGGCGACAAGTTGAAGGACTACAGCGAAGATGAGGTGAACAACATTGCGCGCATCTGCGGTTTGGGCGCTCTCAAGTACTTCATCTTGAAGGTTGACCCAAGAAAGAACATGATGTTCAACCCTAAGGAGAGTATCGACTTCAACGGTAACACAGGTCCGTTCATCCAGTACACCTACGCTCGTATCCGTTCGGTTATCCGCAAGGCTGCCGAAGCTGGTTTGCAGGTTCCTGCCAAGTTGGAGGCTAAATACGAACTTTCTGAGCGCGAAACCCAATTGGTTCAGAACTTGGCTTCATTCCCTCAGGCTGTTAAGCAGGCTGGTAAGGATTACAGCCCTGCATTCGTTGCTAACTACTGCTACGATTTGGCAAAGGCTTACAACCAGTTCTACCACGACTTCTCTATCTTGAAGGAAGAGAATGCCGACGCACAGCAGTTCCGCCTCTTGTTGTCGAGCCTTATCGCCAATACCATTAAGACTGGTATGGACTTGTTGGGCATCGAGGTGCCTGAACGCATGTAATTTTTGAACTTAAGTAAATTTATTATAAGGTCCCTCCTCCCTTTTTTTGAAGGGAGGAGGTGCCTGTTTATAACATAGGGGGATGCCAGTGTTTTGGCAACTCTGAATTCTTTATATGAAACGTTTTTTACGATATCTGCTCATCTTGTTTGTTATGCTGCCGTTTGGTGGCGTAACCTACAGTTTCGCCCAGACACATAAGAAGACGGTTTCGACCTCAAAAAAGACTACAGCCCAAAAGAAGAAAACAGTTGCCAAAAGCCAGGCGAAAAAAGGTACTGGTGCCAAGTCTAAGGCCTCTTCAAAAAAAGGCAAATATGGAAAGAAAGGGGCAAAACCCGTATCGCATGTAAAATCGTACCGTTTGGGTAACGGACAAAAGGCCGTTTTAAATGTCAAACCACAGGTTCAGCGTGTGGTTACCCGAAAAAATGGTAAGCGTATTGTCCGCTACAAGCGTGTTTACCAACCACCTATCAGCCTTACTTTCGATGGTGTCGACATTTCTCACTACCAACATTATATTCACTGGTCAGAGGTGGCAAGCAACAACATTCAGTTTGCCTATGTGAAGGCAACCGAGGGTGAAATGCTCCGCGACGAGTATTATGAGACGAACATCAGCCGTGCAAAGGCCAACGACTTGAAAGTGGGTAGTTATTTGTTCTTCCGGCCAAGTGTTTCGGCAAAACGCCAGTTTGAGAACTTCCGTGCCATTGTGCGCGAAGAAAACCAAGACTTGCTGCCAATGGTGGATGTGGAAGAGACTGACCATTTGCCTCGCCATATGGTGCTGAACCGTTTGAATGAGTTGTTGGACTTAATGACGGACTATTATGGACAGAAACCGCTCATTTACACAATGACCAGTTTCTACAACACCTATCTGCAGAACGAATATCTCGATTATCCGTTCATGTTAGGTGGATATACCCGCAAACCTGTTTTGCTCGACGGTAAGGACTATGTCATCTGGCAATTCTCGGCACACGGAAAGGTGTCGGGTATTATGGGTAATGTGGACCTTGATGTGTTTAACGAGGGGCATACGATTGATGAGATTGTTTTCGACCACTCGAAATTCAAGGGGGTAAAAATTAAGCGTGGACCTATTGAGTTGATTCAAGAGGAAAAACCGGGAGAAGCGTTACCGCCTGTTCCAATTAATCAAAAGGATGTGAAAAAGCGGAATAAGTCTAAGAAAATGACGCCTGTCATCCTTCCTGAACAGAAACCAAAAACAACTCCGGTTGCTCCTGCCAAGGTTAATCCAACTCCGGCTCCCGAACCTTTGCATGAGGCCAAGGCCCCTGTTGTGGGTGAAGAGGAACCCGAACCGCTGCCTGATATTGAGGATGACGGAAGTGGAAGTGCCGATGCTGATTCTGACGAAGAATAAGGGACTATAAAGCAAAAAGAGAATGCGGACTGCATTCTCTTTTTTTGTATGGGTTTGTTGTATTTTTTTCTTTTCCAATCATTTCATGGTTATAGTTAGAAGATAACTTCCATCAGGTATTCGTTTTCTTTGGTGGAAGATTTCATCTCCTTCATCTCTTTGCAAAGGCATTTTGCCTTGTCAAGTACACGTTCCAATCTTAATTTAAGTGCGTCGTAGTCGGTGAAAGTGAATCCGATGCGGTGACCATTATCGTTTATGTGAAGTTTGTAGTATTTCATATGCTGTCTGTTTTTATTGTTTACACTGCAAACTTACAGGCAACATATGCCCAAATGAGGCAGAAGTTTGAATAAATTATAAAGTATAGGTGAGAAAGTAGAAAGAATTGTCAATTTCCGTAGAGTTCTATTGTCTTTTTAGCGTTTTCAAGCAGTTTGCAGCGCAGCCATTCAGGTTCCAGCACCTCAAGGTCGGCACCTTGCATGCGCAGTTCTTGCTCGAAGTCGATGGTTGGTCGGACGTGCAGTTCGAAGATGGAAAAATCGTTGTTGTTTTCTATCTCGGTTTGCGACTCGTGCAGTTTCAGGGTGCGCAGATAGTTGGCTTGCATTTTGTTTACCTTTATGCGGACACATTGTACGGGGTAGTCTTCGTCGACGATAACGCCGATGCAGCCGTTGAAGTAGGCATCTGGGTCAAAATTGTCGGGATAGGTAAATTTGGTGTCGAGTTCCTTTAACTGCAGAATTCGGTCGAGTCCGTAGGTGCGTAGTCCGCTACCTATTTTTTCGGCTAACAGATACCAGCGTTGTCGGTTTAGGCGCAGACAGTAGGGGTTGACGATGCTGGTGTGCGGATCGCTCCAAAAACTTTGGTGCACTAACTCCAACTGGTGCCCGTTCTTAATGGCGTCGATTATTGGTTGCAGGTAGGTTTGTCCCGAAGGAATATCGTCGACCAAAATGCGGTTTTTCAAGTTTTTGTTTTCAACTAACAGGTTGCTGGTCGACATGGTGTTTAACAGCCAATTGCGCAGGCTTCCTTTTTTCAACTCGTCGGTGTTCTCTATATAGTAGCGGTAGCCGTTTTTGCGTTCGCAGGCTATGCTGATGTCCATCAGGTCTTCCACGCCTTTACGCCACTTGTGGAAAGTGCGTTCTGGTATGGGGTCGTAGCCTTGCGCCCTTCGCTTGTCGTTTATTTGCTCGAGGCTGATTTTACCGGCTTTATAGATGGTGTCGGCCAACCAGATATAGTTGTTGAGAAGGTTTGCCATTTCGTTTCTTTTGTGTTTGGTGCAAATGTAAATAAAACGTGTGAATTTTAGGGGCAGTGGTTGGGCGGTGTGGGGTTATGTGGTAAAAATCGTTTACCGCAATAAACGAAAATCGGCTAAAATCGTTTATCGCAATAAAAAAAAAAAAAAAAAAATCGTTTAACGGACTAA
>JAKSKS010000201.1 GCA_024401615.1 Paludibacteraceae bacterium
TAATTTCTTAAAGCTCTTGTCCAGGAAATTTTTGTTGCATCCAAACTGATAAAATCCTCAACTTTTAAGTTTGGTGTGTCTTTTATCGCTTGCTGAAAACCATCTTTCTGTTCATCATAAAATGAAACCATTTTGGAAATATTATCCGTAAGATTTACTTTCGAAAAATTGGTAACCCATGAATCCCTATTTGTTGCAACACCAATAGCGACTGTGGTGAAAAATGAATGAGTGTTATCGTCAAATTTCTTTTGAGATGGTAAACTAATAAGCCCATCGAAAACACCATCTCTCTGGTTAATCCAATCTTGTTTGTCATTTGGTTTGATAATTTGCCATTCAATTTTACCAGAACCAATACTTCGAAAATCTTTAACTATTTTTAATTTTTCTTCTCTTGACAAATAGTCGCCAATATCGTGGTAGTGAATGACTGCTTTCTTGTTTCCTGTTTTTGGATTCTTGACTAAGAATGTGATGGCAATAGGTGTACGGCTACCGCTTCCAAAGATCTTACCGCCTTCTCGTTTACTCAACTCTCCTTGTGTTCGCTGATTGCCTCGTAAATTTAATACATAAATGCTGCTAAATTCATTTTCCAAACATCTACGCATTCCATCTTGTGCTATGCCATCAATCCATGCTCCATTGCTGATGAATGCAACTATACCACCTTCGTTATTTCCATTATCGTTTATTCTATCACTCGCCCAGCGGAATGCCTTCACATAGCTGTCATAAATTCCTTTTGACAAATTTGACGCTGAATACTGAGCATAGGTACTTTCTATTCGCTTATCTAAGACTTTATAACTAATGTTCTTAGCATTGTCATTCGCGGATTTTTGACCTACAGAATAAGGAGGATTACCAATAATAACTCTTATTTTATTGTTTACCTGCTTATATATTCGTTCCGAATTATCTTTGAATGTCTTGTCGTTTATTGTTGCTTTTTTCTCATTCAGTTGGAAGGTATCGGTCAAGCAAATGCCGTCGTATGGCAGATATTGCTCACGCTTAACAATATCGTGGAACACACTCTCAATGTTTACATCGGCAATATAGTAGGCCAACAAAACAATCTCGTTACAATGTATTTCGTTCAGATACTTGCGCTCTAAGTCTTCTTTTTTAATCAAGCCGCTCTGCATCAAACGGGTGATGAATGTACCTGTCCCTGTAAACGGATCCAAAATATGGACATTCTCTTCGGTAAGACTTGTGTCAAACTCCTGCTTCAGAATGTCATTCACACTGCGGATGATGAAGTCCACACACTCTACTGGTGTGTAGACAATACCCAACTTCTCCACAGTAAGTGGGAAAGCACCCTTAAAGAACTTTTCATACAGGCTCTTAATAATGCTCTGTTTGCCCTCTAAGTTGTCGATGTTGGTTACATTTCGCTTGACTGAATCGTAGAACTTTTCAAGCACATCAAGGTCTTTGGTCAAACCCTTGTCTTCCAAAAGTTCTATCATGTGTTGCATGCTACGGCTGACTGCATTGTTCTTTACAAACTCATATTCAGCGAACAACGCATCGAACACCGGGCGTGTTATCAGGTGCTGGGCAAGCATTTCAATTGCCTGTGGGCCATCAATGCTGTCGTTAATGTTCTTTTTCAAGCCATTCAAGAATGCCTCAAATTCGTCTTTGTGAACGCCATCTTTCAGTACCATTTGGGTAATGCGGGCAACGAATTTCTTGGCAACATCGCCAACTTCCTTTGCCCAGTTCTCCCAATAAAGTCGGTCACCACATTTCTCTACCAACTTAGCGTATATGCCGTCTTTAAGCTCGCCGAAGCGAAGTGTTAACTGTCTGCCAACTTCGTCTGAACCTAACACAACTGCATCATCCTGGTTCTGTTGGTCGTCTACACTGTCAGCACCCATACCTACGCCGCCAACGGTAATCTTACTAGATGGGTCATTATACGGATCGTTTTTCTTTTTATTGAGGTTTATCTTATTAACCTCTGCGTTAAAGTTGTCGTCGTGTGAACGCAAAGCATTTAAGATACTCCAAACCACATCGAAAGTAGTGTTGTTATTTAGTACTTCTTCAGGCTTTGCATTTTCGTCAACTACAATCGGTATAATGATGTAGCCGTATTTCTTCTCATCTGAAGTTCCCTTCTTGAAGTTACGCATA
Source organism: Paludibacteraceae bacterium (assembly GCA_024401615.1). Lineage (GTDB taxonomy): Bacteria > Bacteroidota > Bacteroidia > Bacteroidales > Paludibacteraceae > Physcocola. The sequence continues at coordinate 2,161 of JAKSKS010000201.1, forward strand.
ATGCGGCCTACAGACTGTACTACATCCACCTGGCTGTTGCGTGCAGAAAGGAACAATACTGCATCGAGGGCAGGAACATCCACTCCCTCGCTTAAACATCTTACATTGGTTATTACCTTGCAGACATTCTCGTTCTCCGGTTCTTCTCTTAGCCACTGCAACTTCTCGTTGCGTTGCATAGAGTCCATGCTGCCATCAATATGCTTGGCTTCAACCAAGACAGCCTTGTCTTTCTCGCCATCTTTCAAGCTGTTGTAGTAGTCTTGTGATAGTTGTGGCAAAATATGCGCCACATTCTTCGATGTGCCAGGCTTGTAGTCATCGCCAATAGAAGAACAGAACGCCAAAGCCCTGTGCATCTTTCTTGGATCTACTTCCCAAGTCTTACCGCCATCGCCCTTTACTTGCTTCGCAAGTCCGTTAATGACGCCAATCAACTTGGTTGTATCGTCAAAGTCGAATTCCTTACTTAAAGGATTTTCCACTTTCTCCTTAATGTTTGCAGGAAGGTCGCTACCATTAACTGTTAATACTAGTACCTTATAATCGGTCAGCAATTTATTTTCTACCGCATAACTAAAGTTTACTCTGAAGAACTCCTTTCCATATATCTTCTCATCGTCCATTGAGAAAAGTACTGCATCCTTTTCAGCCGCCTTCTTTTGGGCGCTTTCGCCATATAGGCGTGGAGTAGCGGTCATATACAGACGCTTTTTGCCCTGCACATTCTTGTCGTCGTGAATCTTGGTGAAACTGCTTTCGTTGTCTCTGTCCTTCATCACACCAGTTGTTCGGTGCGCTTCGTCACAGACGATATAGTCGAATACGCCGTACTCGCCATTTGTTTCCTTCAGGATGGCTTTCTGCGCTTCGCTTACCGCATCCACACTCTGGTAGGTGCTGAACACTACCACCATACCTTTGCCTTGCTCGCTGTGCTTTCTGTAAAGCTTCAACTGTTTGGCAATAGTGTCTGCATTTGTGGTTGCAGGCAACGGCAAATCTGTTATACTCTCTTCCTTATCGTCAAAGTTATTGTTCTTCTTTGTGATCTTGCTGCTCTTGCTGTCGCTACAGATGCAGACTGCCTTAAACGGCTTCTTGCTATCTGCGCTCCAATCGTTCAATGCCTGACCTAACAAAGCAATACTTGGCACCATAAACAGAATAAGTCCTTTGCTGTCGGTCAACTGCTCCACAAGGTTCAACGCAGTATAGGTCTTACCCGTGCCACAAGCCATAACCAACTTGCCTCGGTCGTTACCTTCCTCAATAAAGTGGGTTCTTGCCTTGCTTATTGCCTTCAACTGGTGTTCCATCAACTGCTTACCCGCCAGTCTTACATTGTCACCTTGACTTCCACCTTCCAATTTATCCCAATCCACCGGACTCATTTCGAGGTCCTTCAATCCTATACGCTGAACGGGGGGATTTTGGTTGGCTATTG
>JAKSKS010000202.1 GCA_024401615.1 Paludibacteraceae bacterium
CGTGTTCTGCTATATTGACAGTTATGTTAACGTCAGTAACTTCAAAGTTGCTGACAATAAGGAGCAAATCTTTGTCTTTCTTTCTTAAGAATGCATACTGCTTTGTTGAGTTGAAGTCTTGGTTCTCGTAGTTGCAGTACATTAAGTCGAAAAATTCGCCTTCGGCAATGGCCTTTTCTTTGTTACAGATGTTCAGCAGTTTTGCATAGCGCTTCTGTAGGGCTTTCTGCTCGGCAGTGAGTTTCTTGCCGTCCATTTTGCCTCCGTTCACCCAGTTGCGGATGCTTTCAACACTCCAGTAGTCGAAAATGGTGGTGCGTCCGTCGCGTCCGCTGAAACCTTCTTCGTCCATACCTGGCTCTCCGAGTTCTTGTCCGCAGTAAACCATTACAGGGCCTTTGCTCATAGTTGCGCTGATTAACATGGCAGGCATTGCCTTTTCTGCGTTGCCAGCAAAGAATTCAGATGCGATACGTTGCTCGTCGTGGTTTTCGAGGAAGTTGAGCAGGCGATCTTCCAATTCTGGGTGGCTTTGCCAGCAGAATGTGATGTTGCTGGTTGGCTGTTCGCCTCTGATAACGGCTCTGAGGGTGTCGTATAGGCCTACTTTGTCGTACAAATAATCGAAATGGCCGTCGTATAGGTACATGCCGTATTGGTAAGGGTCGTAAGTCTCTGCAATGAAGATGAGCTCAGGATGCTCGTTCTTTACCTGTGGAATAGCCCACTGCCAGAATTCTACAGGAACCATTTCTGCCATGTCGCAACGGAAACCGTCAACGCCTTTTGCTGACCAGAACAACAATATGTCGCGCATCTTCTGCCAAGTCGATGGGGTAGGGAAGAAGTCTTTGCAGCGGTTGTTGTTGTAGTCTACACCGTAGTTCAATTTTACGGTTTCGTACCAGTCGTTTACTGATGGTGCGTTCCAGAAACAGTCGTTTCCTGTTACTTTTGCAGGAAATTCATTGTATTCTTCTTTTGCGCCTTCAATGTGCTGGCATGGTACAAATTTCTGGTCGGGAAGGTAGTAGAAGTTGTTGTCGCGGTTGTAAGATACCGATGTTACATCGTCTTCACCTAAATCGCGCACATTAGCAGGCTTGGCGTCGCTATGGTATTGGCGGGCTACATGGTTGGGCACAAAGTCCATAATAACCTTTAGTCCTGCCTCATGGCTTCTCTTGATTAACGCTTCAAATTCCTTAACCCTGTTTTTTACATTTGTTGCAAGGTCTGGGTCAATGTCGTAATAGTCTTTGATGGCGTAAGGTGAACCTGCCTTGCCTTTTACCACAATCGGATTGTCTTTTACAATACCGTTTTTGCTGTAATCGGTTTGGGTGGCGTGCTCTATCACACCTGTGTACCAGATGTGGGTGGCACCCAGTTTCTTTATGGCGGTTAATGCTTTTTCGCTGAAGTCTTCAAACTTTCCGCATCCGTTTTGCTTCAATGTTCCATTCTTCGCATTTTCTGTACATTGGTTACCGAACAGTCTGGGTAATACTTGGTAAATGACAATTTTATCCATCAATTTTTATTTTAAAGCGTTTATCTCTTGTTGTTTAAGAGTAACAAGATCATTAAAATTCAAGGCATTTTGAGTTAGTGGAATCTCCTATAAATCAATTGCTAGGGCAAATTTATACATTTAAATTTTCTTTTTCAATATTTTAGTGGATTTTGCCGTGTTTTCTGTCTCAAAAAATCGTAATTTTGATTAAAATTTCTGCCTATGAATACTTTGTTTAAAATCAGAGTCATTATTGTATTTTATATGGTTGCCCTTGTTGTGGCGGGTGCGTCTGCTTTCCCTGTTGAGTGGGAATTAGATGTATTATGTTCTATCTGCAACATCAATCCTGAATCATTGGCAGGAATGGGAGACGGTACTGTTCAGTCGGTTTTTTCATGGATTTATGGCGTGAAACTTGGTATTACCGAAACAAACGACAAGTATCCTTATCTCGCTTATGGCTTCGACTGGTTGGCTTTCGCGCATTTGGTGATTGCTGCGCTGTTTGTTGGACCTTATCGCGATCCTGTAAAAAATAAGTGGATTATTTACTGGGCTATGTTTGCCTGCATATCTATTTTCCCTTTGGCTTTTATTTGCGGACCAATTCGTCAAATACCATTTATATGGACACTTGTTGATTGTTCATTTGGCTTTTTTGGTATTATGCCGCTTTTGTTATGCGCCCGCTTGATAAAACAGTACGAATCTGAATTGTCAAAAAACTAATTCTGATGACTTATTTGAAGAACGATATAATAAGGTTGAGGGCGCTTGAGCCTGCCGATGTTCCATTCCTATATGCCATGGAAAACGATTCGTCGGTTTGGAATGCAGGCAGCAACATCCAACCCTTCTCTTCTAAAACGCTTCGAGACTTTATTGACGCCCAACAGGGTGATGTATATGCCGATAAACAGCTCCGCCTGGTGGCCTGTTTGAACGATAGCGAAACACCTGTAGGTTTGGTCGATTTGTACGACTTTTCACCTCGTCACCTTCATGCGTGGGTGGCGGTAATGACAGATTTTAAGCATCGTGAAAAGGGAATTGCGTCAATGGCGTTAGCGTTGTTGGCTGACTATGCCTTTAATTTTTTACATATTAGGGTGTTAATGGCGATGGTGGCTGCCGATAACCAGGCGTCTATACAACTTTTTAAATCAGCAGGATATGTTCAGTGTGGAGTGTTTCCTAACTATTATTTGCGGACTTCTTCTGCTGTTGATGCTATCTGCTTCCAACTTCTACCTTCTGCTACCAAATAAGACGCGGTAGAGATATTTCTGTTGTTGTTTAACGCCTTTTGTTACTAGGCTTTAGGGCTTTTTCGCTATCTTTGCAGAAATAAATTATTTATAAATGATTTCTGTAAGCCAATTGTCCGTCTCTTTCGGCGGCTCTTTCCTTTTCGAAGATGTCTCTTTCGTGGTCTCTGAACACGATAAAATAGCCCTTGTGGGTAAAAATGGTGCTGGAAAGTCTACCATGTTGAAGATTTTTGCAGGTCTTCAGCAACCCTCTGGCGGTACCGTCTCTATTCCTAAAGAATTCAAAATCGGTTACCTTCCCCAAACTATGCTCCACCAAGACGGTAAAACCGTTATGGATGAGGCAAAGGAGGCGTTCGATTACCTCTTCAAGTTGCAAGAGAAAATCAATAAAATGGGAGACCAGTTGGCTACCCGTGAAGACTACGAGAGTGAGGATTATCATAAATTGATTGATGATTTGACTCATGCCAATGAGCAACTCGATATGCTCGGTATCAATACCTATCAGGCCGACATCGAAAAAACGCTTTTAGGTCTTGGCTTTGAGCGTAAGGACTTCGAACGCCAAACCAGCGAGTTCTCTGGCGGTTGGCGTATGCGTATTGAGTTGGCAAAAATCTTGTTGCGCAAACCCGATATGCTTTTGCTCGACGAGCCGACCAACCACCTCGATATTGAATCTATCCAGTGGTTGGAGAACTTCTTG
>JAKSKS010000203.1 GCA_024401615.1 Paludibacteraceae bacterium
TGTTATCAGCCCTATTGGCGAAATCGACGATCCTGTTATGAACAAGAAGTACGTCATCGCCAAGAACGGCAAGCCAGGCCCTGTAAGCGAAAAACTTTACAAGAAGTTAATCGCCATCCAGTATGGTGAAGAGCCTGACACTCATAATTGGGTTACTATTGTTAAGTAATGTTTTATATGCTAATGTAATGGGTGCGCGGGGGATTGTTCCTCTGCGCACTTTTTTTTACACGGAGCAACATATAAAAATGGTAGGCAAACACCCTACAGAAAGACAAAAAAAAACACTAATTTTGCATCAGTAAGGAATGGGGCTATTATAGTCCTTAATTATAGAAACAAACAAAAAATGAACATCATCATCATCAATGGTCCTAACTTGAATTTGTTAGGTAAACGCGAACCCGAAATTTACGGTCACCAATCGTTTGAAGACTACCTTGAAGTGTTGAAACAACAGTATCCGAACGTCAACATCTCATACTACCAGTCGAACATTGAAGGTGAATTGATCAACATCATTCAAGAAACCGGTTTCATTTCAGACGGTATTGTGCTAAACGCAGGCGCATACACCCACACCAGTGTTGCCCTTGGCGACGCCATCCGCTCTATCAAGTGTCCGGTTATTGAAGTGCATATTTCAAACACCCACAAGCGCGAAGAATTCCGCCACAAGTCTTTCATTACCGCAGCATGTCTCGGTACTATTCTTGGTTTTGGCATGGATTCTTACCGTTTGGCCGTTGACGCCCTCGTCCACTTGAAGGAAGAGGCTGACAACGACGACAGCAAGGAATAAGCAAACTCTATAAACCACAATATAAAATCTATAAAATTATGAGCATTAGGCCACTTGTTGACAAAAAGACCAAAATCATCGCAACCATTTCAGACTTCCGTTGCGATGTTGAGTTGATCCGCCAACTTTTCGAGAACGGTATGAACATTGTCCGCATGAACACTGCCCACCTCACACCAGAAGGTATGGACAAAATCATCAACAACGTTCGCGCTGTATCTGACGAAATCGGCATCCTTATCGATACCAAGGGACCAGAAGTTCGCACCACCGCAGTCAGCCTCGAAGACAAGCAGGCCAAGATTGACATAGCGAAAGGTGACGTAATCAAAATTTTCGGCAACCCCGACAGTTTGACTACTCCAGGCAACATCTGTGTTAATTATGCTCATTTTGTAGACGATGTCAACCCTGGCATCCACGTATTGATTGACGACGGCGAAATCGACCTGTTAGTCACCGATAAGACCAGCGAATACTTGGTTTGCGAAGCCCAGAACGATGCCCGTTTGGGCAGCCGAAAAGGTGTAAACGTTCCTGGCGTACGCATTAATCTACCATCTATAACCGAACGCGACAAGCAGAACATTCTCTACGCTATCGACCGTAAGATTGACTTCATTGCACACTCTTTTGTCCGTTCAAAGCAAGACGTTAAAGATGTTACCGACATCTTGAAGCGCAACAACAGCCACATCAGAGTCATTGCCAAAATCGAGAACCAGGAAGGCATCGACAACATCGACGGCATTATTGAGGCAGCCGACGGCGTAATGGTAGCCCGTGGCGACCTCGGTATTGAAGTTCCACAAGAGAAGATTCCGGGCATCCAGCGCATCCTCATCAGAAAGTGCGTTGTGGCAAAGAAGCCAGTTATTGTCGCTACCCAGATGTTGCAGTCAATGATCAACAACCCACGCCCAACCCGCGCTGAGGTTACCGATATTGCCAACGCCATCTTCTACCGTACCGACGCGCTCATGCTCAGTGGCGAGACCGCACAGGGACGCTATCCGGTAGAAGCAGTACGCACTATGGCCAAGATTGCCGCTGAAAGCGAAAAGACAAAATTGAAGGATAACGATATCCGTATTCCATATAACTACGAGGACAACGACATTGCCTCTTTCTTGGCAAAACAGGCCGTTGAGAGCATTGAGGCTTTAGGCATTAAAGCCCTCATTACCGACAGCCACACAGGTAAAACCGCACGCTATTTGGCAGCCTACCGTGGCGACAAGCCGGTTTTGGCGATGTGCTACAACGAACCCGTCATTCGCCACCTCTCAATTTCTTATGGCGTCATTCCTTTCTACCAAGAACGTAAAGAGAACGAAGACAAGCGCCACTACTTCTTGCAAGCGCTCCGAACCCTTCTCGACAACGGCTACCTCCACCTCGAAGACAAGGTGGCTTACTTAAGTGGAGGCGGAAAGCGTGGCACAGGTGCAACTTTTTTGGAAATTAACACAATTGAGAATATCTTTGCAGACAAATCGGGAGTAACCCAACTTTCGTAATAGTTCGCAAAAAGAACTCGGCAAGAAAAGGCGCCGTAATAGCGCAAAACAGAATTATTTTTTAGAGGTAACAGATAGTATAGGATACATAAGAGAATGGAATTCATTGAGGACATCGAACATTTTGAGAGTGAGGGCCTAGTCCTTACCATCGGATTTTTCGACGGCGTTCACGCCGGTCACCGCTACTTGATAGACCAAGTATGCTCTACCGCGAAGGAAGAGCACCTCAAGTCTGCCATTTTCACATTCTGGCCTCATCCCCGCATCACACTCAACGAGCACTACAAGCCCAACCTTCTGAACACCATAGAAGAGAAAAAGGAGTTGCTCATGTCATCTCCGCTCGACTATTGCATCATGACCGATTTCTCGATGGAGTTGGCCAACCTCGACGCATACGACTTTATGAAGAAGGTGTTGAAGGAGAAATTGAATGTGAAGCACCTGATAATCGGCTACGACCACCGCTTCGGTCGCAACCGTGAGGAAGGTTTCGACGACTACGTCAAACATGGCGAGGAACTCGGTATGATGGTCACCCAAGCCGACCCGTATTCCGACAACAACTACACCATCAGTTCTTCGTTCATCCGCCAACTTTTGGCTGTGGGCGAAATCAATATGGCAAACCACTACTTGGGTTACCCCTACTCTATTTCGGGTACCGTAACTAAAGGACAGCAGGTTGGCCGCACAATAGGTTACCCTACTGCCAACTTGAAGTTGGACATCGACAACAAGTGCCTGCCTAAAATTGGCGTGTATGCGGCTATGGTGGAAGTTGGAGACAAGAAATACAAGTCGATGCTCTACATTGGCACCCGTCCAACCACAGCGATTGCCGAACTCAGCATTGAGGCTCACCTCTTCGATTTCGACGGCGACCTCTACGACCAGCACATCACCATTTATGTGGAAGACCGTGTACGCAACCAGCACAAGTTTGAAGACTTGACCTCTTTGAAGAAACAACTTCAGAAGGACGCACGCATGGCGCAAAAGATGCTGATGAGATTCTAAAGGAAAAAGAAAGAACAGATACTAAAAATGCTTCAAGGGTAACTTGAAGCATTTTTTATAGGTGTTTATATACCAAATGGTAGTAAGAGTTTTCTGATGTTTTGTTCCGCTGCG
>JAKSKS010000204.1 GCA_024401615.1 Paludibacteraceae bacterium
TTGCCAAAAGAGGGATAGCGAATGCCGAGATGTTCACTTTGAAACCGACTGCAGAGATAAGCCATGCCGTTACGGTTGTACCAATGTTAGCACCCATAATAACGCCGATTGCCTGTCCCAAATTCATCAGTCCGGCGTTAACGAAACTAACGACCATTACTGTTGTTGCGGAAGATGACTGAATGAGGGCGGTTATTAACACACCAGTTAAAACACCCAGCACTCGGTTCTTAGTCATCGCAGCAAGAATGCCTCGGAGTCTGTCGCCCGCGAATTTTTCGAGGCCTTCACTCATAGTTTTCATTCCGTAAAGGAACAATGCCAATGAACCTACCAGACTCAAGACATTTACGATCGTTTCCATCATATTGATAACTTATTAAATTTCCACTTGATTATTTTAAAGAACAACCTACAAAAAGGGTGGGAATCCGAATGTGATGAACGCATCACATTTTTCGGATTTCCACCCTTCTGTTTTTCTGATGTTCTTCTTCCGTTTTGGCATTCTTTACAACCAAACCGCGTTCACCAAAGCCAGTGAACAATAGTTTTGACGAAGGAACACCTTTATCGCAGAGCGCATTGAATACGCTCTGCGCTCGGCGCACCGAAAGATTCTGATTGTATTTGTCTGTACCCCTTTCATCGGTAAAACCATAAACAAGGAACTTGCTGTTAGGGTCAGACTGTATATATTGCACAATAGCGTCGAGGTCAGCAGCATATTTGTCGTTCAAATGGTCGTCATCTAAATCGAAGTAGAATATGACCTTGCTTTCCGTTTTAGCAACGTTATTGGTAAGCATGCTTGCACGCTTGTTTTCGTCGACCGAATTAAGCGCCACCCACAACACACTGTCGGCTTTTGCCTTGGCAATGGAGTCGAGACGCATCAAACGGTCCTTTCTCAACTTTTCGCCGTGCGCCAACGCCGAATCGGCCTCCGCCTCCGTCATTGTACGGAACACGAAAGGAAGCACATCATATGGGTTCTTTACATTGGCAGGGACAGACTCTGGAATATCTTTAAACGATATGCCTGCCTCACGCTCTTCGCGCCTAACCACTTGCGCCTTAAAGATATTGTCGTCGCATACCTGGTCGGCACGCAACGGGCAACGGTCTGAAATAAGGTGCGCGCGGTCGTCCACCACAACCAGGCCTATTTCGTCGCTATTCGCATTACTCAGAACAGAGACCTTCGCCTCCTGTTTTTCGGCGGTCAAGTCTACGTAATAGAGATTGGCACGCTTGTTTTCTGCCCTGTTTGAAGAGAAATAGAGCAACGAGTCGCCCACCACAAAGGGGTGTTCCTCATTCGCATCGGTATTAATTGCCAGACGGTGTGGGGCCAACCATGTGTCTTCTGGGCCTCGGTCGGCATACCAGATATCCAAATCGGTACGGTCTTTCGACATGGCCGCGAAATACATACGGTCTCCACCCTTAGCGAATGTTGGGTGGAAAATACGCTGTATGTTCTTTGGATTTGAGTTCGGATCGTTGTAAGGGTGCACCATCTTCATATTCACCCCTTCCATTTTCACGCGTTTGTGCTGGCTCCAACTATTATCTCTCCAGTAGCTGTAATACAGTTTGCCTACCGACGAGAATATGATTTTATCGGCATGGTCGTCGTAAGCGAACTGGTCGTCGACTGGCAAGTTCTCCAATTCAGTGGCAATCCAAAACGGATCGAGTTCTGAAGATTTTGAGACAGCCACCACATAGGCGGTATCGTTACGGAAAAAGATAACCTGCTTGCGCTTGTAGAGCGAAAGTCCCTTCTCAACACTATAGTTGTTGATGGAAGAATAAATAAGTTCTCTACCGCTTTCAAACGGTTCTTCAGCAGCCTGCGCCTGTAAGCAAGACAGGGCAAGCATTAATAAGCCGAAAATCTTTTTCATCTCTTGTTTGTTGTTCCTTTAAACAGGGGGTTCCACTTACTTTTTAGCCGCAGACTTTGTTGCAGTCTTTTTGGCCGTAGTCTTCGCAGTTTCCGACTTTGTAGTGGTTGTTTTTGCAGTAGCAGTCTTGGTGGTGGCAGAGGCTGTCTTTTTAGCGCCAAAACGTTTAGCCGGCTTTTTGTCGCCCTGTTCTTTAATAATTTCCTGACATTCGGCAGCGGTCAAATCTTGAGCCACCTTGTCCTTCGGAATTTTATAGTTTGCGCCATTGTAGGCAATGTAGGCACCATAACGTCCGTTGCAGACCTGGATGCCTTCAGCCACAAAGTCGCTGATAATTCTGTTCTTCTCAGCCAAACGCTTTTCTTCAATCAATTCAATAGCACGTTCAGCAGTAATGGTCATCGGGTCGTCGGTCTTCTTCAATGAGAAGAACGCGCCGTCGTGACGGATATAAGGACCAAAACGTCCTTCAGCCACAGTAAGCACCTTGCCTTCGTACTCACCAATCTGTCGAGGCAGACGGAACAAGTCCATAACCTCTTCGAAAGTGATAGTATCGAGGTGCTGGTCTTTACGCAGTGGAGCGAAGCGAGGCTTTTCCTCGTCATCGGCCGAACCGATCTGCGCAACAGGGCCAAAGCGTCCAATCTTCACAAACACAGGTTTGCCGGTAGCGGGTTCAACACCCACCTGTCGCTCACCCACTTTAGGGCCTTCTTGTTCCGACACATTCAAAACGGTAGGATGGAAATCCTTGTAGAATTTGTCGATTGCCTTGGTCCACTCTTCGTTACCAGCGGCAATTTCATCGAAGTTCTTTTCTTCTTCAGCAGTGAAGTTGTAGTCCATAATGTTTGGGAAGTTAGCCAACAAGAAATCGTTGACAACTGTACCCAAATCGGTAGGGCGGAGTTTTCCGTGTTCTGCGCCGAACACCTCTTTCTTATCTTCGTCAGAGATTTTACCACCCTTCAATTCCAAGCGGTTACAAGTACGCTCTTCGCCAGCCACATCTTCTTTCACCACGTACTCGCGGGCGATAACGGTAGAAATGGTAGGAGCGTAAGTTGAAGGACGTCCGATACCCAATGTTTCGAGTTGTTTTACCAAACTTGCCTCATTGTAACGGTAAGGAGGACGGGTATAACGCTGCAAAGCCTCAATAGACTTTGGCATTTGCAACACCTGGCCAACTTTTACAGGAGGCAGCAATGTGTTGTTGTCGTCTTCAGCGTCGTCAACGCCTTCCATATACACCTTCAAGAATCCGTCGAAAGTGACAACTTCGCCAGAAGCCACAAACTTGCGGGTATCGCCAGAAACAGAGATGGCGATAGTGGTACTCTCTAACTGTGCGTCGACCATTTGAGAAGCGACCGTGCGCTTCCAAATAAGTTCGTATAAGCGTTTTTCGTCGCTGTTGCCCTCTACAGTTGTTCAGTCAACGGAGGTAGGGCGGAGTGCCTCGTGCGCTTCCTGCGCGCCCTTGGCAGTAGTATGGGAGTAGCGCAACCGATGGTATTG
>JAKSKS010000205.1 GCA_024401615.1 Paludibacteraceae bacterium
GGTGGAGGACAGTGTCTTTTCCGGCCAATTTCGTCTGATAGATCACTGTGTCCCTGCCCTAAGCAGGATACTGCCAATAGCACATAATCTGGTACATCGCCACGGTAACACATCCCACTTTCGTATGCACTCCGTTTACTTCAGGGCAAAGGCCATTGAAGGGGATTGTACCCCACTCCACAGGCAATAGCACATCGATAGAAGGGAACATTTTTGCAGTTGACTTCAGTCCGTTATTCCTTACTGCAGGTAACGAGAAAGGACGGAGTTTATCCGGATTTTTAATACCATAACTTATTTGCCGGGTATAAGTCATCAGCCACTCTTCGAGGGCGGCAGGCAACGAATCGCCCGCCTTAACGTAACCATCGGTATAACCTAACAACGGTTTAGCGCAATCGTCAGCCGAAACAAACGAGAGTCTGCCATTCACAGAATTTCTGAAAATATAAAGGACGTTATTTCCCACGCTGTCAGTCAGCGTACGCACCAATTGCATTTGTGACGCTTTGGCACTCTTAAGCGACGACGCGCGCTTGGTATTTACACGCAATAAGGCCTCATTAGGAGACAGTTGGGTGCCATAAACTGCATTTGAGAATAAGAAACAAGCCAACCATCCTATTATTCGTAGTATATTCTTCATTAACAAAAGGAAATTATGTTTTTCTATCAGTAATCTAAATTACAAAAAAAACAACACAAATGCTATGTAATTCAACAAAAGTATGATTTACAAACATAAACAGCAGCAACAGCGTAACGAACGGCCACACCTTTTGCAAGTATTTCATTAGTAACACAATAATTCATAAATACCAATGATTTAGGAATCGGAAAAAAGCATTAATTTTACATACGAAATACTATAATTCGCTATAGAGAGAATGCTACATTCACAACATATTAAAAAAGCAGTAACACTACTACTTCTTTTTGTGTCATTTAGCACAAATGCCGCCATTACAATCAACGAGGTGATGCCATGCAATCTATCGACTATCATGAACACCGACAATTACAATTTTTCGGGTTACATTGAGTTCGCCAACGACCAGTCGACAGACGTGAACCTGAAAGGCTACACCCTCGTACACTTCAAAAAAGGTTCGAATGGATATTCCGAGAAATGGACATGGCAAATAAAGGACGACTTAATTCTGACAGGAGGGAAATTCACCCTTTTGTGGGTTGACGAAAGCAAAAAAGCGTATCACGTTCCTTACAAATTAGACGCCGACGGTGGTTACCTTGTGCTAAAAAATGGAGAACATCGTATCGACTCTCTAGCCTACGATGCGCAAACCGCACACCTTTCCTATGGTCGATACGGTAACTTCACTGGTTTTATGGAACCAAGCCCCAAAGCAGCCAACACAATGGCGTTTACAAAGGCAACCCGTTGTAAAGCGCCTGTTTTCAGTGTAAAAGGTGGTTTAATGACTGGCACCTTCGCACTGACGCTGAGTTGTCCGACTGCAGGTGCCACCATTTACTATACCACAGACGGAACAGAACCTAACACAAGCAGCTCTGTTTACAAAAACTCGGCAATTACTATCAATAAAAGCACCAACATCCGTGCAAGAGCCTACTACAACGGTTTATTGCCAAGCACCATCGTCACAAACTCGTACATTTACGCAGAAAAAGACCACGGAGGTTGTGGAGGTGTCACCATTCCCGTTGTTTCGCTAACGGTTGACGACCGTTACTTCAACGACGATAAAATAGGCATGTGCGTAATCGGTAGTAACGGTACCAACGGCGACAAAAGCTGTACACAAGCAAGAGCGAATTACAACAACGACTGGAAACGCCCGGTTAATTTCGAATACTTTGTCAACGGCAACCAAGTAATGTCGCAAGAAGTAGAAGCGGCAGTAGAAGGTGGTTGTTCGAGAGGAGAAGCCCGAAAGTCGCTTTCGTTGAAGGCCTCAAAAAAGACGGGAGACAAAGACCTCGGCTACCACTTCTTTAGCGATAAGCCAAACATCACCCACCAAACCGTCCACGTCAGGAACGGAGGCACTGCCTATTCGAAGGTCAAATTCAGAGACGGCCTAATGCAGACCTTTGCCACAACTATGAACATAGATTACCAAGCCTACCAGCCAGTAGCCTACTACATCAACGGCAAATACACTGGTTTAATGGCTCTAATGGAGCGCACAAATGCCGATTACATAAAAGCGAATTACGATATTGACGAAGACGACATTGATTTAATAACAGTGTCAGACCAAAAGGGTATTTCAGCATCGAAAGGCACTTTAGATGCCTACAACGAACTCAACAATTATCTTCAGACCAAACATTCAAAAAGTCAAGAGTGCTATGACTGGGCCTGCAAACATATGGATATGGACGAATACATCGACTACCAAGTATTCCAACAATTCATAGTCAATTCCGACTGGCCTGGAAACAACACTAAAATATGGAGAGAAAGAAAAACAGGATCACGTTTCCGCTGGATTCTGTTCGACACCGATTTTGGTTTCGGTTTGCCCGGTTATAATGACATCTGCTATAGTTCAAAAAATATGATTAAGTGGTGCAGAGGCGAAGGTTTAGTGAAATGGGCAAACGAAAGCAAGTGGATGACATCCATATTCAAAAACTTGAGCGATAATCCACAGTTTTCAAAAAAATTCACCACTAAATTCCTCATCCATCTATCTACCACTTTTTCCGACGAGCGCATCAACTCAGTTTTCGACAAAGTGACAAAAATGGTGGAGGCCGAATACTGTGCGGACGTCAACAAATCGGCAAAAGAAGATACTCGCTCTATGCGAGAGTTCGCATTAGAAAGAGCTTCAACCATCTTGAAGAATTTGAAAAGTTACACCGCATCGGGCGATGCTGTGAATTTTGAATTAAAGTCGAACATAAAAGGGGCCCATTTCTGCATCAACGGAGAAACCGTAGAAAATTTCAAAGGCAACTATCTTTCAAGCTTCAGCACAGACTTCAAAGCGTATCCTCCAGTAGGTTACAAATTTGACCACTGGAAAATAGAGGGCGGATTTAACACCACGTCTAAAAAAGAAGAGTGTATCACCAACCTTCCTGGAGAACTAAGCGGTTCGCTAACCTCACAATGTACAATAACCGCAGTATTTACCGCACAAACACCAAACACGACACTCGTCATCAACGAATTGTGCGCAAGCAGCGACAAAACATCGGGTAACGCAGACGAATACGGCAAATACCCCGACTGGATTGAGGTCTACAACTACGGCAACGAACCTATCGATATGGCAGGTATGTACTTCTCTACCAAGAAAGGGAATCTGCAACTCAATCCT
>JAKSKS010000206.1 GCA_024401615.1 Paludibacteraceae bacterium
TGGCGATTTGAACGACGCCTACTTGTCGAAAGTTACACTTAAGTTGGGTACTCCGCTTTTGAACAACACAGCTGATGTTGCAAATGTGGCTAAAATCATCAACAACATCTGCAAAGACGAGGCAAAGAAGGGTGTTGTTGCATTTATGGGACATGGTAACCCCGACAGTTACGACACCTACAAGGCAAACGTTCGATACACCCAGTTGGAAGAGGCTTTGCAGTCATACAGCAAGAACTACTTCGTAGGCACTGTTGATATGCCAGAGAACTACAAGCAGGACGTTTATGCCCGAATGAAGAGTGCCGGCATTGAAAAGGGTGATGTTGTGCTTTACCCATTGATGTCTATTGCGGGCGACCACGCTCATAACGATATGGCTGGCGCTGGAGAAGAGTATTGGGATGCCAGCGACGAAGAGTCGGAAGACAACAGCTGGAACGAGTATTTCTCTCACAAGGGCTATACGGTTGATGCACACATGACTGGTTTGCTCGAGTTGGATGACATCCGCAATGTGTGGATCGAACACACTAAAAACCCAGTTGAGTTGGAAGATTACTACCACTCAATGTTCCCAGAAGATTAAGACTAATTATTAGTTTACAGACTTTCTTTATACCAAGAATGGGGTCTACGTAAAAATAGACCCTATTCTTTGATTTTTTCTATGAAGCACTTCATACTTTCATTTTCCGTTCCTTTTCTCTTTGCCTCATGCGCCTCAATGCAGGTAGATGGAGGAGAAAACACGTCTGACCTTTTGTATCAATATCAAGATTCTATCCTTTGTCATACAAACGATTATAGCGATACCGTCACTATAAAATATGCCAAAGGACTGAAGGTTGACTACAAGGCCGACGGCGTACACGTCAGTATCAGCAATCCCGATCCGTCGGCAAAGAAATCTGTTGCCGAAACACTGGTCATTACAAAACCGGCAAAACGATTTATCTGCACAACCGCATTGCAATTAGGCAACTTTGAGGTGTTGGGATTAGAAGATTTGATTGTGGGAACCAACTCGTTGCGGAATTTGTTTTCAGACCGCATTAAAGAGCAGATAAAGAACGGACAAACCGTAAAAATTGGCAAGGAGGGCAACTTTGATATGGAGACGGTTATAGCCGCAAAACCAGACTACATCTTTGTTTCCGCTTCAAAGCATGGTGGCTTCGAGTCGTTGAAAGAATGTGGCATTCCACTCATTCACCACCACGGTTACAAGGAGACGAATCCGCTCGGCCAGGCTGAATGGATAAAGTTAGTGGGACTACTCACAGGCGAGACCAAGCGTGCCAACGCTGTGTTTGCCGATATCGAGAAAAAATACAATACCCTCAAGACCGAAATTGCAAAAAAGAAAGGCGCAAGAAAATTGCCCACCGTTGTCAGCGGTCGACAGATTAGAGATGGTTGGTATTTTGTGGGAGGAAAGAGCTACATGGCACAACTCTTTAAGGATGCGGGTGCCGATTATATTATGCGCGACAATCAAGAGTCGGGAGGTGTGACACACGACTTTGAAAGTGTTTATGCAAAGGGAATCCATGCCGATTTCTGGCAGACCGACGGCTCATTCGAGGGTGAATATACCCTCAAAACCCTGGCTGCCGAAGATGAGCGTTACACCACAATGAATGCCTATAAGAAGGGAAAGGTGCTATTCTGCAACCTTTCGAAAACGCCCTACCGCGAGTTGGCCGGCGTGCAACCCCATTATCTTTTGGCCGATTTTGTCAAGGCATTTCATCCTGATATGCTACCACACTATACTCCACACTACTACAAACTGATAAAGTAATAGTATTCAATGAAAAAAAGTCCAATATATGGCGTCTTAAGTACACTGCTCTGCACCTTGCAGGTAGCGGCACAAACTTTTGACGACAGTACACACCTGCTAAGCCCAATAGTGGTGACCGGAACGGGAACCAGCCACTATGCCGAGACTTCGCCGGTGGCTGTGAGTGTAATAGCTGTGGAAGACTTAAAGAGCGTGGGCGCAACCAATCTGCAAGACGCCTTGTCGCAGTTGACCACCGGCATCACTACCCAAACCAACGGTATGGGCACTTTTGTTAACTTCAATGGCGTGAGCGACAACTATATTCTGATTCTTGAAAATGGTCAGCGCATCAGTGGCGATGATCGCTGGGACCGAATCAGTATGGATAATATTAAGCGTATTGAGGTGTTCAGTGGTGCTGCCAGCGCACTTTATGGCAGCGATGCCATTGCTGGCGTAATAAACATTATTACGACCGACAATAAAGAGAAGGTAGAGGCGTCGGCTTATACCAAACTGCTAAGCAAGGGACGCTTTAGCCAAGATGTGAATGTGGATTACAAGGTACGAAAGTTCTCTGGCAACACTTCTTTCAACCACCGGCAGGCCGACAACTGGCAGAACAACCACTACCAAGAGTTTGAAGAAGGAGGTAACAAAGTGCTGAAACTTACAGGCCGGCCGATGTCGGTAGGCTACAAAAGCGAGAACATTAGTCAGCGCCTGAATTGGAAGTTCAACGATAAATGGAACTTCCATTTGCGTGGCAACTACTACGATTATGTGACAGTTCGCCCGAAAGACGCTACCTATTTTACGCAGAAATCAACTAAAGATTCGCTTGGTAACAAGGTTTATAGTTACGCACCAAAGAAAGCCTACACCTACGACCTGCATCATGTGTCGTACGACTACGGAGGTGGGGTGGAATGGAAACCAAGCCAAAAGGTGCAGTGGCAACTCGACGTGCATTCCGACAACTTCACATCGAAGTACGACTATTGGCAAACCAGTGAAGAAGAAGCCAAGGAAGAAACTAGAAAGCGTACACGCTTTGTGAACGAAATCTTGAAGGGTGTATTCCAACTTACCAAACACAATCAGTTGTCGGTTGGGTTAGACTTTGTGCAGGAGCATTTAGAAAGCGAAACGGACAATATTGACGCCGAAAATGCTTACTCGTAAAATGTTTTTGTTCAAGACGAGGTGGAGGTCAGAAAATGGTTGGGGGCTGTGGCTGGTGTCCGTTACACCTACAACAATAACTTTGGCAATAACTTCACTCCAAATATAGGCTTGTTTCTGCACCATAAGGGCGTACAGTTCAGGGCCAGTTATGCGGGTGGCTATAAAACGCCCACACTATCGCAATTGTATGCAACAGACCAGGCCAAAACCACATCGCGCTACACCATTAACAATCCTGATTTGGACCCCGAAAAAAGCCGGTTTTGGAACCTCAACCTTGCATACGGCTGCAAGTGGGTAAAAAGTAGCGTT
>JAKSKS010000207.1 GCA_024401615.1 Paludibacteraceae bacterium
CCCGCTGCAAGCGGTCACCTACGCTGCAACCGTGGGGTTGCACCCCACTAACGCCAGGAGGCGTGAATATTCTGCCGTGCCTTCAGCACTCCATACTCCGTACGCTAACAACGTAGGGTTCACACCCTACGCTAAGGTCAACCGTCCTTTCAGGACTAACTGATTGCCTGGATAACCGGGGCAGAGACCCTTGACACCGTAGACTTGCTATACCGTAACGCCTTGACAAAAATTGCAGAATACACTTCCGGCCACAACGACAAAGCAATGCGCTGCATCAGCATGTCGCTTTTGACCAGACGAATGGAGAGGATTGGCGACCATTGCAGCAACATCATCGAAGATTTGTCGTTTTACCTCGACGACCACATCATCAAGCACAAGGGAAAATTATAAAACAAGCAAGCACCATACCAACAAACAGGGCTCCCCATCACGGAGAGCCCTGCTTTACAACGATAGATTTAAGTTAAAGGTAGGTTATTGATGTAGTATCTTATTGTATATATTGAGAGTAGTACTAATCTGTACCCTAAAGCGGGTAAGGATAATCATTTGTTTAATTCGTTTACAATAATGCCTGTAAGCAACGCCATAGGCGCATTCCAGTTAATGGCGATCTCGTTGGTAGAGAAACTGCACTTGCCGTCGTAATACGCCTTTGCAGGGTATTTGCCATAGCGGCTTGGTCCACAGTCAACGCCAGCACCCGCATTAGGTCCGCCACAAAGATATCCCGGAAGCGGTTCCTCAATGCCGTCGGCCTCGCTGCGGCGGTCGTGAATGTGTTTTGGATATTTAGTACCAAAACCCGACACGAAACAGTAGCCGGTTGCGTTACGTCCTAACAAATAGTCGAAACAACCAACAGCGGTGTTCAAATACTTCTTGTTTTTAGTAACATAGTAAGCAATACCAGCAATACAGCCATCGCTTGCGACCTCGCAGTTACTACCCCAGCGGAGCACCTTTACAGGGATGAGACCCACACTTTGTTCGTGGTTCTGACAAATGCTGTCGGCCAACGCCAAGAAGCGGCGTTCTACCTTTTTCACGTCAACCAATCCTTTCAGTTCTTTATTGTGTAACTGTAACTGGATGAGGTGCATGGTTGCCACATAAGGCCAAGTTGGTGTGTTGAAAAGCGCGTCTAAATCTACATATTTTGCATATTTTGCCTCTTTAGTGGTAATCAGCAATTCAGTTGCGGCCATTTGAAATTCATCGACATAAGAAGTGTCGGTGTATCCACCGGTAGTCACATCACGTGGATTTTCAAAAGGGACATAAGGGTTCTTCTCTGCCCATTCGAAGGCTCTCTTTGCTGCCGTAAGCGCTTTAGCGGAGTAACCAGGGAACTGTTTCTCGTAAGGAGCATAAAGGCGTGAAGCCATTGCCAAAGCAGCGGCAAAATCGAGCGCCGATGTGGTAGACTTGCCAATCATATAGCGGTCGTTCAAGTCATGTTCTGGCATTACGAACCTTGAGAAGGCTTTAGTGGTGAGTTTGAAGAAAACGCCACCATCTTCATCCTGCATGGTCAGCAACCAGTCCGTTTCCCACTTCAACTCGTTCAAGAGGTCTGGAACTCCGTTGCCAGACTCCGGAATGTTGAGGTTCTGCTGTTGGTGGAATTTTGGATACATTTCATACAACATACCCAAATACTCGCAAGAGAAACCGGCATTTACCACATATTTATTATAATCGCCAGCATCGTACCAACCTTTAGGAGAGGCTATCTTTTTTTCGAGATAGTCGCCACGACCACCCGATTTAGAAGGAATACCCCAGTAAACAGCCGTGTCGGGATGCCCCATAGCACGGGCAAAGTTTGTACCGCGGAAAGTAGCATACTTTGACTCGATTGGGGTTGACGCCCTCCAAAGATAGAAGGCCTTAAGCACCCACTGGTTCAGTTCGTCGTAAACACCCTTTTGCGCGATTGCGAACAGATGAGAAGTTTGCTGTCCGACCTTCACACGATAAGTGCCTTCTGTTTTCAGACCACTGAAACTGGCCGTTTGAATATCCTCGCCAGAAAGATCCCAATACTCGTGGTTTCCGAGTTTGCCTTCGTAAACAACCTTACCTGTTTTGTCGTCAACAACAGAGAATGTTTTAAAATTACCACCAGCAACCTGAAACTGTTTTTCACCATTGGCACAATAGCCAATCTGGTTGACTCTGATATCTTGAGCGGAAGCAGAAAGCACTGGAGCCACAGCCGCAAGCAAGAGTATATTCTTTTTTGAGATCTTCATATGCCCTTGTTTAAAGGAATCTTATTATTTCTTTACGAACATTTTAGAAGAAGTGCCGTTTGCAGAAGTCACCTTCAACACGTGGGTACCACGATTGAGTTTTGCAACATTCACACCTTCGTTAGCCAAATCTTCCCAAGAAGTTTCGACCTGCGTTTCCAACTGGCCTTCCACATTGTAAACACCTACGGTTACGTCGCCTGTTTCAGAAGAAGAAAGGAAAACAACGTCGGTAGTTGGATTTGGATAGAGATAGCACTGAACACCATCGATTTTTTCAGCCGACATGAATGTTGAGTCTGGACAGAGAATAGAGTTAATATAACCCAAAGCGCCGACCAAGCCAGCATTGTAGTCGATACCACCTTCACCAGTAGTATAGTTGTTGATATTATCGGGATAAGCAGTCGGATCGAAAGAGCCACCAACCATATAACCCAACTGACGGTGATTGTCGTCAATCTCACATTCAGCCATATTGTTAGAATCGTCGAGGAACACATTTCTGTAGTGCGGATACTTCGCATACTTGTCACCGAAGCCAGTGATGAAAGAGAAGTTAGCAGAGTTATGTCCCATAATGTATTCAATAGAAGCCAAGCTATATGGGTCAACCTTATCTAATTTACCAACCATTTTATTGTAGAGGCCATAAACGAAAGCCTGGTTGGCAGGATAACGGAGCATACCCCATTTATCGTACTTCTTATTCAAGATGTAGCCAGAAGCAGGCATATAAAGGTCGAACACATAACTCTTCAATCGTTCTTGAGCCAAAGTGCTGCCGCCATAAGCGCCCAACAAGTAATAAGCGAGGTCTTCGGTATTGCCATAGCACAACGAGAAACCATGGTTCCAAGTTTTAGCACCAGTCATAAAGTCAG
>JAKSKS010000208.1 GCA_024401615.1 Paludibacteraceae bacterium
CAGACCACGGTATTGCCATCTGTTTCAGCGAAAAGGCATACGATGGCATCTGCTCTCATGCCGATGTGCTATAACCAAACTTATAACGACAAAGGCTACCTACTCGGTTGCCTTTACTGTTTCTGTACCACTCCCATCCACTCGTTCCAAATTTCGGTAGCCGATGACTTCTCCGATGTGCGCGAACTACTTACAAACAATCCTTCGCTGGAATTTCAATTATGTTACCGTCCTTGTCGGAAATGATGATAGTTTCATTGTTCGCCGCCTTCTTTTCCAGAAATTCCCTTTCTGCAATCTTTAGGGCAGATTCAATTTTATCTAATATCTTATTATCGTCCATAGTTCTTAATGTATTGAAGTTTCAAATCATTTAAAATAACAATCTTGTTCTTTGTACCTTTTGCTACTATTTCTCTTGGTTCAACACCATTGTCTACAATAATCCAAGAGTCTACAATAGGCATAAAGATGTTCGTGAGATTTTTTATACCATTGGCATACCTTCTAAAAATCACATCGGTAGGTATGTTATGTCCACCCTCTCTAACTCTACGGGCTACACGTTGGACAGCCAATTCGGGAGAGTTAAGCCAAAAGTACAGCAATGTCACTTTATAACCTTTTTCTTGTGCTCGTCTAACAAGTTTAGCATAGGAACGGGTCGCTAATGTGGTTTCTATCGAGAAAGTCTCTTTCGAATCAAGTAGATCCTCAATACGCAACAACATAAGTTTTCCAGCCTGTATTGCAACACTTTCCGGATTGAAAGGTGATAAACCTTTTGCTATTTCGTCAGCATTGACAAACTGTTTACAATTCAAAAGATTTGGCAAAACGCTGTACGATGCTGTTGTTTTTCCAGCTCCGTTACATCCACTTAAATATATAGATTGCGTTCTGTATCCATTGCATTTTTTGTTCTAATGCGAAATTAAAAATAAATGTCAACATTACAAAACTCTCATATTCATTCCCCCCTTCCCATTCCAAATGTCGGTAGCCGATGACTTCGCTGATGTGCGCGAACTAGATGAGGGTCTTGGTGATTGGAACCTTGCCTCATCCTTTATGGTGGGACGGGGTTAGCTGACCACTTGCCCCGCCGTTCGCACGGGTAATTTATACTCTGCCCACTATTGGCGCACATCTGCTCTTTTTTCGCACCACTTTTTCACTTACCTTTGTTGCAAATTAAACAAAACACACAAACATGGAAAACAAAGACATCAAAAAACTTACCAAACTCGCTGAACAGGGCGATGCTGCCGCTATTCGTGAATTGGCAGAACTGTATTACGATGGAAAAGAATACGGGAAAGCCCTCGACCTTTACCTAAAGTTGGCAGACCAAAACGATGCAGAGGGGGTAAGGCGTATAGGCTGTTGCTATTATTCTCAAAATGATTACAAAAAAGCAGTCGAATGCTGGCTTAAAGCCGCCAATTTGGGAAATGCAAGGGCCCAACGCAATATGGGAAATTGTTATTGTTTTGGCGAAGGTGTAGCACAAGATTACAAGAAAGCGGTTGAGTGGTACACCAAAGCGGCAGAACAAGGGGATGCTCCTGCCCAATGTAACTTAGGATATTGTTATGATAAAGGCAAAGGCGTAGGACAAGACCCGAAAAAAGCCGTGGAACTGTACACCAAGGCTGCAGAACAGGGCAATGCTGTTGCCCAACGTAATTTAGGTATATGCTATATTAATGGCACCGGCGTTGAACGAGACTATAAAAAGGCGGTTGAACTGTACATAAAGGCAGCTGAATTAGGAGACGTTATTGCCCAAAGAAACTTGGGTGGTTGCTATAAAGACGGAACTGGCGTTGAAAGAAATTACGATACCGCTGAATATTGGTATAAAAAATCTGCCGAACAAGGTGACGAAGAGGCGAAGAAGGCGTTGAACGATTTGTATGAAAAAGGACTCGTCATTCCTGCCGATGCGCCAAGGTGCCACGATGCCGACTTCGGCGAACTTGTCTATGCCGGCAAAAAAGGATGGAAGGGCCAGACCACCGCTAACTTCAACGGCAAGGAAACGGAATTGGCCATTGAGTTGGAAGGCACAAAAGACGACAAGGTTACCGACGCCCAACGCAAGGCGTATGCCGAATATAAGGAAAAGGAGTGCGATTTCTTCAAGGCGATGATTGCGAAGGCAAAGCAGACCTATAAAGCAGCCAATGCTGAAACCGATAACGAGATATTGCCAACCAAACTTTACATTGACCGCGACGGCAACTATGGTTGGGCATGCGACACAGCTTGGTGCCAATACGGCAAATCTGTCATCCTTTCTGACGGCGACGTGCAGCTAACTTCAGACAGTATTCTCTACAATTATGCGGAAGTTATAGCTAACCGTACAAAGAAAGAATGGTATGTCGATGATATCGCATACATGTCGATTTTCGGCGAACTGCAAGAGTTGAGTGTCCTTCGTGCCAGCTATGAATTCGAAGATGACGATGTTGATGAAGAAATAAGCGAAGGTAAGTTGACTGACCGTGAGGTTGAACTGCTTATGTGGCTGACCACAGAATTCAACACTGCCGACATTGCAAACGATGTGCTTGAATACTGCAACAACAGTTACGAAGGGTGGAACGATATTTATGGTTATGACTACCCACCAATTGAGGCAGACGAACTTCTCGACGAGTTGGCTATAAGCAAAATCTATTTAAAGACCCAAAGAGCAGCAGAGAGTAAAAGAGTACCTGAAATTTCACTTGCTGGTGAGTGTGGTTGCGACGAAGAACACGGCATTGCCATCTGCTTCAGAGACAAGAAACTGTTTGAAATCGGTTCTGAACATTTCGGTTTCTAATAAAGCCAAAGGCTACCTACTCGGTGGCCTTTGCTGTTTCTGTACTACCCTCTCTGTAATACCCTCGCAGGTTATTTGCTGTTTAGTTGAACTGTCATTCAGAAAACGTGGGTAAGAAGAAGTTTGAGAACTTTACGAAAGAATTTTCTTTAGGTGTTTATATACCAAATGGTAGTAAGAGTTTTCTGATGTTTTCGTTTTCTCCGTTAGGGAGTTTTCTAAGACATCTTCGATGGCTGTTTTGGCTCGGCAAAGCCTCACCGATTTTCAA
>JAKSKS010000209.1 GCA_024401615.1 Paludibacteraceae bacterium
CCTTTCTACCGACTTTTTTGTTGAGGAGGCCGATGCATGGCGAGACGAAGCTTGGAACATTATACGCCGACGCCCCGACGTGGTATTCCGCTTACTTACCAAACGGGCTAATAGGATAAAACAATGCCTACCTGCCGATTGGGGCGACGGTTATGAGAACGTGCTCCTACAAGTTACCACCGAAAACCAAAAACGCGCTGACGAGCGATTATCTATTCTACTAAATATCCCTGCCAAGCACAAAGGATTTATGGCTGCACCACTTGTGGGTGCTGTTGACGTTCAGCGGTACTTGGCTACCAAACAATTTGAAGAGGTGTTGTGCGGTGGCGAGAACTACGATGGCGCACGGCCGTGCCACTATGAGTGGGTAAAACAGCTCAGCGACCAATGCCGCCAATATGACGTTACTTTTAACTTCATTTAAACTGGAACAGTTTTCGTAAAAGACGGAAAAACGTACCGCATTCCTGATAAGCGAACTCAAAGTCAACAGGCGTTCCGGTCGGGGCTTAGTTTCAAGGGAAAAGAAATCGACTATAGGTTACGACACCCTGTTGAGTCGCTTTTTGTCAACGAACCTATCGTAAAACCAACCATGCATTTCCGTCAGCAGTGCGAAACTTGTGGAAACCGTCTGACGTGCAATGGTTGCAGTAACTGCGGAGCTTGCGGAAACAAGGATCGTAAAACACTGCCGTATAGTCGATAGTGTTTGCTAATTATTTGTTTACCAAGTTTCTATTTGCTTGTACAAACTGTGAAAATGTGAAATCTGTGAAATTCATTACTTGTCCAATAACCTTTCATTAGTTGTCCGTCTGAATAGATGTTGTTACCTTAATTTTGTCCCACGATTACACGGGACACATTTGTGTTATCGTTACTTCTAACACGAATTTCACGTTCATTTGCGTCGTCAACGGGAACGAGTATCCCCGAACAAAACAAACAAGATTACTAACATTAAAAACTAAAATTATGGTAACACCAGTATTATTTGTCGCTCTCTTTACTTTTATAGTTATGTACGCAGTTGCATATTTCAATGCTCCGGCAGAACGTTAATCCAAATCAAGTCAATTACACTATTTTTTATCTTTAAATAATAGTATTATGGAAACAGGTATTCTCACAATGTTCGCGTTACTCTCATACATCAGCACCGTATTCTATGTTTTACTCTCTTTTGCATCTTAATACCAGAATAAGCTGTTTATATTTCTATCACCCAAAACCGAGAAATCTATAAAATGCAAAAAAATGACCATAAACCAAATAAATTCGGCATTTTATGCACTTTATGAAATTAAAGTCCATATGAATGACTTGAATGTTATAATGATTACGTCTACAACCTCTTAATTTTGAGATACGAAATCTAAGTTGGTTAAAGGGGCAGAACACACCCCCTATTTATGTCATTTAATACCATGAGTAACTATTTACAATTCTTGAAAAGAACGCTGTTAGGCGTTGTCTTCTTCTTTTTGACATCGGTGGTTTCGGCTGCCGATTATTCAGCCTACCTTTTTGCCTATTTTAAAGGTGAAGGTTTGGCTCAAGGTGAGCAAATCTATTTTGCTGTCAGTCGCGATGGTTTGCACTGGCGCGACATTAACAGTGGCAATCCGGTTTTGACCTCCACATTGGGCGAGAAAGGACTGCGTGACCCCTTTATAATGCGTTCTGCCGATGGTAAAAAGTTTTATGTTATTGCCACCGACTTGAAAATCTATGGCAACGGTAACTGGACCGCTGCGCAAACAACCGGCAGCAAATCAATTATGGTGTGGGAGTCGGGCGACCTCATTAACTGGTCGGAGCAACGAATGTGCCGTGTGGCTCCTGACGGTGCGGGTTGCACGTGGGCTCCAGAAGCGGTTTATAACGACGAGACGGGCGAGTACATCGTTTTCTGGTCCTCAAAAATTCCGGCTTCGCAAGCTGTTCCAAACAACGATAACACCCACCGTGTGTATTACTGCACCACCAAAGACTTTAAGACCTTCACACAAGCAAAGGTCTGGATGGAATTGAAAAACGCCAGTGGTAAGAACATCAGCGTTATCGATGCCACTGTCATCAAAGTTGGCAATACCTACTACCGTTTTAAGAAAAACGAGGCTACCGAGGCGCATAAGTCGGGTATGCCAAGTACAGGTAAGTACATTATAATGGAGAAGTCGAACTCGCTGATGGGACAATGGACCGAAGTGACTTCTGCTATGAGCCAGATATCGTATGTAGAAGGCCCTACTTGCTTCAAATTTAATGGCGAGGACAAGTGGTGCCTTTTCCTCGACGATTTTGGTGGCAAGGGCTACTACCCAATGATTTCTACCGACTTGGCGTCGGGTCAGTTTACACAGGCTACCAATTTCGAGTTGCCTTCTGTTATGCGACATGGCTCTGTGGTGAATATTACCGAAGAAGAGTACACCAACCTTTTGGCTAAGTACGAACCTGGTTCTGTCAGCACCATACGCATCAATCCGGCTGCACGTCAGCAAACCATGGAAGGCTGGGGTGTATCGCTCTGCTGGTGGGCACACATGTGTGGCCGATGGGACAACAAAAAGGTTGACGATTTGGTGGATATGCTTACTTCGCCCGACAAGTTGAACTATAACATCTTCCGCTATAACATTGGCGGCGGCGACCGACCAGACCACTACAACGGACATATGTGTAACGGAAAGGGCAAGCGTGCCGAAATGGAGGGCTTTAAGGCTACTGAAAACTCAAATTACGATTGGAATGCTGATGCCGGACAGCGTAATGTGTTGTTGAAGTTGAGAGATGCACGTAAAGATGTTGTTTTCGAGGCGTTCTCAAACTCGGCGCCATACTGGATGACCTATAGCGGTTGCGTTTCGGGTAATGCGAATGCGGGTAAAGACAACTTGAAGCCTGAATACTACGGCAAGTTCTCTGACTACCTCATAGATGTCTGCAAACACTACAAGGAAAAATACAACATTGAGTTTAAGACGCTGGCTCCGTTCAATGAACCCAACACCAACTATTGGGGCGCTAACGGTAGTCAGGAAGGCTGTCACTTCGACCCCGCATCGCAGGTCAACCTTATCCG
>JAKSKS010000021.1 GCA_024401615.1 Paludibacteraceae bacterium
TCTGTCTTTGAGCGGCACATCGTCTATATTTGTCGGCACACTCGCATTGGTGGCAGCATATATTGCCAACTGTATTTTAGAAAATGGCGAGCTTGAGCAAACCGAGAAAACCTTCGCCCTTTTTGCCGAAGGCGGATTGCTACTCTGCATTTGCGTTGCTATCGTTTTTTTCTTCTCTAAAAAGAAGGCTTCTAAAAACAACCTGTCTTTTCGCATGGACCAGACCACAAAGCAGATGCTCTGGCATTTTGTACTACCACTTATGGTTGGAGGCGCGCTCTGCTTCTTGCTGGTGATGAAGGGGTTTTACGGACTCACATCTTCATTAATGCTTGTTTTCTACGGATTGGCGCTCTACAACGCTTCTTCTTACACTTATTCTAACGCCAAGTTCTTGGGTTACGCCAATATTGCCATCGGTTTAATAGACTGCGCAACCGGCAACCACGCCATTCTGTTCTGGGCGCTCGGGTTCGGTGTCTGCCACATCATTTATGGACTATTCTTCTACTTCAAACATGAAAGAGATTAAATATGAAGGAGGAGTTGAAGAACATAAACAAGGCTTTTGAAAGCAAGGTGCGACTGGGCATTATGTCGGCACTGATGGTGAACGAGAATTTGGACTTCGTTAACCTGAAAGCGCTGCTGGAAGTGACCGACGGCAACTTAGCCAGCCACACCAAAAGTTTGGAGGAACTGGGCTACATTGAAAGTCACAAGCAATTTATTGGGCGCAAGCCTAACACCACTTTCAACATTACCGATCGTGGGAAAACGGCATTCGAAGAGCACCTAAAAGCGTTAGAGGCGCTTTTAAAACTCTCGAGAGGGTAACACCTCTTTTTTTTAAACTTATACACTTTGAGATTCAAAGTACTTTATATATTATCTTATTCATTCGAAAACTAACCGTTTTAAACTTATATTTTTTACCAATATACTTTGAAATACAAAGTACTTTAAAAATTTAGCATATGGATACACAAAACGAAAAAGTGGTAGAAACCACAACAACGAGAAAAGAAAATGGTGGAATCGTTAAAAGCATTGAAACCGGATTGTCTGCGAGTCTCAAAATCGGTATTATCACGGTCCTCTCTCTTCTATTACTCATTCCAATGAGTATGATTAAAAGCCTGATAGAAGAACGAAAAGAAACATCGGAAGACACCATTGAGAAGGTAACCGCCCAATGGTGTGCCGCACAGCAAATAGTGGGGCCTACTCTATGCGTTCCAAAAACAAGTTTAACAACCGAAGTAGACGAAGAGGGGAATGAAAAGCACATTAAAAAAGTTCAAGAAATAATGGTTCTTCCTAAAAAACTGAACATAAAGGGAGACATACAGAATAAGACCCGAAAGAAAGGGCTTTATAAGGTATCGTTGTTCACCGCTCCTATCGAAATGGATGGTTATTTCGATTTGAGCGAAGAAATGCAGAATTGCGTCACCAACAACGTAGACAAGACTATCGGTGTTGAACTTTCGTTGAGCGACTTGAAAGGTATTACCGACGAACTGAAAATTACCATTGCCGGGCAAGAAGTGGAACTAAAGCCAAATGGTTGCGGTTTGTTGGCAGAAACAAGCGGGCTCTCTGCCAAAGTAGACTTAAGTAACGTAAGCGACCTTAAAAACATTCCGTTCAGTATAAAATTGAATATTAAGGGATCTCAATCTCTCAAATTTGCACCTATTGGTGAGATGACCAATGTGGAGTTGACTTCTAATGCTACAACACCAAGTTTTACTGGTAATTTCCTTCCTGATGAAAGCTCCGTAAACAGTAACGGATTCACCAGCAACTGGAAGATTTCGTACCTCAATAGAAACTATCCCCAAGAGTTTGTGTACACCGGTGGTGACGAAAGTGTGAAAATTGGGAAATTAAAACATGCGATAAGCGACTCTATGTTTGGTGTCGATTTGCTTATACCTGTTCAGCATTACCAACAGTCGCTCCGTTGCACCAAGTACGCCATGCTCTTCATCATGCTTACCTTTGCGGTCTTCTTCTTCGTTGAGCATATCCAGCAGAAGAACATTCATCCTATTCAGTACATGCTGGTTGGTCTTGCGCTTACATTGTTTTACTCACTGCTAATTTCATTGTCAGAACATATCGGATTCATTCCTGCCTATATGGTGGCATCGGTCATGACCATATCAATGCTCACCCTCTACACTGCAGCCGTGTTAGGCATCAAGAAGACTGCTTGTTATATTGGTGGCACTTTGGCAATTCTCTACGCCTACATTTTCGTTCTCATCCAAATGGAAACTTATGCGTTGGTTGCTGGCAGCATCGGTCTGTTCTTCATCTTGGCAGGAATCATGTACCTGTCTCAGAAAGTGAACTGGAATAAAACTAAATAATAAAACCAAAAGAGCAGGAACCGTCCTGATAATGAGGGGCGGTTTCTACTCAATTTACCAGAAAAACGCTTTATGAAAAGGCTCATTTATACTTTCTTGTTCGTTATATTGTTTTTGCAGGAGGTCATCATCGCCCTGTTTGTAAGAGACCAGTTTATACGTCCATACGGTGGCGACATTATTGTAGAATGGTTGATATATTGCTTCGTACGCATTTTTTACCCCAAGAAGTTCAAAGCATTACCTCTTTACATCTTTCTTTTTTCGGTAGGAATTGAGGTTTCGCAATACTTCAAACTAATAGATGTAATAGGATTCAGTGGCAGTAAAGTTGCATGCGCTGTAATGGGAACTTCGTTTGCATGGGCCGACATTGCCTGTTATGCGGCAGGAATCATGTGCATTCTGTTTGGACAGGAAATGATGAAGAAAAGGCACAAAACGTTTGAAATTCAAAATTAATAAGGTGTATGATTACCAAAATAAAAGGAAGCAATAAAACTTTCGTAATAGTTCTATAATACAATCGGTTGAGAGGTATAAAATCTAATTACACAAACCGAAAAATAGGTTAAAAATCCTTACAAAAGGATTATGTTGAATTAAAATAATGTGTTTTTCTTTGCAACGTAAAAACATTAAAATAAAGACATGAAAACAGATTTGCGACGTTAAAGGAATCAGTTTAACCAATGGTAGGGAATTCGTCAACTACCATTACCTAATTAACATAAATGTTTAACTAAATTGAGAAATTATGCAGAAGTATGAATGCGATGTCTGCGGCTGGATATACGATCCAGAAGTAGGCGTGCCAGAAGCGGGTATTGCACCTGGAACTCCGTTTGAAGAGTTACCCGAAGATTTTGAATGCCCTATGTGTGGCGTAGGCAAAGACCAATTCTCTGTTGAAGGATAACCGTAAAATCAACTATCAACAGAAATCTTATGAAGGAGGTGACTATAATGCACCTCCTTTTCTTTTGTAATGAAGTTGCGTTAGAAACTGGAACTGGAACCACCACCGCCGAAACTGCCTCCGCCCCAACTGCTTCCTGAACTTGAGCTTGAGTCAGACCCTGATGATGAACTACCTGTAATGCTGCCAACCCACGTCCAGTAACTGCTTGTCTGTTTTTCAGACACGTTCTTTTTCAAACCGCAATGTGGGCAACGGTAAACATTCACTTTCTTGCCGTTGAGTGTGTCCGTTCCTAT
This sequence comes from Paludibacteraceae bacterium, assembly GCA_024401615.1. Lineage (GTDB taxonomy): Bacteria > Bacteroidota > Bacteroidia > Bacteroidales > Paludibacteraceae > Physcocola. The sequence continues at coordinate 3,600 of JAKSKS010000021.1, forward strand.
CTTCTCCATTTTTGTTTTACAGTTCGGGCAGCGTGTGCGGTACCATTTAAGAATACGGAAGATAATGAAAGCTAACAGTAAGAGTCCGATAAACGGACTGACCAAAAGCAAACAGACAAGGAGTATTCCAAACGCAATTCCCACCCCTTCAAAAAAAGAGATATCTTCATCGTCTTCACTTTCGTCGTTCGCCAAATGCTCTTTAAGTTCGGTATCGCCACCCAGCACATCGCAAGTGGCAAGAACACCCTGAAGCATACCCTCGTTCCATTCGTTGTCTTTAAAGTAAGGCACCATATAGCGACTCTGTATGCGCTTACATATAGCATCAGGAAGGTCTCCTTCCAAGCCAGTACCCGTTGAGAAACGTATTTGGCGTAGACTGGTGACCAATAGCACCACCAGCCCATTGTTTTTGTCTTTCTGGCCCACTCCGTATTTCTCACCTAAATCTTCCGAGAAACGGAACACATCGGCAGGTTGAATACTGTCTACCGCAACCACCAAGACCTGCACCGTAGTGCTGTCTTCCAGTTTCTGCAACATATAGTTGATTTTGTTTTCTGTAGAGTCGTCCAACACATGGTCTGGATTACAAACAAATTTAAGGATACCACCCTTTTTTACGGGCAAATCATCTACAGTATAGGTAGTAGCGTTTAGTGAGAAAAGCACACTCACCGCAAAAAACACAGTTAGTAAAATGCGTTTAGTCATAGGTTGTTTATTTTCGTTTTCACAAAAATAAGGAAACGCCGGCTAAAAACGGATGAACAGGCCTTGCTTTTAACAAAAAAAACAGTGACTGAAAACCAGCCACTGTTTACACTCGTAGAAAGTGATTGTTGACATTAACCCATAAAATAGGTTATAAGTTTAACTATTCCTACAATTGCCGCTATTAACACTATTACGACTGTAATAAGCAGTCTCTTCAACGCTCTTTCTAATCCTTCGCCACAACTCATAATCTTTTGTTTTAGTTATTTTTAGTTGAGACAAAATTATAGAGAAGCCATACGACAAAAAAGAGCAAAAGTGCGCCAATAATAAGCAAAAAGGAGAAAGATAATCGGGAACGGAGTCTAATACTTGGTTTCAAGAGGAAGAGATAATCACCACTTCAATTTTCTCACACTTCCGTCGCTCATTTTTACGATGTTGATGCCACGCTTTAACGTTGGTATCTGCACACCCGAGCCAGTGTAGATGGCTTTAGGAAGAGCCTCTATTGTCTGCTGACGGTCAAGACCAGTAGGATCGTTAAGTTTCAATTCGTAACCCTTGCGTTCAGTTGTGATGGGGATGTTAAACACAAAACGCACAGCGGCAGCCTGGCCATTCTTCTGGTACTTGATGGCCTGACGTATAGTGTAATCGGAACCGTTTGCCACTTTACCCGGATACTGGCCCAAAGAGAATGTTAGGCTGTTGGCATCAAACTCGCTGAACACATAACCCGACGCATAATTGCAGCGGTCGCCCACTGCCGAGAACCAATGGCCATAACCGTTAGCCGACGATGCAGTGTTGCTGATACTGCCGTTGGCATTTACGGCATAGAACATAGCCTGGCCGTCAGACGGTCCTTCGCTCTTCCACGGAGTGAGCACTCCTCCCACCGCAGGGGCCTGCATCTGCAGCGCTGTGCCAAGCATTGAAGCCGCAGCGCCCTCCACTTTTACAATAGCACTTTCGTGCACACTTGCCGATGCAGGGAAGTAAACATCATAAACAATCTCGGCATCGCTGATTGGCGTGTTTTCCGAAATGCTTGCCGCGCCATAGAGGTTGGTACCTTCAAATTCAACATTATAAGGCCATTGGTCGTCGTTGGCGATATTGGCGTTGTTGGCGATGTTGACGTCGTCGTTGGTATAGTTGTCCCATTTGTGCTGGATATATTCCGAAGGCGAAGGAGAAACCACCAAGAACAACTTGCTCACACCCTCAGGCACCACGCAACTGGTCACACAGGCAGCCTCTTTGTTGGCATCAACGCCTGCACAATACACTTCGTCATCATACAAGTAGCGTCTGGTGCCATCATTCATTAAGGCGACATAGCCCAAATGGAAACCACGGCTGCCATATTTTGAAGAACTGTTGTAAGAGTTTACATTGGCTGTGACGAACTTTTCACCGTCGAAGTACTGCTTTTTGTCGCCTTGTGGCAGCGGTGCGCCATTAGCAAGCGAGGTAAAACGGGTTGAGATTTCAGTTCCGGCATTTGGCACGTTCAGTTGAATGATATTGAAACCCGTGCTCTGCGGACAACTACTATAGGTTACTTGGTATTTTGATCCACCAAGCGCAACATAGTCATAACGCATTGTCGAGATATAAGGGTCAGCCTCTTCGCGCACATTGTCAATATCCATAGTTGCCATCTTCATAGCATAATGAAAGTATTCGTTATAGAGTTCGGCAGCACTCATACCGTTCATCTGCATAAAACTCTCATTGGGGTCTACTCCACGTCCGGCGTTATACCTCCATAATTTGCCAATGATGTCAATTCCATATTTTTCAGCAAGGTAGTAATGCCACCAATACGACTGATATCTGTGCCACTCGTGGGTCATTGCGTAGTTATGGGTGTTTTTGAAGAGGTTCCAACTCTGGTCCCACTTCAATTCGGGGAACGATTGGTTCGCCTGCCATTGTGCTGTCTGTTCCCAAAAGGTCGACCCGCTTCCAATGGCGGTTCTAAAGCCAGAATAGCCCTTCAGGTCGGCATAAACCTGGTATTGGAAGGAATGTCCCACTTCGTGACCTACGGAATGACCAACAGGTTTGCTGGTGCTTGGACTGAGCCACAGTGCGCCAATAACGTCGTCGTAGCCGCCACCGAAACACACCCACTCGGTGGTGTGGTTCAGCAGAATCATCATTTTATATTTTGAAACATTTGAGTTGGCTTCGTCACAAAAGGCCAATTTGCCAACATTCATTGCGTAGAAGCCCTCGCATTTCTGCAACAAGTCGTCAATATCTACCCTGTAAGTGGATGGGGCGTCGGTAGGATTGGTGTTCCCATAGTTTTTATCCCAGAACACGATATAGTTTTCCGTTTCTTTAGAACGAGATTTCGACCATGTGTACTTGTTTTCAGGGTCATTCTCGCTGTAAATAAGTGTGTCTTTACTATACTTCCATTCATTTGGAATATAGACGCTTTTTTGCGCCGACACATTTATCGAGAGAAAAACAGAAAACAAAGCGAATAATGCTAAAACTGTTTTTTTCATGTTTAATAAGTAGTTAGTTCTTTAATATCACAAATATAGGAAAATTAATTACCACACTTATCTTAATCAGCGTAAAATTATCAAGACACAGGCTGATGTTTTTTGTTTAAAGGAGTTTCGTTGAGTATCTTTGTAGTATGGAACTTCCCTTAAGCTTAAGTTAAGGGGAAATTATAGGAGTGTACACTATGTTTAAATACCTTCGCCAACTAATATTCTTTGGGATTGTATGTCTGACTTTTCAAACTTGGGCAGACGATTGCAGCGCCTACCGTTTTGAGGACTGGAAATATGGCCACATAAAAACGAGCGAACCTAATGACCAGATTGCATTAGAGAAGGAATTGATGGTAGTTACACACGACAGTATACGTGCCATTTTCGTATTTAAGAACACGACTTGCGAAGATGTGGAAGTGCCATGCGCATTTCCGCTGAATGTCGTGCTACCTTTCTTTCACCCCGTTCACGATACGGTTGCCACCTTCAACGACTCTATTTTTTTAGGTGGCGACAACGGCAACTGCAAACACAACTATAAATTATGGAACATTGCCCTAAACAAAAAAGTCACGCCTCTGTCTGGCCGCGAATTTCAATTTGCCTTCAGCAAGGCAACCCTTTCCGCTGCAAATAAAAGGTTAAGGAAGTACTCGTTCGACGAATATGAGACACGTGTACAGGATTTAACCGACGGTTCCTGTCTTCCAGAAATCAACATTCTGCAAAACGGCAACTACGTCACTATAGAAAATGTGGGGATTGAGACCACGGTTTCCGACAAGAATCTTGCTATGGACATCTTTTTCCACCACCACATCATCTTCGAGCCTTACGAAACGGTGAAAGTGGAAATATCCTATCCAATTGCTTCATTAATGTACTATAGCGCCGGACTACCCATGTATAATGTTAAATACGACATATCGTCGGGCGGAACATGGAAAGACGGCAACATAAAATCGTTTGCCATTTATTCCGATTTCACAATGGAATGCCATTCCAACGCTGTATACAACAAAAAGATGGACGTTTGCAGTTTCGCTAACAAGCACATCTACTACAAGAAGAACTATAAACCGCAAACAAACGACTTCTTTATCTTTAAAAACGAATGGGAGAAAGAACAGCGCGAATATATAGAAAAAAACTACGCAACCGAAGAAGGATTGTCCGTTTTGAAGAATTACCTGCAGAACGACTCGTTGATTGTAGATTCTTATTTAGAGTTTCCGGAATGTAGGCGTAGTCCGCATCCTTTTATTAAAGACGTAAAAACGTCTACCAACCAAGACGCATCACCCCTCTTCGACGGCGATCCCTATACCTCTTACGTAGCACCCAAAGATTCGTGGATAGAGTTCTCCCTCACAAAGACCGTAATAGGTCCATTTATATCAAATGGTAACGTTAGCAGCACCCTTAACGAGACTATTTACCGCTCTATGCTGCAAGAGAAGCACAAAGACAGTCTAATAAGGGTTCCCTTGTTTCAAGACACAGTTTGGAACAACACACCAAGAATAAGGACGATGACTTTGCGCCGAAATGAGACATACACCTCGCAAGTAATGATGTTGGCCGACAAATATGGTCCGCTGCCCGTAAAAGTACGGGGTGAAACAGAGGAAACAAGAAGCAACGTATGGGAAAACATCAACTCCGTTCAACGCCCAATGCTACTCACACCGGGTAGATACCGCCTTTCTTTCGGCGCAACATACCGGGGCAAACATACAAAATTGGTGGGTTTGAGCGAGATATGGTTTGAAGAACCTTTCACCAACGAATTTATCGCAATGTTAGAGTCTGACAAGAAAGACTCTGTTTCCATTTACCAAAACCTAAACGCCCTCATTGGCAAAGACTGGGTGAAAAGCCGGGAAATAATTCCATACAAATACCTAAGTAGTCAAAGTTCTAAGCGCTACAAAGATTGTTTGAAAAAATACGCCGAAAACGACAGCAAGTTAGGTAAAGAAATTAAGAGGTTTAAGTCTGCCATTGCCAAAGAAGACCAACTTTTATTCCGCATTTTGCTAATAAGCGCAGCGGCTGTGTTGTTACTAATTGGTTGTTTACTGCTATTTGCACGTAAAAAGAAAAAACACACCTAAAAAGTGATTGCCGACAAGCGCTTCACACAAATCAATGTCAATACAACCCAGGTCTACTAACGGGAACCATCCAATACGATATGTTTTCACAATGGATGTTTACAAAAGTTTTAACATTATATTTTAATCAAATGATTGATATAGAAAAACTTACTAAGGCTGCTAAACAAGGAGATCTTAATGCACAACGTAGATTAGCAGATTGTTATTACGATGGGGTTGGTGTAGAATTGAATTATGATAAAGCTTTTGAATGGTATAGTAAAATCATGCCTAGTGAGGACTCCGAGATAATTAGACGTATAGGCGTTTATTATTATCAAAAAAATGATTTAAATAAAGCTTTCTTGTTATGGGAAAAATCTGCTGATTTAGGGAATGCTGCTGCTCATCGTAATTTAGGAAACTGTTACTATAATGGGTATGGTGTCCCTCAAAATTATGTTATTGCAATAGAACATTACACTCAAGCCGCTGAACAAGGAGATCCTATAGCTCAATATAATTTGGCGGAAAGTTATTCGAATGGATTAGGTGTTACTCAAAATTTTGAAAAAGCTATAGAATGGTATGAAAAAGCTGCTCAATTAGGTCTTTTAGAAGCTCAATTTAATTTGGGAGTTATGTATATGAAAGGTGAAGGAGTAATTCAAAATTACAAAAAAGCGGCGGAATGGTATAAATTGGCTGCCGATCAAGGCGATGAAGAGGCAAAAAAGATTTTAAAACATCTATACAAAAGAAGAATATAATTTTTTCACTCAAGTATCGCAAGTGATATTCTAAAACAGAGAGTCAAATAGTTGTATGCGTCCATTCTAAAAAAATCATCCATTTCGGACGCTTACTAAATGCTTGATAAGCAGAACGGTTAGAGGGTTAATGTTGCCATATTTGTCAACTTATATTTATACGCCCGCTCTATGGCATACTTGGTAACCTCGTATTCCTCATCTTCAGACTCATTCGGATAATCGCTCTTTAGCTTTCTTTCCTCAAGGATTCCTTTGCCCAAATCCATATTTCTGTACCATGTTGAAATGGCGCCTCCCATATCGTGAATATCACCAGTCAGCTGGTAATTGCCATCACGGTACACAAAATTGTATTTCCAATACCCATTTCGGCCAAATGCATAATGAATTGTTAAACTGTCTTCTTTAGCAGACACATCTAATCCTGGAGCATAGTACGCCCCGCCGTCCTCATCGACCGCATAAAAGCATTCCGAGTTCCAAATATCTGATACATAAGAGTTATTGCCTTCATTTATTACAAGCATAATGCCTTCTTTAGCATGTTTTGGATGAATGTCGTCATCGTCGTTGTCAACTGGATATTCACCGTCTTTGTATGGGCCTTCTATTGCAAGCAAGTAGTCGGTTTTCCCGTCACGGTTTACGTCGCAACTCGAAAAAATGCCGTTGTAAACATAGCCTTTAGGCATGAGTGAAGCGAATTGGCTTGTATCGCTACAGCGTAGATGCATGACTTCAGCTTCTTCTTTAATATCGTAACTTCCAGGGTTGAAAAAAGGTGTAAGTTCAGTGGACTCAATTATACTAACCATTTCGGCTGCAGGTTGGCCTTTCAACTCACAAGCACTGTTTGTTCGCTTCCATATTGTTTTAACCGTTGGACCGAACACCACTTTTCTGACATTTGACGGTATTTTATATTCCATCTTGAAGAAAGCACTCTTATGGGGTTTCTCGCTCAAGTTCGTTTTCTGGTCAACACCTCTGACCATCATATACAGTACACTATCGGCAACAAGTGCGTCGGTGTGCGAGTAAGTCCAATCGGCAGTACGATTGTAGTATCCGGAAATGGTAAGCGATTGTTTTTTGTAGTTGCCCACTACACGAAATTCTGCCACACTGTCGGCGTCTAAGCCATTTGCATCTTTAAATATTTTTAGGACCTCCTTTTCCTGATCTTCAATTTTTTTGGTACACACTGCACGAATGGTATTACCCATCTCCCTATTAACTGAAATAGATTGAAATGTCCCATAAATTTCGTTATACGATAACCCCATAGCGAAATGACAGTATTTTTCTTCAAGTTCTTTCGAAAAATATTTTGTCGTTTTAATAAGACAATCATGGCCTTTTTCTATACCTTCGGAATTTTCAGGATTAAAAATGTGGTAAGAACGATCACTGTTGTGGTAGCGCACCAAGATTTTTGTGACAGGGAAAAATACCTTCTTCCTATTGTAAAGCGATGTCCCTATCATTCCTTCTACCCCGCTATTTTGGAAGTCCTTCGTATGTTCCCATTCACAACTATTAATCAATTCATTTATTTCCTCACTCATAGGCATTCGCCAATCACATCCCCAATTTTCAGTGGCAGCGTCATCGGCAGCCGAAAGCACAGTAAGGCCGTCGACTACTCCATATTTCGCTTCCGTGCAATATTTAGTAGCATGCTTTTTAGTTCCCCACTTATAATTATCCCAACTGAAATCAGTTTTTGGCTTTGTCTCACCCCAAGCGAAGTAATCGCCCCCCTCGGTAGGGGCTGATGCTCCTACATTGTAGGTAGCCCACAAGGTTCCGCTTGGCAGGCCAAGGTCTACATAATTACGACCACCCACGGTTCCACTAGAATCAAGAAGATTCGAGCCCCGAATGTCAGCAATTTCATAGGAATCAAAGACAATTGAATCTTGAATGTCAGCAGTTTCATTGGGATTATGATTAATAGTGTCGTGAGTGTTATATGTTTCAATCGTGTCTTCAGCACCGAAATTTGCGTATAACAACCCAATAATGCCACAAAACACTATTCCCAACACAATCACTTTATATTTCGATGGCTTTTTCATTATAATTCAAATTATTTGCAAATAATAGTAATAGGAGTTTTAACAGACAAAGAAAAGAAATGTACTTCACACCTGATATTTACAACTCCAAATATAACAAATAATCATATACAAACAAAAAAGCCAGCCCGTTCGGACTGACTTCATATATTGTAGTCTCCATAGTCAACTATCAAAGCATCCAGACCCTGCCGAAATAGTCCATAGGAGGCACGCCGTTTAACTTAATTACGAGTCCTGTTTTCTAAGCACCAGGTGGGTATAGGCATTGTTAATTTTAGCCATAAACTGTTCGCACTCTTCTTTGCGCCCTGCGTTTTTCGGAAGGTCGGGATGGTGTTTCATGGCAAGTTTGTGGAAGGCATTTTGTATATCCTTAATCGTAGATTCCTCGGTAACACCCAACGCTTCGCGATACTCAGCCAGAATTTTAGCCTCATCTTCTTTCTTTAATAAGTCTTCCGTATCGAATTCTGTGCGTAGCGACTGGTAGTAATCTACAAAATTGGCCTGTATTTGCTTTTCGAACTTCATGTGGGCCAATAGCCGCATCAACAATCTCCACTCGTCGTTCTTTATACCGTCTTCTTCAACAGCAATTTCGAACATAAGTTTAACAAACTTTTTGGCATTTTTCGGTATTAATCCCAGACAAACACTCTCAATGGCCTCATCGATAGTAAGGCTGTCGTTCTGCAGTATTTTTTGATAGAACAAATAACCATGTTTACGAACATCTAATTTATGAAGCACCTTAACTGCCTTGTAGGCTCTTTGTTGATAGTTGCTGGAATTAAGGCGTAACATTTCACCAACAAGTCGCGCCATTGCCACATCGCATTGTTTTACAAGCATGGCCTGTCTTTGTTGCTCTTGTTTTGAAAGAATTTTGAACTCTGTATGTTTTTGTTGGAAGAAATCGTAATCATGTTTCTCCAAATCCATTTCTTGGTAGATGTCGAGTCCAGTCGTGGAAATAATCCCTTCTTCCGCCAACTTGAAAATAAACGCTACCAAAGCGAACCGTTGTGTGTAGTTTGCTTCATTTCGCATCCACTTCACTGCATTTGGGAGAGTTAGATAATCGCAAACCTGATTTGCCGCTTTAATAAAATTATAACTGATATCGTCTTTCACATATTTTGCCAAAATGCGTGCCGCATAAACTGTGGTCACCTCACAATGGTGGTCCATTGCTGCATTCTTGGCGGAGAGATGTTCCAGCGGTTCTTTAAGTTGTTCCAATCTAACATCTTCCCAATCTCGCATTATATTAAGACAAAAAATTATAAAGAAAAAGATTGGAAAGGTTAATACTAAAGAAAGAGCAATAGTAAACGCATCTATTTTTAATCTAAAATTATACATTAAAAATATAAATATTGCGAAAAAAAGAATAATAAATACAAACAGTAATGGAATTTCTAAAGATCTATATTTATTTTTTGGAAGAGTGTACATATCTATACTTGACAATTGATGCACAAATATAAAAAAAGACAATAATAAATCCCCCCTACTTCACCGTAAACTTAACAGTTTGTGAGACGCCTTTGTCATCAACAACCGTCAGATAGTGCAGGCCTTTGCCGGCCTTACACGATATGCTATGGGCAAGGAATGAGGTAGAGCCCAAGAACTGTTTGTCGAGGTGCCAGTAGAGCGTGGCCGACTGGTCGGAATGGGTGGCACGAAACACGAAATAGTTCTCTTTGTTGGCAAATAGTTTGGGCAAAAACAAGGTACTGTTAGGTGTAGGATAGAGAATCTCTAACGGCGAACGCTCTGTTGCACAATCGGGATGCATGCGCGGCAATTCCTCATAATTGGCTGAGTGCTGCTTGTAGTAGTAAGCCATTGCCGGTGGCAACACGAACCAAGGTTTGGTCACAATGTCGCTTGCGGGATAGCACGAACTGTTGACTTGGAAGGTGCCCTCCTTATTAAGATGCACCAGTTTGTGGTAATGGCAAGGCGTTATGTTGATGGCTTGCGCTGGCATCAACTGGGTGGCCGTATCGCCGCAAATGTCAGAAGCAGGCAACCCGCTTTTAGTGCACATCTTCATAGGCCGTAAATCGTCGAGCGGCTTGTAGAACCATTCGCTACCATGCAATTGCGAGAACACATGGAAAAGCACAGGAGCGGCATAGCCCACACCTGTTATTTCAGGTCGTCCCTCACCCGTTGCGTTGCCCACCCAAACACCAACCACATATTTCGGAGTCACCCCAATAGCCCACGCATCGCGGCTACCATAACTGGTGCCAGTTTTCCACGCTATACGCTTCATGGAGGCGAACTGTTGCCAGTCACTTTCCTCTTCAGGGCGGTTAACGTCGCTCATTGCGTCGAACGCAAACCAAATGCCCGATGCCGAAAGTAATCCTTCACACTTCAACCTACTGTCGAAAATACCAGTTATGGTATCTTCTTTTTCATGAATAAACCTTAACTCGTGGATGTCCGACGGATTGTATTGGCTACCATAGGGTCTGTAATGGTTGAGCGTACGTGCGCACGAAGCGTACATACCGCACATATTGAGTAACGTGCCTTCCGCACCGCCCAAAATAATTGTGGCGCCGTAATGGTCTTCGTTATAATGAAGCGTATTCATGCCCAAAGCCTTCATTTTCGACATAAATCGGCCAATGTTGTAAGTGGTGAGCATATGCACCAGCGGCACATTCAGCGACCGCCTTACCGCCTCGCGAGCCGACACTGCCCCATAGTTGTTCTTATTGTAGTTTGTAGGACAAAAACCCCTCAAATTCATTGGAACGTCGGGTTGCAACTCTTCAGGCATCAAGTCCCCATCGCTAATCATAGCGGCATAGAGGAACGGTTTTAAGATACTGCCCGTGCTGCGTGGAGCGTCGGCAGCATCCACCATATAGCAACTGGCACTATCTTTCCGGTCGCCCTGGTTGCGCATCACATTGCCCACATAGGCCTTCACATCGCCAGTCTCCACATCTGCCACCACAATGGCCATATTGTTGACCAGGTTGGCCGCATATTGGCGGGAATACATATTGGCCATTCGCTGCACTTCTTCTTGCAACGAATAGTTGACAGTAGTGTGAATAGATTGTCCCTCGTACCTTTTCTTCAATTTCTCCAACAAGTGCGGCGCACTGTTGGGCAGAGGCAGCGGTTTGTCGGGCAGGGGCTCTTCTTTGGCCAGTTCCATCTCCTCTTTGTCGATGTACCCTCCAGCGTATAATGCTTCAAGCAGTCTGTTGCGTTTATTCAGCAACCGCGTCCTGTTTTTTCCGGGGTGAATCAAAGCCGGCGAATTGGGCAACACAGCCAGCGTGGCGCATTCCGCCCAACTCAAGTTATGGCAGTCGGTACCGAAATAGCGCCACGAGGCTGCCTCCAGTCCAACCACATTGCCCCCAAAAGGCGCATGGTTGGCGTAAAGGGCCATAATGCTCTCTTTAGAGTGGGTCAACTCTATCCAGGTGGCCCAATTCATTTCAACGAATTTCTGCCAAAGGTTTCGGCTTTTGCCTTCCCTTGCCATTCGCGCCACCTGCATAGTTAGCGTGCTGGCTCCCTGTCGGTTGCTACCTACAATGTTATTCCTTATGCTGCGGACAATGGCAATGAAGTCGATGCCCAAGTGGCGATAGAAGCGCTTGTCTTCGAAACAGACGATACTTTTCTTAAACTTTTCAGGAATACTGTCACTTTCAGGGAAACGCCACTGGGCGTCGTGCGCAACTCGGGCTCCCATCAAATCGCCCTCACACGAATAAATGACGGTAGAATAGTCAGATTTAAAGAGTGGGGTTGGAATCCATATGAGCATTACGAATACCCAAACAAGAATTCCGCACAAAAAAAGGTACAGGCAACGACGTTTATTTAGGTGCTTCATATTTGTTCCAACACAGAATTATTGAAAAAAGTCAAACCGTTCATCCCTTCGAGAATGGTTTTTTACTAACTTTAGGCAAAGTTATCTAATTTTTTATGAAATATTTAAAAATCTTTTTGTTGCCTGTCGTTATGACAATAATGAGTTTAGCAGTGCTGAACTCATGTTCTTCTTGTTCAGGTAGTGGCAATGACATGGAAGCGAACAAATATGTAGTCGCTTGCACCGAGGGTCAAATTTCCCGCTTTGCCGAACCTATGTTGATTCTGTCTCAAGAAGTCAACTATAGTGGGAACCTTAACGATGTATGCGAAATTAAACCAAGTGTGAAGGGTACATTCCGCCTTCAGGACAAGCACACCATTGTGTTCGACCCCGAAACGGAACTCGACCGCGCAACCGAATACACTGTGACGGTAGACTTGGAGAAAATGTTTAATGATGATGAGGTAGATAAGTTCTCCTTCACATTCCGCACCATCCAACCCGGCATGCGCGCCAAACTTGCCAACTTGGAATGTGACGCCAAGGATGACAACATCTACACTTGCGAATTTGTGGTAGTGACAGCCGAGCCCGAAAAGAGCAGCGAGGTTGAAAGCGCCGTCATAATATCGGAAGGAGGATTAAACTCTAAATGGTCGCACACATCCGACGGCCGTTCTCATAAACTGACCCTTAGCAATGTTGCCTCAAAAGACAACGACTACGATTTGGCTTTGGCTGTAGGCAATAACCAATTAGGTATTGAGAAGGGTTCGCTCGTAAATGCCACCATTCCATCAAAAACCACTTTCGATGTCTATTCAGTTATTTACAACCAAGCACCCGAAAAGTATATTGAGGTGACGTTCACTAAAAACTTGAGCAAGCAGAATATGATTGGTCTTGCCAAGATTAAGGAGAACGTTCAGTCGAAGGCGGTGGATGTTCATGGCAATAAAATGAAACTCTATCCCGACGTTTCAGACAATTACACGAAACTCCATGTTGAAATCAGCGCAGATGTTACGAGTGCAAAGGGCATCAGATTGGGCAAGAACATCAGCAAGGAAGTTGAAATTAAGAAGTTAAAGCCAGAGGTAAGTTTCGTCGACAATAACGTGGTAGTTCCATTGTCTGAGCGCGTAATCATACCGTTTAAGGCAACCTATCTTCGTGGTGTTACCGTTCGCGTGCTCAAAGTGTTTGAAAACAACATGGGCATCTTCTTGCAAACTGGCAACCTCGACGAATATTCAAACATGCGCTGCTTGGCGCGTCCGGTTTGCCGTAAAACCATTTTCTTGGACGAGGATCCGTCTGTCGATTTGACTGAAAGCGGCACCTATGCGCTCGACTTGAGAAAATTGATTGAGATGGAACCCGGTGCTGTTTACCGTGTGGAATTGTCGTTCGACCAACGACTTTCGGCTTGGCCTATGCCAAACTACAAGGCCCCTTCGAAGGCAGAAATTATTGCTGACGACGAACGCGAATTCATAAAAGAATGCAAACGCTTCAATAGTTATTCATCATGGTACAACACAGGTTCTACCATGAAGGACGGTTACTATAGTTGGTACGACGAGTACGACAACTGGGAAGAATACAACAAGGCATCGAAAGACCCTTCAAACGCCGCATTCTACGAATCGGACAACGTTGTTGGCCGCAACGTGTTGGCAACCAACATTGGTTTGGTGGCACTCGGAAACAACGATGTGGTTACCGTGTTTACGAACAACCTTGTAACTGCCTGCCCTGAAAAAGGCGTCACTGTCAATTTCTTCAACTTGCAGAACCAACAGATTTATTCTGGCGAGTCGAATTCAGAGGGTTATGTTACCTACAAGTCAGAAAACGGACAAGTGCCTTTCTATGTTGTAGCACAGAAAGACAAGGAAAAATGCTACCTTAAGTTAGGTGAGAACAGTTCACTTTCAATGAGTACATTCGACGTGTCTGGCACATCGACCCAAGACGGCGTTAATGGTTTCATCTACCTCGAGCGTGGCGTGCGCCGTCCTGGCGACACACTTCACCTTGCCTTTATGTATGTCGACAAGTCGAACCAGTTTCCAGAAAACCACCCGGTTGTGCTCAGTTTGAAGAACCCATCGGGTCAGCAGTATGCACGCCAAGTATCTAACCGCCAAGCGGGTATCAAAGGTCTCTACAAGTTCACCCTTCCTATTGCCGAAGACGCGCCTACCGGTATGTGGAACGCAAAAGTGCAGGTTGGCGGCGCAACTTTCGAGAAGTCCATCCGCGTGGAGACCATCAAGCCTAACCGTTTAAAAATTGACTTGAAACTGCCAGCCGTACTCACCAAGTCGGCAGCATCGGCATTACTTTCATCGGAATGGTTACACGGGGGGAAAGCAAGCAACCTCAAATACGACGTTACCGCCAACTTCCGCTCAACCAGCAACACGTTCAAAGGTTACGAAAAATACTCGTTCGACGCCAACAACGACTACCTCAACGAGCAAGATGTAACAATTGCGAATGGCCAACTCAATGCCAACAGCCAGGCGGTAGTGCCTATCAGCACATCGAAACTCGCCAACGCCACAACAATGATAAAATGCGAATTCGTAACCAAAGTGTATGAACCTTCGGGCGAATTCAGCACCGACGTTACAACTACCAAGTTCTCGCCATACGCAAGTTTTGTGGGTGTGGCAGCACCACAAACCGACGCTTACTACCTACCAACAGGCAGAACCCATAAAATAGGCGTTGTGACGGTCAATCCTGAAGGCAAACCTTGCGCAAACCACAATGTGGAGTTCTCTATTGTAAAAGTCGACTACTACTGGTGGTATGAGTCAGATGGCGGAAACGTGGCCAACTACATTGCCAACCGAGGTTTGAAACCAATTGTGAAGAAGTCGGTTACAACCGACGCAAACGGTAAGGCATCAGTCGATTTCGCCCCTACCGACGCAGAATGGGGAACATACGCTTTTGTAGCACACGACCGCGAAAGCGGACATGTGGCCATTACAACAGCCTACTTCGACTATATGGAAGGCCGCAACGCAGAACAGGGTGGAAACTCTACAACCTTTAAGTTTGCGGTAGACAAAAACACTTACAAACCTGGCGACAAGATGAAGGTGGTTATTCCAACTTCAAAAGAATGCCGCGCCATTGTTTCGGTTTGTAATTCAAGCGCTATTCTCTTCACCAAAAATTACGAATGTAAGGATGGCGAAACGACTATTGAAATAGAAATCACACCAGAGATGCAGCCAAACGCATACCTCTGCGCCACTGTGCTACAACCTCACGGCAACACACTTAACGATGTACCTATCCGCATTTATGGTGTCCGCAACGTAATGGTCAACGACCCAGGAAGTGTGCTGGTGCCTGAAGTGAATATGGACGACGAAATTATTCCAGACGGCGACTTCACCGTAAAAGTGAGCGAAAAGAATGGTAAAGAAATGGCTTATACACTTGCCATTGTTGACGAAGGCCTGCTCGACTTGACCCACTTTAAGACCCCAGACCCTTGGAACCACTTCAACGCCCGCGAGGCCATGAACATGAGGATGTGGGATATGTATAGTTACGTTGCAGGCGCCTTTGGAGGCCGCTTCGAACAAGTGTTCAGCATTGGTGGTGACGACGAAAACAGCAATGCGCCAAAGTCTATCGTCAACCGTTTCACCCCAGTGGTGAAAATGGAGGGTCCGTTCCTCCTCAAGAAGGGCAAGTCTGTAACCCACAATATGCACATGCCTAACTACAACGGCCGCGTACGCGTTATGGTTGTGGCTACCGATGGCGACAAGGCATTTGGTAGCAGCGAAAAGAGCGTACTTGTGCGCAAACCTGTTATGCTTTTGGGCACCCTACCTCGTACCATTGGTGTGGGTGAGGAGATGGATGTGCCTGTCAGCGTGTTTGCCTCTAAAGACGGCATTGGGAATGTGAGTGTCACCCTTAAAACAGACGACAAGATGACGGTTGTTGGCCCTAACACCAAGACTGTCAACCTCCCTACACAGGGCGACCAAACCGTGACCTTCCGTGTTAAAGTGAACGACAAAGCAGGTTCTGGCCGTGTCAGCATCGATGCGAAAGCAGGCAGACACACCGCCGACTACACCACCGACATTACCATCCGCTCAATAGCCGAACCACAGATCAACTACTATTCGGCAACCGTTCCTGCAGGTAAGAGTTGGAGCCAGAGCATCAATCTTGCGGGTATCGACGGTACCAATGCCCTCGATATTGACCTCAGCACGGTTAAGCCTATCAATTTGGCCCGCCGCTTGAAGGATTTGGTAGGCTACCCACACGGATGTGTGGAACAGACTACCTCAAAAGCATTCCCTCAACTCTACATGGGCGACTATACCCAACTCGACGACAACCAGAAAGCCGATGCGGCCGACGCCATAAAGCAGACTATTGAACGCTTGAAACTTTACCAGGTGGCTGGTGGTGGTTTCTCTTACTGGCCAGGGGGCAGATATGTAACCTCTTATTGGGCTTCGACCTATGCTACCCACTTCTTGGTGGAAGCAGAAAAGAAAGGTTACTTGGTACCAAGCAATTTGCGCAGCGACGCAATGGCATTCTTGAAATCGAAAGCAAGAGGTTGGAAATCGAACGATGCAAGTTACTCATACAACAGTGTCGACCAAGCCTACCGCCTGTATGTGCTTGCCCTTGCCGGACAACCAGAATTGGGAGCCATGAACCGTTTGAAGGAGGCAAAATCGGTGCTTAACGAGCAGGCAACTTGGTTGCTTGCTGCCGCATATGCCCAGGCAGGCCATGCCGATGTGGCCAACCAGTTGGTGGTTGCCGCTCCTAACGCTACCGAAGACAACTATTACAGTTACTGCTTCTCAAGTCCACTCCGTACGGCCGCCATCAAGTTGCTTGCCACTGTTCACCAAAACAAACAAAGCGAGGCCACCGTATTGTACGAACAAATTGCCGACGAACTGAATTCCGACAAGTGGTTATCTACACAATCGACCGCATTCGCGCTTGTTGCCGCTTCGAAGTACAACCAGAAGTACATGGTAGACGGCAAGATTGCTGCTGACGTAAAAGCAGATGCGAAGAGCCAGTCTGTTAACTCAGCCAAAATAATGTGGACCGAGAACTTCGTTAAAGACGCATCTGCCGGTAAGAAACAAGTTTCAGTGAAGAACAACGGTAGTTCTACCCTCTTCGTGAAAGTTTCAACCGAAGGTATTGCGAAACCGGGCGAAATTGCGCCATCGGCTTATGGTCTTGACCTTAAAGTTAACTATGTAGACGACAACAACGCTCCTATCAATGTATCGTCGCTTAACAAGGGCAAGAACTTCAAGGCAATTGTGGTGATTCGCAACACTGGTGCAAAGAAGGTGCAGAACCTTGCGCTTTCTCAAATTTTCCCTTCTGGTTGGGAAATTCTGAACACCCGTTACAACGACGAGACCTCGTCGAGCGACGATAACGTGTACCGTGACTTCCGAGACGACCGTGTTTACAGTTACATTAACGATTTGGGCGCAGGCAACAGCAAGACCTTTGTGGTTAACCTGTGCGCTACCTACAGCGGACACTTCTATTTGCCTGCTGTGAAAGTAGAAGCCATGTACGACAAGTTTATTCGTGCAAATTCTGCCTCTACTTATGTAGATGTGAAGTAACTCACCTCAAAACAAAACCATAAAACACCCCCGATAACCATTTCGTTTTCGGGGGTGTTTTATTTTTAACATCACAAGTGGTAAGCATTTCTGCAATTGTCGACTTTTTAAAATTTTCTAAAATAAACTATCTTTGTGACCGCACACAGACATTAAGCAATACAATTATGGCGGAAAAATATAACGGAAAAGTTAAATGCGCGAAAGTTTACATTTCGTATGCCGACAATGGAGTTCTTAGAGGCTATTACCTCTCAACAGAAGACCGTTTTGATGAAATGGGCAACCAAACTTACGATTATTGGTATAATGCAGGAGAAAAATATGAGGACTGTAGAGTTATGCTGCGCACTAGCCAATTCTTTTACGATGAGTTTGGCAACATTATTAAGGAATTATCGAAAGGTCCTTACGACGACGTAGTTGTAGAATTTCAATACATATATAATAACAAAGGATACAATACAGACATACTTAGAGATGGAGTCCTTGTATCTACTTTAGCCTACAACGACAATGGACAACTAACTAGAAAACGCTTTTTTGAAGATGACATTATCAAGTTGGAAGCTATAAAAATATATGATCAAGACGGTCATTTAACCGAAGAATACACATTGGACAAGGATGGCTCTAAAACCTACAGACACACCTATCAGTATGACAATAAAGGTTTGCTTATAGAACATTTTGACGAGAGAAGCAAGAAGAAAACCATTTATAAATACGATAATCTTGGACGTCAGACTTCATGTTTGATCTACGATAAAAACAGTACCCCCCACGCATCAGCAAGCCAAAAATTGGGAGGTTTTGTTATCAATGCCTATGATGCAAGTAGGCCGGCAATTGAGAATTTCAACGTTCTAATATCTTCGGAAGAAAACACATACGACAAAAAAGGCAACAAGATAAAAACGACCCTGTTTAATAAATACACGAAAAAAACGA
>JAKSKS010000210.1 GCA_024401615.1 Paludibacteraceae bacterium
AGAACTTAAGCAGGAATATATCTTCAACAAGGTTCCAACCAATCTGCTTTGGAATAGCATATCAACCGCCGATGGACTCGCTGAATGGTTTGCTGATGATGTGGTTGTTGATGGTGAAAACTACACTTTTAAATGGGATTCGGAAGACCAAACCGCAGTGCTCAAACAGAGCAGGGTGGGGGTATATGTGCGTTTCCATTGGACCGATGATGACGACCAAAAAACTTATTTCGAAATGCGCATTTCTGTTGATGAACTTACACGCGATGTGATTCTCACAATTACTGATATTGTAGATGAGGGCGATTTTGATGAAACGCTCGAGTTGTGGAACTTGCAAGTCGATATCTTGAAAGAAAAATACGCAGTGTGACTTTTGCCCTTAAAAGTGCTCTTTAAAATGCAATATATATTTATTTTTAGTCTAAATTTGCACTTTGAAGATTATAATTTGGAGAAATGGGCATTAAACGCTTAAACATATATCTTATTAAGGGTTATTTGGGCACCTTCATCGCAACTTTTTGCGTGTGCCTTTTCATCGTCCTCATGCAGTTCTTATGGAAGTATGTGGGCGATATGGTGGGCAAGGGTTTGTCCATGTCTATCTTGTTCGAGTTTTTCGGCTATGCGGCACTCTCTTTGGTGCCTATGGCTTTACCGCTTTCTATTTTGCTTTCTTCGTTGATGGCTTTTGGTAATTTGGGCGAAAAGTTGGAATTGTTGGCCATGAAGGCTTCCGGCATCTCGCTTTTCAAAATTATGAAGCCGTTTGTTTTCTTTGTAGTCTGCATTACGGTTGGCGCGTTTTTCTATTCCAATATGGTATTGCCGGTTATTCAGAACCGACTTTATATCCTCACCCGTTCTATGGTGCAGAAATCTCCTGAAGTGGAAATCCCCGAGGGCTCTTTCTATCAGGGTGTGCCGGGCGTGAGTGTCTTTGTGGGTCATAAAGATCCAGACACAAAGTTGTTGAGGGACATTATGCTTTACGATTTCTCAGGTTCAAGCACAAACGCTTCTACAAGTGGTTCCGACAATATCTCTATCACTTGTGCCGATTCTGGCCGCATTGGCATGTCTGCCGACCAGCAGAACCTTGTGCTGACTTTGCACAATGGCGTAACTTTCGAAAACATCCGCCAGCAGAGCCGCCAACAGAACAACCGCTCTATACCTTACCGACGCGAAAACTTTAAGTACAAGCAGATTTTTGTAGCTTTCGACAACTCTATGAAGATGGTCGATGCCAGCATCACATCTAACAAGTATGTTGGTAAAAACTTCCAACAGTTGGGTGCCGTGGTCGATTCTTTGGCTATAGTGTCGAAAGAATTGGCTGACAGAGATGTCAACCAAATGGTCAATGAACACTATTTTGAACGTTCTGGCAGTAAGCAGAATGTAAGTTTAGAGTCGTTGGGCGATTGTAGGAACTTTAATTTCCAGGAATTGTTCGACAAGCAGTGCCGCGATATTCAGATTACGGTGATTGACGAGGCAACAAGCAGCGCGCATTCAACTTTCCAGGCTCTCGAAATTATGTATGCCGAAAAGGACTATATGGTCGATC
Organism: Paludibacteraceae bacterium; assembly: GCA_024401615.1. GTDB lineage: Bacteria > Bacteroidota > Bacteroidia > Bacteroidales > Paludibacteraceae > Physcocola. Next base: position 1,577 of record JAKSKS010000210.1, read on the forward strand.
GTAACGCCCGTCGTCACGACATTGAACGCCACCGAAAGATCACTATGTCTTTGGCTTGCCTCTTGTTCTTCTTTATTGGCGCACCTTTGGGTGCCATCATCCGTAAGGGTGGTTTAGGTACTCCAATCGTAATATCTGTCTTTATCTTCATCCTCTATTACGTGATTGATAACTCTGGTTATAAAATGGCGCGAGAGGGTGTGTGGCACGTTTGGGCGGGTATATGGCTCAGTTCGGCAATTTTGCTGCCGTTAGGCGCTTTCCTTACCTATAAGGCGGCTAGTGATTCGATGGTGAACATCAGCAAAGATCAGTTCTTGTTATTGGTTAAGAAGGTGAAGAGCCTGCGTCTTGCCGATGTGAAGAATGCGCTTGTTAGTATTAAGAATAATATCAGTAAAAAATAAAATGGAAAAGACTTCGAATATCAATTCTATTGAAGAGGCTTTGGCCGACTTCAAGCAGGGTAAATTCTTGATTGTTGTTGATGACGAAGATCGTGAGAATGAAGGCGACTTTATTACCGCGGCTGAAACTATCGACGAGGAGAAGATTAACTTTATGCTGAAGTATGGTCGTGGCGTACTCTGCGCCCCTATCACAATTCAGCGATGCAAAGAACTCAATATCTCCCGCGAGGTTGAAGAGAACACTTCTATTCTTGGTACTCCATTTACTGTTACTGTCGATAAGTTGGAAGGATGCACTACTGGTGTCTCTGCCCACGACCGTGCCGCTACTATTAAAGCATTGGCTGACCCTGCTTCTACTCCTGCTACTTTTGGCCGTCCGGGTCACATTCATCCGCTCTATGCGCAAGACAAAGGTGTCTTGGCGCGTGCCGGACACACCGAAGCGGCTGTCGACTTGGCTCGCCTTGCTGGTTTGCAGCCTGCTGCGTGCCTCATTGAAATTATGAAGGAGGGTGGCACCATGGCACGTATGCCAGAGTTGATTGAGGTGGCTAAAAAGTTCAATATTAAGATTATCACTATTCGCGACCTTATCGCATACCGTTTGCGTAGCGAGAGAACTATTGAGCGTGGCGAAGAGGTTAAGATGCCTACCAGATATGGCGATTTCCGCTTGATTCCTTACCGCCAACTTGACAATGGTTTGGAACATGTTGCCCTCATCAAGGGTGAGTGGAAGGCTGACGAACCAATTTTGGTGCGTGTTCACTCTTCTTGTGCTACTGGCGATATCTTTGGCTCTTATCGTTGCGATTGTGGCGAACAGTTGCATATGGCTATGCAGCAGATCGAGAAAGAAGGCAAGGGCGTGGTGCTCTACATGAACCAGGAAGGTCGTGGTATTGGCCTTATGAACAAGATTCGTGCCTATAAGTTGCAGGAAAACGGTTACGATACTGTGGACGCAAATGTTCACCTCGGATTCAAACCAGATGAGCGCGACTATGGCGTCGGTGCTCAAATTTTGCGCGACCTTGGCATCTCAAAGATGAAGTTGATGACCAACAACCCGGTAAAG
>JAKSKS010000211.1 GCA_024401615.1 Paludibacteraceae bacterium
GCTGCCAACAGGTTTTCTTTTAAAAATATCGTGCGGGTAAGTTGCCAACTTCTGCGCCAAAGTAGTTGTTTGGCTGCCGCCCCAGTTAAAGTTAGCGTTAAAGTTAGCGTTGAATCACCTCCGCTGTACCTCCGTTGTACCTCCGTTGTACCTCCGTCGTGGTTCCGACTTGGTTCCGACTTACTCCCGACCTGTGGGCGGGTCAAAGTCGGTACCAGGCCGGTGCTACAGCGGTGCTACGGCGGGGGTAGGGCAGGGGCGGGTCGGCATGATAGGCGGCCAGGAAAATGCTGTCAAAAATGTTAAAAAATCGATTTTTGTGAAAAAATATTTGCTTAATTCATAATTTATTAGTAACTTTGCAAACGTTAAATGCTGCATCAAAGTAACTTAATTTATTAATATTAAATCAATTAGATATATTTCCAATCGGATGGAAATGTCCAAAAAAGCCAAAAGCCTGGGTTCTACGAGATGACAGCATCGCGCAACACTGAAATAATGTAAATTAACTAGTATAAACACAATCTAAATGATGAAAACAAACACAACAAACAAGAAGGCCTATTCAGCCCCCGTTATCCGCTCCGTGGAGTTCAATGTTGAGAAAGGTTTCGCCGGATCCGGCACCCCATTCAACCCCGAAACCGTCCATGCATTTAGAATGGAGGACGTTACGAGACAAGAATCCTCTAACACTTTCAATTATACTTGGAACTAAAAAATTGATTACCGAAAAATGAGAAAATTCACTTTAGCTTTAGTTGCCTTTTGGGCATTGTGCGCAACCTTCGTTTCCTGTTCCAAGGATGAGTCTGTTATCAAATTCAAGGCTTCTTGCGAACGTTCCACTGCTAAGACCGACCTCAATGCCAATGCCAATGGCTATTATCTGACTTGGGCCAGCAGCGACCAGATTATTGTTTATGGCGAAAACGACTCCTGCGTTTTGACCACCAATAATACTGGCTCAACTGCCACATTTACAGGTACCCACGAGGGCGAATTCCACTCCATCCACGAGGGTCACATTACCAACGAACCCGATGCTGCTGTTAATCACAATCATTACCACGCCGCTTACCCCGTAAGTCAATGGTCTATGAATCATGATGGAGACCATTACTACTACCGTCTGCGCCTTCCTGAAAACCAGACTTATAAGGCCAACAATGTTGAAAACTATCCCATGTTTGCCGTATGCGAAGAAAGTGCATCCAACATTGAGTTCAAGAATGTCTGTGGCATTTTAGAAATTAATGTCTCGGGTGCGCCTACTGGCGACGATGCAGGTGCACTAGTAACTGCCATCCAGATTTCGGCTGACGAACCTCTGTGCGGAGATTTTGTCGTGGCTACTTTTACGGATGACGGTCAGCCACTCATTCACGAATACGCTGGAGTCGGCAGCCACTTCCACTACAACACAGTTGAGCTGCGCTGTCCTACCAACCCCACCCTCGCCAACGGAAAATTCATGATTGTACTTCCTCCTAGTAATTACAGCCAATTCAAAATTGAGATTTTTACCACTAATCATCGCTATACCAAGCTTACCCTTCAGAACCAAAGCAACGTACTTATCGAGCGTAGCAAAGTAACACCCATCAACATTACCGCCGACCAACTTCACTTTGAAAATAACCCCTATGTACCCTCGCTGTTCTCTGTTTCCGAAGACAGACAAGTACGCTTTGCCAAGGGTAATGTGTACTACAACGAAGAAGATGGTGTAGGAACTTGGGGCATGTTTGACAACCAGTATGAGTATTGGACTGACATCACTAGTACCCACTGCGATCACTTTGGCAGAAGTTTAGGTGAGACCAATAATTATGGTATCAATTCTGATTATTCATTAGTTAATAGCAATTGTGGCACAAGTGAATCGTTTGTTGATTGGGGCACTTTATTCCCCAATTACTATGGTGGCGGTTGGCGAACTCTTTCTCACGACGAACTTTACTATGTTACTTACGAAAGAGACAATTGGCAAAATCTATTTGCCTATGCCACTGTCTGTGGAGTCGAAGGTTTGCTTTTGCTTCCCGATGAATGGATTCCCGTTTCTGGTATCAATCTTTCTTGTAATAATTACAATTTTAACAGCAACGATATCTCCGAAACCGATTGGAAAAGCTTGGAGAATTCTGGTGCAGTATTCTTACCTTGTGCAGGAAGTATAGAAAGATCCTTTGAAGACCAACCTTGGGGGGGGTATAGATATGTGCATGGTAATTCAGGAAATGATTTCACGTCAGGGTATATGCTTTTCGGCTGCTACTGGTGCTCAGACACACATCTAGACATGTATAACGGAAGACATACAGGGTATTATCGTAATTCTGTATTTAGTTTTGGACGCACTTATGTAGAAGACGAGTTAATAATGCATCGCTGGTATTCTGAAAATATGGGCAATGGCAACACTGTCCGCCTAGTCCAAGATGCAGGTTGGGTATCTAATAGTGCTAGTGGCTCTGCTAAAGGCAAGAGAAAATAATCGGATTTGCTGATTATCTATCATATAGCAAGGGGTGCCGTCTCGGCTTCCCTTGCTTTTTTTTGGAAAAAATTAACAAAAATGTTGCTATTTTAAAAAATATTCGTATATTTGCATTGTTAAACAAAGTGGTGTTAGTAGCGTATGTGGTTGTATATCAGGTGTGAATGCTTTGTTTTGGCGCATCATTTGTTGAATGAATTTGTGAATAGTTCGATTGAGCGGGTGAATTTGGACGCACGGTCGTAACAAATTTAAAATGATGAGTTTTTGATAAAATTTTTTTTCCTGTTTTTTCATCTTTGGGAGCGTCGTGAGACGTTCCCTTATTTTTAAGCTCAGTTGTTTCGGCGCACAAGTTTATGGGTATAATGGGTATATGAGTATATGGGTATATGAGTATATGTGTTTATTGGTTTAAGGGCTTAGTCGCTTAGTCGTTTCCGCGGCGAAGTTGTGAGGTTATAGCCGAGTAGAATTTGAAAGAAAACGATTTGATGTGTAAGGGCTAAAGCCTGGAGCCTTGGCGGAGTGCTG
>JAKSKS010000212.1 GCA_024401615.1 Paludibacteraceae bacterium
CACTTATCTTCTCAAACCAGTCTAAGCGAAAGAACATCGGCGAGTTTATTTTTGGTTTCTCATTCCTCTTCATGGGTTTGAGTTACTTGCAGACCGCCGCTTCTAATATGGGCATTGGTGAAATTGTAGCGAATATGTTGTCGCACGTGCCTTGCGACAGTTTCTTCACCATCATCCTTTTTGTAATTGTGGGCGCTTTGGTCACCATGTTGGTGCAGGCTTCTGCCGCAACAATGGCTATTACCCTTATGTTGTTCGATATGCACATTCCTGGTTTCGGTTTCGAGCAGGCTGCGGCTTTGGCTATGGGCCAGAACATTGGTACAACCATTACCGCCTTCATGGCATCGCTCACCGCCAACACCCAGGCGCGCCGTGCGGCTTTGGCACACATGTTCTTCAATGTGTTTGGTGTGGTGGCAGTCCTTTGCGTGTTCTACCCGGCTTGTAATGCAGTCAGCTGGTTTGTTACTGATGTGATGGGTGCTGAAAACAACGACTTGTTCAAACTTTCGGCTTTCCATACCGCCTTCAACATCATCAACACTTTGTTGCTTATCTGGTTTGTGAAGCAGATCGAAATGTTCGTCTGCAAGGTGCTTCCTCTAAAAGAACAGAACGAAGAGTTCCGTTTGCGCTATATTTCGGGCGGTTATGCCTCAACAGCCGAACTCCAACTTATTGAGGCTGGTAAGGAAATCAACAACTTTGCCGACCGTTGCCGACGCATGTTCAGTTTCGTGCAGGAATTGCTGACTATCGATAAAGACGAGGATTTCAATAAACTCTACTCTCGAATTGAAAAGTACGAAAGCATTGCCGACAATATGGAGGTTGAAATTGCCAAGTATTTGAAGAAGGTGGGCGAGGGACGTCTGTCTAACGAGTCAAAGTCAAATATACAGTGCATGTTGCGCCAAATTTCTGAGTTGGAAAGCGTAAGCGACTCTTGCTTCAATTTGGCACGCACCATTAACCGTTGCCGCACCAACACCAATGTTGAGTACACCGAGCAACAGTTGAGCCACATCAGAACCATGATTAAGATGGTTGACGAGGCGCTTTACGAAATGGTGAAGATTTTGAACAACTTCCCAGAACCGCAGGAAATCAACAATTCGAACAATATAGAAAGCGAGATTAACAACTACCGCAACCAGTTGAAGAACCAGAACATGAACGATGTTAACGCTGGTGTTTATAGTTATCAGTTGGGTGTTTACTACATCGACTTTATTTCTGAATGCGAAAAGTTGGGCGACTATGTGATGAATGTGGTAGAGGCTACTAACATTCCTCACCACCACAGTTTGCCACAGTCTTAATCTTTATTTATAGAGGTTACTTGTAGTTAGTTTATGGACTGAAATAATAACGCCTTGCTGCCTTTCGGGAGCAAGGCGTTCCTTTTTTGATTGAAAACACCTTAATACCCCGAAAAAAATGCTAACTTTGCTAACTATAAAGTAAAAAATAAAAAGTAATAAAAGAATAATATGAGCTTCACATCAGATGCCAACAAGTTGTTCGATCAGGTCATCGTTGACTATCACAAGACCGACAATGTTGACGCTCCTATCAACAATCCATTCCCAGCACAAACTATCGATAACATCCTTTATTTGAAGAACTGGATCGATACTGTACAGTGGCACTTGGAAGACATTATCCGTAATCCTGAAATTGACCCTGTTGAGGCTTTGGCTTTGAAGCGACGCATCGACAAGAGCAATCAGGACCGTACTGATTTGGTAGAACGCATCGACAGCTACTTCTGGGAAAAATACCAGGGTGTGAAGGTGAAGGCTACTGCCGTTATCAATACCGAAAGCCCGGCTTGGGCTATCGACCGTCTTTCTATTTTGGCGCTTAAAATTTACCATATGCGTGTAGAGGCTGAACGTACCGATGTCTCAGCAGAACAGCATGCCGCTTGCCAGAAGAAGTTAGACGTTCTTTTAGAACAGCGCGTTGACCTTTCTACTGCTATCGACCAACTTTTGGCAGACATCGAAAACGGTGACCGCTATATGAAGGTGTACAAGCAGATGAAGATGTACAACGACCCTAACTTGAACCCTGTTCTTTACGGTAAAAAGTAAAATTGGCGTATTTTATGAAACGGATTTTTGTGATGCGCCTCTCGGCTATGGGCGATGTGGCTATGACGGTGCCCGTTGTGGCCAGTTTGCTCCAACAGCATCCCGAAGTTGAGGTGACTATGCTAAGCACGCCCCGCTTCGAACCTATGTTCGCTGGTATTGAGCGCCTCAATTTTGTGGGGGTAGATACTAAGCAGACCTACAAAGGTGTTTTCGGCATCGTTAAACTTTTCCGTTTCCTACGCAAAAACTATAAGTTCGACCAAATGGTCGACTTGCACGATGTGCTCCGCAGCAAGGTCCTCCGCAAACTTTATTGGTTGACAGGAACGCCTGTCTCTGTTATCGATAAAGGCCGTGCCGAAAAAAAGGACTTGGTAAAGGAAGGCAATTCCAATAAAAAGCAGTTGAAATCTTCTGTAGCCCGCTATTGTGAGGCTTTTGCCGAGGCTGGCTATAAGGTAGACGTCAATTTCACCGGCCTGTTCCCTAAAAACGAGGCTTTCGAGCTGCCGTTTGAAAAGAAAGGAACATGGATTGGTATAGCTCCGTTTGCCCAACACCAAGGCAAAATCTACCCAACAGAAAAAATGGAGCAAGTGGTCCGCCAATTGGCTGAACTGCCCGATGTTGAGGTGCTTCTGTTTGGTGGTGGACCTAAAGAAAAGGCCATTTTAGAAGCCTGGGAAAAGGATATTCCTTCTACCATATCGTTGGCTGGCAAATATCCGCTGACTACCGAATTGCATTTGCTGAATGCCTGCAAGGCTGTTATTAGTATGGATTCTGCCAATATGCATTTGGCCTCGCTGGTTGGAACGCCAGTAGTTTGTGTGTGGGGTGCCACACACCGGTATGCGGGCTTTAACGGGT
>JAKSKS010000213.1 GCA_024401615.1 Paludibacteraceae bacterium
ACTTTGAAAGGTTTGGGCAAATTGCTGCTTCACGAAGAAAGCCTCCAGTACGACCTCGACAACACTTGGGCTGTTGTTGCAGAAGGTATTCAGACCATTCTTCGCCGTGAAGGTTACCCTAATCCATACGAAACCCTCAAGAACCTCACCCGTACAAACAGCGAGATTACCGAAAAGTCAATTCACGACTTCATTCAGACTCTTGAAGTTAGCGACAGCGTGAAGAAGGAATTGATGGCAATCACACCAAGCAACTACACTGGTATCTAAATCCTTTGTCCGGGAAGGAAAACAAAAATTAAAGAATGCAGTCACCTCAATTTATAAGGCTAATTAAGCGATTTGTTTCGGGCTATAAGCGCTATGTGGCGTTGAACTTCCTGTTCAACATACTTGGCACACTGTTCAGCCTGTTCTCTTTCGCGCTTATCATTCCAATTCTGAACATCTTGTTCAAAATTGAAAACCAAGTTTACACCTACGCGCCAGTGAACATGGACGATCTGGCGGGTTCGTTGAAGAACTATGCCTACTGGTGGATGCAACAGTTCATTAACGAGCACGGTGGTGTTGCCACCCTTGCCCTATTAGGTGCATTCATGGTGGTTATGACCTTGTTGAAGACTGGGTCCACCTATTTGGCAAGTTACTACATCATTCCTTTACGAAGTGGCGTTGTTCGCGACTTGCGCCAACAGCTCTACGACAAAACCGTAGATTTGAACCTCGGCTTCTTCAACAAGCATAAGAAAGGCGACATTATGGCCCGCATGACTTCTGATGTGGGCGAGGTTGAAGCCTCTATTATGAGTTCTTTGGAAATGCTGACCAAGAATCCGATAATGATCATCATCTATTTCGGTGTTCTTCTTTGGTTAAGCTGGGAGTTAACCCTCTTTGTCCTTGTGGTTCTGCCATTTGCAGGCACACTTATGGGCAAAGTAGGCAAATCTCTAAAGAAGAAGTCTGTTTTAGCACAGACTCAGACTGGCCAGTTGCTTTCTATGATTGAAGAGACATTGGGAGGACTTCGTGTTATCAAGGCATTTAATGCCGAAGAGAATATGTCTAACCGCTTCAACCAAATGAACAACGACTTGCGAAAGACCAGCAATTCGATGCAGCGACGCAACATGTTGGCTCATCCAATGAGTGAGTTTTTGGGGACAATGACCATCTGCATTGTGCTGGTGTTTGGCGGTATGGTAATTTTGGATGGGAACAGTTCTCTCGAGGCTTCAAGCTTTATTTACTACCTCATCATCTTCTACAGCATCATCAACCCGGCCAAAGACCTTTCGAAAGCATGGTACAGCATAGAAAAAGGCCGTGCATCTATGGACCGTATTGATGCTATTCTTGCTGCAAAGAATCCTTTGAAGGTGGTAGAGAATCCGGTTCCGCTGAAACCATTCTGCGACAAGATCGAATTCCGAAACGTCTGGTTCAAATACGACGAGCAGTGGATATTGAAAAACATCAACCTCACAGTCGAGAAAGGCAAGACTATCGCACTAGTAGGTCAATCTGGTTCGGGCAAGTCTACATTAGTAGATCTACTGCCCCGCTTCTACGATGTTCAGCAAGGTGAAATTTTGATTGACGGTGTTAACGTAAAAGACATGGCTCTTTACGATTTGCGAACCCAGATGGGCAACGTAAACCAAGAAGCCATTTTGTTTAACGACACCATTGCCAACAACATCACCTTTGGCACAAAGGGAGCAACCCAGGAACAGATTGAAAATGCAGCCAAGATTGCCAATGCGCACGACTTCATCACTGGCACCGAGAATGGTTACCAAACCAATATCGGCGATCGTGGCGGTCGTCTTTCTGGTGGCCAGCGTCAACGTTTAAGCATCGCGCGCGCCATTTTGAAAAACCCACCAATCCTCATTCTCGACGAAGCAACCTCTGCCCTCGACACAGAAAGTGAGAAACTGGTACAGAGCGCACTTGAGCACTTGATGAAGACCCGTACTACAATCGTTATCGCCCACCGCTTATCGACCATCCGCAATGCTGATGAGATTTGCGTAATGAATGAAGGTGAAATTGTAGAAAGAGGCAAACACGAAGAATTGATAGCCCTTAACGGTATCTACAAAAAGCTTTGTGACATGCAGTCGTTCTAAAATACGACTAACCTATAAACAAATAGCGGTAGCACCACGAGTGCTACCGCTATTTATTTTTTCAGACGAGCAGAACTTTCAGAAAGACAACGACAAACACGTGTGTTTTTTATCAAACAAAGACAACTTACGACATCAAGAAAGAAAATACACCCAAAAGATACAAGGGAAACTATTTATCACTACATTTGTAACGAAAAGGATTTACAAAAGAACAATTATTTTCTATCTAAAATATTAACAAAAACATTCAAACAAGTATAAAAAAAGCACTCAACTACTTCTTACTCTTAATGATGGCAATGCTTGCCCTTAACCTTCAGAGTTGTAAAGACGATGACGATGAGGAATCGGGTAGCATCATCGGCTGTTGGAAACATGTTTCAAGCGCCGCATTCGGACAGGTTCAACCTGCAACAGATGAGATATACGAGTTTTACGACGGACAATATCTTTATGGTGCAAAAAACGAAGGTAAAGGTTGGGAAGTAAACCGAATCAAAATCAGCATTGCAGATGGCATTGTTAAAGATTCAGAAGGAGGTTACTTCACATACAAAATCGATGGCAACCAACTTAAGCAGTCTTTCTACGGTGGTTTCGTTAGCATAACATTGACAAAAGCAGTATTACCAAATGAGGTAAACGAAATGATCAAGGATGGCAAATACACAGAATACACTAGCATCTACGAAGGAACTGGTGAATTTGATGATGATGACGATTGGGATTGGGATGATTAATCACTGATAAAACCAGAATAAAAAAAAACGGAACTTACCCTCGGGAGGTTCCGTTTTTTTTACCAGTAAATCTA
>JAKSKS010000214.1 GCA_024401615.1 Paludibacteraceae bacterium
AAATTACCTGAAAAATTATTTCACGTAAACTTAGGCAAATGTCCGTATGCCGCCAAACACGAGCGCTTGGTGGAACTGAACACGTTTGCGGTAAAATCCATTCTAGACAGTTTTAAAGAGGAAACAGGTTACCTGTACTTATTAGATGATATTGGCGAAAAGTATTGTGTGATTTCACTGTCATGCCGAAATAAAAAAAAGACGTTCGTCTATAAAATAACAGAGTTGCCAGACAAGGTTGAAGAGATTAAAAGCGTTATCGATACGCTTTAGAATGACCACATGGCCAATAGGGAAAACATACCTGGTTACAGCTAAGGCTGGAATATAAAAGAAGGAGGAAAATAACCTACATTATTTCCCTCCTATTCGATTGAAATGGGGTCCTGTTATTTAACTGGTACCTGTATTTTTGTTAGCAATTCTCTTATTCCTTGGGGTAAGGCTTGCGAGAATGGATATAAATGTTTGATTTTTATAGTTGTCCTCCGAATTTCTCGATTTCGCTCACTACAGCGTCAGGGTCGTCGTTCAACGAGAGGAGCAGATTCTTGTATTTGCCGTTGTTTGCCAGTTTTTGTAGCAAAGGGTAAATCGGCATCTCCTCGGTCCAAAATTTTTCTCCCACAAAGGCCATTGGGCTGGCGTAGCCGAAGCTGAGGTAGTGGTTCTGAACGGCGTCTTGAAAGACTTCCTGCATAGTGCCGGCACTGCCTGGTGTGTAGATGATGCCTCCTTTGGCAATAGTCAGAATACCGTCTTCGCGGATGCTGTTGTCGAAATATTTGGCAATGTGGCTGGCGAATGGTGTTGCGGGTTCGTGGCCGTAAAGCCAGGTGGGAACCCCCAAACTATAGTATTTGTCTTGTTTGTATTTCTCCAACACGCGGAATGCGGTGGTAATCCACTCTGTGTCTTTGAAAGAAGGTGCTGTTTGCAACATGGCAATAGCGTCGGCTGTTTCTTCTTCTGAGCGTCCCGCCATCCATGCACCCAGGTGTGTCGCTTCCATAGCGCCAGGTCCGCCACCGCTTATCATAAGGAATCCTTTTTCTGTCAGTTTTTTGCTGATGCCCACAATTTGTGCGAACATATCGTCGGTGCGTAGCAATCCGTGTCCGCCCATAATGCCCACCACCTTGCGTTCGTCGTACATGCTCAAAAAGTCGTGCATGGCATCGCTCATCGCGTGGTCGTGTAGCGAGCGGGCCAGTGTCTCTTTAATGTCGGTAGCCTTAGTGCCCGTCCATTTGAAGTGGCGGTACACGCGCTGGTCGTAGCAGGCCTCGTAACTGCTCGGTTTGTCTGCCGAAAATCCTTCGTATAGAGAGTCTGCATTGTAAAGAGTTCCCCTAAACGGATTGTATGGCATATCTATTTGTGGAAAGATGAGGCAGTTCGCCGAGATGCGGCGGTGGTAGTCGTCGGGTAATGCGCAACCAAGAAAGATGCAGTCTTCGAAATAGAACGGACGGTCGGTGTTCTCAATCTTGCAGAAATCGATATTCTGGAATGCGAAGTGGCTGAAGATGTGGCTTTTCTTTCCCTCTTCAAAAAACTCGTCGAGTGTGGTTATCTCTTTATAGTTCATGTTGGTCGTTATTGCTGTTTCGGCTGTTTTTTCTTGCCCCAAGGGGTTTGGCTGTCGAAGGTGTAGCCCAAACTCCAGTAGATGAATTGGGCTTTACTGAGGCGAATGGCGCGGATGCCGCAAGTGCCGTAAAGGTGCTTGTTGAAGTTGGCAGCCACACCCACAATCTGGTAGAAGCGGCTGGTCTTTTCCACCTCGTGCTTCAAGTCATAACCCAATTGGCCAAAGTAGTTGAAGTAAGGGGTGCGGAGTTCGCCTTTTGCCGAAAGGCCTATTTGAATGCGGTCGGCTGTAGGGCCAAGGCGCAGATGGTTGTAGACGAGTCCGTCGCTACCAGTCTCTTGACGTACCGATGCGTTGTTGCTCTCGTCGTAAACGATGTCGATACTAGGGCCGTAGTACCACTTGTAGTTAGGCGAGTAGAGTGGCGCGTAGCTCAATTGGAAGACGCGGAAAGTGTGGTCGAAGTATTCGTTTTTCAACCCCGAACCTACGGTGTCCATATAAAGTTGGCGTTTGCTTACGGTGAAGGTGAACTCGTGTTTCAAGTGTTTCTCGTAAGGCGCTTTCAAGTTCATGTTGGGGTAGCTTTCGCGTATCTCGTCGGCTTTCTGGTGTCCGAATGTGTACGAAGGGTCGTCCCATCGGTAGGCGAGCTCTATCATTGGCGACCAAAGGTTCATACCCTTGTTCGGAACGTGTGAGGCTCCGTTGCTGAAGTGGGTGAAACCGCCGCCTAACTTAATATCGAAGTTTTTGGCCACCTGACATTCGAAAAAGAGGTTGAAACCAATGTGCGCATTTTCGCGAGAACCAATCGTGATGTTGTCGGGGGCGTTAATGTCGTCGTAGTGCCCCCAGTTGGTGCTGTAACCCAAGTTCCACTCGTATTGCAGGTGGCAGCGTTGGCTGAATTCGGCTAATGAGCCACCGTGAAAGACGAAGAAAGAGAATGGTTGCCCGTAGTATTCGCTTTCGTCGAAGCGGGCGGTGTAGAAACCGATACCGGTGTAGGGCTTGTGGTAGTTGAGGTTCATGGGCGAGTTGCCCGGAACGCCGATACCAAATTTTGCCGCAAAGGCGCGGTAGTTTAGTTTCCGACCATCTTCCTTTAAGAAGTCGTTGGTCTTCAGCATTTGTCCTTGGTCGTATTTAACCGAAACGAATTTCGGACGCTTCACGTCGTTCTTATCGGG
>JAKSKS010000215.1 GCA_024401615.1 Paludibacteraceae bacterium
CGCAGGTGCAGCTCTCTAGCGGTGCGCGCAACATCCTCAAGTTCTGTAGCGACAACGGCATCGCCCTCCGTGGCCACACCTTCGTTTGGCACAGCCAAACCCCAACTTGGTTGTTTAAAGAGAACTTCGAGTCAAGCGGCAAGAACGTGTCGAAGGAGATTATGGACCAGCGTATGGAAAACTACATTAAGAACGTGTTCGAGTTGGTTACCAAAGAATACCCTAACCTGAACATCTATTCTTGGGACGTAGTGAACGAGGCCTTCAACGAAGACGGTACCTTGCGTACGGCTGGCGACAACGCCATGAGTCCGGGTACCTCATACTGGATGCAGATTTACGGCAGCAACGAGTACATCTACAAGGCTTTCACTTTGGCCAGAAAATATGCGCCTAAAGGTTGTAAGTTGTACTACAACGACTATAACGAATACAACGCTGCCAAGCGCGACGGCATCTACAAACTTGTGAAGGATATGTACGAGAAGGGCATTTGCGACGGTGTGGGCATGCAGTCTCACCTCGACGTGGGCTACCCAAGCGCCAGCCTTTACGAACAGGCTTTGCAGAAGTTCACCAGCATTGGCTGCGACGTGCAGGTAACCGAGCTCGATGTTACCACCACCAGTGGCGAAGCCGGACAGGCTACTTACTACAAGAACCTTTTCGACCTCTACAAGAAGTACGCCGACAAAATCAGTGCAGTTGTTGTTTGGGGTGTAAACGACTCTAATAGCTGGCGTTCAAGCAAGAGCCCACTGCTCTTCAACGGCAGCAACGAGCCTAAGCAGTGCTACTGGAAGATTATTGACGGTATGCAGGTTGCCCAAGGTGGACAGGGTGGTGAAGAAACTGAAGGTTTGGAATCGCTTCCATTCGCTTTGTGCTTCCAGTACGAAGCCGATGAAACCAAGTATCCAACCATCGCGTTAGAAACTGTCCCTTCTAAGACTTGGACCAAATTGTCGGGTGTGATGGAAATTCCAGAAGGTGTAACCGACGTCAAACTCTACGTTCAGTCTTCCGACAACGGTAGCGATGCCGACTTGATCGACTTCTACATCGACGACGTTAAGTGCGAGGGTACAGAGTCGGAAGTTGCGGCTTTGTTTGGCGATGCCGGCACCTATTTGGGCCAAAACGTACCAAACCCAGCGGCAGACCAGACCACCATCAACTTCGCTATTCAGAACGCAGGCAATGTAGTCATCAACCTCTACAGCGCAACAGGCGCAAAAGTGAAGGAAATCGTGAACAAGCAGTTGGCAGCAGGCGTTTACAGCGTGTCTGTTAACGTGTCAACCTTGCCTAAGGGCGTATATGTCTACGAAATGAAGGCAAATGGCGCATCAAGCAAGAAGCAGATGATTGTGAAGTAAGGCTTTGCCTTAAATAAAAACAGCGGGCACATGTTAGGTGAAACTAATGTGTGCCCGCTTTGTGTTTGGTGGATTGTTTCTCGTGCACAGTATTTTGCGTGTTCATGTGCCTAAGAAGTTTGTTGACCAATATGTTCCCTTGGTCTTCGCATATTGAAAATATGTTCAGTAACATCCACTTTCATAAACAGGTATTGCCGAAAAAGACCTAATTTTAATTACTAAACTCAAAAAAATACAATTATGGGAATGGCGTTGGGTAGGTTCGAAATGCTGAAGCAGTTGCGGACCAGAGAAAACAGAAACTGGATGGAAGAACACTACAAGTTTGTTCTGACAGGTGTGATTGTACACGATGTGAATGACCAGCCGTTAAGGAATTTGATTCGAGAAAATATAGACCGCTGGGCGGAAATGACAGGCGAAAGATTTCTCTTCCTCACATTTATAGCGCCACGAGCGAAATCCCGGGTAAGTAAGTTTACAAAAGAATACTTTTCCTTTAATAAGGAGTTCCTTTCGGCCGACGCGACGTTAGATACTGAAGATGAGACTAAAATACTGCCTCTGGTAAGAATGATGTATGGACTTCCAGAGCAGGGTTCTTACATTTTGTTGTCGGAAAATCTATATTCCAATCAGTTCTCGAAAATTCCAATCAGCACGGACAATATTGAATATGCGTTGGGGCAGATTACGGAATACTGTGAGCAGGATAATCACGATCCGTCTGATTTTGATAGGCTTAAAGACGAATTATGTACTGATGCAAAGTGTAATGAGCAAAGTGCCGATAGTCCAATAATTGAAATGTTGGTCGATTCCTTGTCTTTAGTCTTTAAAAGTGAATATAAAATGACACTTGAAGCAATCGTAAGGATAGGCACGGATTTGATAAAAGAGATAGAGCGAGAAGAACGGTTTTCAGAAGATTCTTACGATTTTTCGGACCAGTTAGATTCTTTTATAAATCTATTATATAGAATTGAGAGAGACCCAAGGTCCAGAATCATAAGATCTGAAATCCGCGAATTTAGACATAGTATTCAATGGTTTGATAGAAGTCGTATTTATCGATACGGAAATTTTGAACTTGCTGATGAAATAAAACGAATCGTGCAATTAGCCCAAAAAGAACTGGACTGCATAGAATTTGAACACACTAGTCATTACGTTGAAACCGCGCAGACGGAACATGTAAGGGAAGTGTTGAACCGACTGAAGAAGAAGATAATAGAAAATGGTGAAGGCGGTGACCTGGAGCAGCGGATATTTGAAATTGAGGAGTATATTGTAGGGCAACATCTTAAGGGTGTTGAAATCTATAGTCAACCCGATAATATTCTGTCTGAAGCAGTGCCTACAGAAACCAGAC
>JAKSKS010000216.1 GCA_024401615.1 Paludibacteraceae bacterium
GGCAGTGTCTCGCCTGGCTTTACCTGGTGCTCCACTAATTCTCTAACAGGAGCCTCCTCGCTGTTTGACGCGTTGCTGTTAGCAGGTTTGGCGGTCTCTTTCTTTGGCGAAGTGGTGGCCTGGCTTGATGCGGGAACGTATATGGTAGCGTCGCTCTTCAAACCGTTTTTCAACGAAGGGTTAACCTTCTCCATTTCTGCTACAGTAGTGTGAAACTTTTTGCAGATTCCGAAGAGGGTTTCTCCTTTCTTGACAACGTATTCCTGATAACTTTTTCCGTTTATTGTTTTTTCAGCAACTGCTGTGCTGTTTACGCATTGGAATAGGCCGAATGCGATGGATAGCAGTGCTATTTTTATGCTTTTGCTGTTCATTGAATCTAATACCTTTGATTCCTTTGTGGCCTAAATGCCTATATTTTTGCAAATTTACTAAATCTGCAATTTTATGGCCTGCTTTTTTTGAAAAAAATCGTTTTGCAAGCCCCTTTGTACTGTAAGACTTTTATCGGGGGGTGCGACTATTTAGAAATGAATTGTCGTTCATTCCGGCGACTTCCTTATTTTTCCTCCTCCATTTGGTCTGTTTGGTATTCTTTTTGAATGTAGTTTGTTGTAACAATTAATTATTCGCTTATGAAGAAGGTTTTTTTATCAATACTCTTGTCTGCGGTTGCAACTGTTGGCTCTTTTGCAGAAGAAGCCGCTACTTTTATTGGTGGACAGCAACTTGCGGTCGAAGTTCGTGGTTCTAGTTGGGTGCGCGACTATACTTCAATGGGGTGGTCTGTGGGTACTTATAGCGATGCTCCGGGGCAGGTGCAAAACGCGTTGGTGCTCTACAATTATAGTCCTGCCAACTTGCAGATTCAGGCGGGTTCAAAACTGATTCTCAAAGTCAATGGCGAGCCTATGATTCTTACAACCGCAATGGGTACTAATTACGAAGGCAGTACTCATGTCGAGAGTGTGTTCGATGGTTTGGGCTACGTTAACTATTATGGCAACACTGTCTATTACGATGTTACGCCTGAGCAAGCGGCTGCTATCAACACCTATGGGTTTACAAAATACCGTTACCAGGTCGACCAGGTTATTTTCGAACGAGATAATATGAATGCTGCCCGCATTGCTAAGAAAATGAAACGTATATACGACGATTTGCTCGAAAGTCAGAGTTTAAAGGCCTCAAAAAGGGAGGATATATCAGAGTTCTAGTTTTTAGTCTTATTTATAGGTGGGTTTTATTTCTATGTTTTATTAAAAAATATTAATTTTGTGTTATAAAACATCTAAAACTTAAATTATATGAATAGAGAAGAAATTGGATCTTATGCTGGGCCTATCTACGAGGCTTTGAAAGAAGGCAAGGCTCTTTCTGTAGCAGAATTAAAGAAGGTTACCGGTTTGAAGGATGCTGAACTCAACATGGGTCTTGGCTGGTTGTTTTGCGAAGATAAACTCTACGTTGGTGTAGAAGTTATCCGTAAGAAGGAAACTGAAGTCATTGGCTGGAAGTAATTTCCGCTTTTGCATATACCGAAAATTCGGGGATTGGACATGTGTTGTTCCTTTCCCCGTTTTTTTATTCTCAATTAAATTGCCTATCTTTGATTCATATTTAGAACGTATTTTAGAAGATGAAAAAGAATATACTTTTTTTAGCCGTTGCTGCTGTGTTGCTCAACGCTTCTTGTGTATCTCAAAAGAAGTACGCTGCCGCTAATGCAAAAATCGACAGCCTAAAGATAGCTAATGCCGATTGCCAGAAAGTTTCAAGTTCTTCTCAAGAAAATTTGAACAGCATCAATGCCAATTTGAAGAACAAGTTGGCCGAAATGGTAAAGGATACCGCAAGCCAAAGTTTCCGTATGCACCAGATTCAGTTGGCGAACGAACAACTCCGCAAAGACAACGCCGAACTTTACGCTAAATTGCAGGGTTCAAGCAACGATGCCCAAGTAAAGGGCTTGTTGGGCGACTTGCAGAAGATTCAAGACAAATTGCAGGCTCGTGAAGACACTTTGCAGAAGGCTGAAAAGTTAGTTCGCGACAAGGAAAAGAAGGTGAGCGAACTCAATGCCGTTATTGAAAAACAGAACCAGACAATGCAGTCGCTTCGCCAGCGTGTTGCCGATGCCCTTAAAGGTTATGTGGGCAAGGGTATGGCTGTTGAATACAAGAATGGTAAGGTTTATGTGTCTATGGACGAAAGCTTGCTCTTTACTTCTGGTCACTGGGATGTTACCCCTAAGGCTGACTCTGCTTTGACTAAGGTGGCTGCCTTCTTGGCCGATAATAAGGATATTCAGGTGGTGATTGAGGGTCATACCGACGACCTCGCTTACCGTGGTAATGGATACATTCTCGATAACTGGGATCTTTCTACCAAGCGTGCAACCGCTATCGTTCGCTCGCTTTTGAAGAATTCTAAAATTAATCCGGCGCGCATCTCTGCTTCTGGTCGTGCCGAGTTTGTTCCTGTCGATGATTCTAAAACGGCTTCTGCCCGTCAGAAAAACCGCCGCACTGAAATCATCCTCAGCCCGAACATGGATGAACTGATGGATGTTATCAACGGAAAGTAAATGGATTTCCGAACAGAAATAAAAGTACAAAAGGCGGATTTTGGTATCTCGTATACCGACCGCCTTTTTTTCGTGGGCTCGTG
>JAKSKS010000217.1 GCA_024401615.1 Paludibacteraceae bacterium
AGTTGAAGGCCTCTGGTTTGAAAACCGTACTTTCTGCATCTGACGAAACCAGTGTGCCTACCGCAATGGGCGAACTCGGCCTCTTTATGAAGGAGGGCGACATTATTCCAATGTTGGGCCAGTACAATGTACACACCTATGGTGGTGATATTGTGAGCAAGGTCAATTTGAAAGATATGGTTAGCGAAACCAAATTGCCGTTCTGGATGTCGGAAACAGGTTCTGGAGGTGACGGCATTAGCGGCAACCTTAACATGGCACAGCGTATGTTCGACGACCTTAACTACTTGCAGCCACAAGCCTGGGTAGATTGGCAGTTTGTAGAAGAAAAGAATGACCAGTGGTGTATGGTAAGGGGTAGTTTTGCCGACCAAACTTACTACATTGTCAAGAATTTCTATGTCCGCATGCAGGTTACCCGCTTCATTAAGCAGGGTTACACCTTGTTGTCGACTGGCAGAAACGATATTTTGGCTGCCATCAGTCCAAATGGCGATGAAGTGGTGGTGGTTATGCTGAACACCGGCAAAAACCCGAAAGATATGTTTATCGACCTTTCGCTTTTGAAGAAGACCGACGATGCCGCCAAACTGTATGTGACCAATTCACAGTCAGACTGCAAACGCATGGCCGATGTTGATGTAGTGGATGGAATCCTCTCTTACAGAATGGGCGGTCTTGAAATAGCAACATTTGTTGTTGGAACTGAAGCAGGCGACGGTATAGCTAACTTTACCGAAGGTATGCCATATATGTTTGTTCCAAGGGCAGCAACCACACCGCTTACACAAAACGGAGGATCGTTGCAGTTGGCGTCGTTGTGCGTTGCCGACACTATGCAACGCTGGTACATCAGTCAGTTGCCAAATGGCAACTATAACATCTACACACTGCTCGATGGCAAGAAGTTGGCGTTGACCGATGATGGCTCGTATTATTTGTCGACTACACCGCTTAACACAAACAATGCTGGCCAGCAGTTTGCTATAGAAGCGTTGGGCGATAACTGCTTTAAGGTGGTTTCCGCACAAAACGGCAAGTTGTTTGACTTGGAAGGCGGGCACTTCGACGCTGGTACTAAGGTTGGATTGTGGAAGGCAGGTGATGTTGGAAGCAACGCACACCGCGAGTGGCGAATACTTTCTGTGCCGTTCACCCAAATGCCTAAGGGCACGCAGTCGGGCGTTCAGAGCGAGGTGGCTGTAGAGAATCCGATATTTGTAACCGAGGGCAGGGTTGTGTTGCTCGATTGGCAGTCTTCTGCCACTGAATACAGTATCTACCAAAGTAATGGCGCACTTGTGGCGTCTGGTCGTTCTGTTGATGTGCTGACTGAAATACCATTGCCAAATGGTATCTATATGGTCCGTTGGGGCAAACAAAACAAAAAGGTGATTGTCCGATAAAAAGCTTTCCCCATATAGCCTTTTTGGTTATATTTGAGGAAAAGAAATGGATTTATGCACAAATGGTTGCTTATACTCATATTTACCGCATTCTGTAGTGTAGCCCGTTGCCTCGAACCCGTTAGTGGAACGATGAAGGGACACGAATATGTAGATTTGGGCTTGCCCAGCGGTACGGTATGGGCTACTTGCAATGTGGGTGCCGATAATGTGAATGAGTGTGGCGATTATTTTGCTTGGGGTGAAGTGCGGGTGAAAGTATCCTACAACTGCAAGAATTACGCATTCTATACTGGTCCCTACGAGGAGATCACCAAATACCGTACGTCAACCTCTTCTGTTAATGGAGAGGGCCTGCTGCAATTGCAGAAAAGTGATGATGTGGCAACCCAAGAATGGGGAACTCCTTGGCATATGCCTTCGGCAGATCAGGCACAAGAACTTATGGATAACTGTCGACGAACATGGGTGATGTCCTATAATGGTATGGCGGTTAATGGAATGCTCTTAACCGGACCTAACGGCAATAAACTTTTTTTGCCGGCTGCGGGCTTCTTCGATGGCCGTAAACTGACAGGTTTGGGTAGAGTTGGAGACTATTGGCTGCTTGACCTTTTTGAAGAGTCGGGTTATGGGGCATTGGTGCTCGATTTTAACCAAAACGATTGTGCCAATGGAGTGGCCAACAGACATATGGGGCAAAGCGTAAGGCCGGTAATGGAGCGCTGAAAAGTCTTATAGCATAGGGTTCGTTTGGCGGTTGTAAACAGGATTTCCTTATGGCTTCATATGTCGACATCTAAATTGTAAACAAGTATTACTTCAAATCTAAATGGATAAGGTGCGTCACTATTAATGGCGCACCTTCTTGTTTTTATTCAGTGTTGTTGCCCATCATAGTATAATGGAACCTTCGCAGGCTCCACTATTGAATTCAACGTTAAGTTGTAAATCTGTTGTTTTGAATTATTAAAATTGCGTAGCATACCCTCGCGGGCTGGCTTTCTAACGCTTGCCTTATTTTAACCAATTAACACATTTAGGAAAAACAACCTTATATTCCATAGGAATGTAAGATGGGATTGCTTGTATAAGCATAGCGCATAATACACGCAGACCTATCGTGCAGTTGTACG
>JAKSKS010000218.1 GCA_024401615.1 Paludibacteraceae bacterium
TCTGCCAATTACCGCTAAGTCTCAACTATTGTCTTTTTGATACACCCTCTTATTTTTCACCTGTTTAATAAACGTTATTAAAATCAATTTTATGAATTCTTTAATTCGTATTAACTACAGGTATTCCAACTCGCTATAAACTTCCCAATTGTAAGGGAACATAAAAAATGCGACAATCGAACCAGTTTGATTATTTAGAAGTGCCTAATTTCATTCGAATAATAGAGAAATGGACCAAGTTTTAGCAGAGACTCGTTGCCATTAACAATAAACCATGGCGTAGAAAAGGGGCGGGTGAAATTCCTCAATAGATGAATACTTCGGGCAGGTGTATTCCCTTCTGCTATGAGAAAGGCACGCTCTCCGGTAGTTGGGTTCTGCGCCACATCTACAACAATTACAGCGTGACCATATTTGGCTTTATTTCGCGCAGGATAGACAAATACATCTCCTGGTTTTATGTCTTTAAGATTTCTTTTCTGAAGGAATCGGCTAAGAGAATAAGTACTGGCCATACCATATACTTTCTTCAAATAGGTTTCAAATTCTTTTCTAGAACTTCCTCCATTGTAATTCATTAGTTTGCCGTTAACATCCTTATAGGCAATACTTCCAAACTGCTTGTTACTATAGAGGTATTCTGCGTTTAGTCGGATGCAGACATCGGCGCATTGCTCCCAATTGTTGAGTAAGGGCATATCAACAACTGCATAATTCAATATCTGGTAGTTGGCTTCACCGCCAGTGTAAAGTTGAACCTTATTTCCACTGCCCTTTAATGGAATGTTACGCAAATAGTCGGCAAATCCCGCTTCATTTATTCTGTTAAATCCTTCAGGGGCAGGTATTTCACCAATGGTTTTAAAGTTATGCGGATTACTATTGGCAACAAGGTACTGATGAGTTATTAAGGTTGCAAAACTGAACACAAGGCCTACAACAAAAAGACCTTTAAGCAATCGCTTAATCATTTTTCTTTCCTTTTAATACACTCTTAACCCTTTCTGTTACATCGGGAAGTTTTACCAATTCATAGGAGCCATCGTTCTTCAGCCACACCAATCGGCGACAAATAACAGGCAGGCCAATACTCTCTAATGGTATTTGGTAACAACTTTGTTGAATGATGTAGTGTGACTTGCTTTCTTCGTAAAATTCTTCGAACGGAGCAAGCATGAATTTGCGGTATTTATGTGCTCCCGAACTTATTAACTCGTTATTGGTTTTATAATCGAAAATACAGAAGCCACTGTTCTTCCCTCCGTTAGGATCATCGTAATAGAGGAGAAGGTCGAATGTACCTGCGTAATTTGTTGGATACTCCTCAGCAAATTCGCCAACACTTGTGCAAACTTTGTTTTCTGCCATTACAAAATGCAGGTTTTTATCCATTTCCTGCCAAAATTTATAAACGGCCTGTTCTTTCAGCGCTACCAAACTGCCATCGTCAAGCGGTAGCAAGTCATTCGTTCTTTCATCGTACTGAGAGCGTGCTGATTCACAAATCTTTTCAGGAAAGCCATTTATAACCCAAGCCAGACTTTCGGCATATTCGTGGACAAGTGTACCCTGTTGGGCTGCACGCTGTTTATTTTCGTCCCATTTATTCTGCCAATACTCGGCACTTTCACCATTCTTTGCGGCATACTTGACTGCCACAAGTTGCCAGTCAACCGGTTCCGAGAATTGATCAACAAAATTTGAGACACACATCAATTCTTTCTTCTGCCCGTCGGATGTAGGCATGAAATATTGGTGGGTGTCTTCCTTAAATTCTAAATCAGAAAAAGAAGATATTATTTTTTCACGAATCTGCTTTATATCGATCATAGGGAATAAATGTTTACAATAACAAACATACACGAAATTTGTTAAATTTGAAAATAGAGTTACCTAATAATTAATGACTTTCGCGATTTATTGAACGGTTTTTCTATATAAATTTGCAAAAAACAAAAATATGGAGATATTTGACGGACAACCAAATAATTTGACGAACCGTAGCGAAGCGGAAGTTAATGTCTATTCATTATTACACAATCTCGGAATTCAGTACCAAACACTAGGTCATGAGGCGGCTCACGCCATGGAGCAATGCGCTGAAGTTGAAAAAGTGTTAGGTGCCCCAATTTGCAAGAACCTTTTTCTGTGCAACCGTCAGCAAACCCAGTTTTATTTAGTGATGCTGCCTGGAGACAAGGTTTTTAAAACCAAACAAATCACCTCACAGTTAGGTTGTGCGCGTCTTTCGTTTGCTGGCGAAGAGCACATGGTCAATCTGCTTCACATCCATCCGGGTGCTGTTTCACCAATGGGTCTAATGAACGATACCGAGAAAAAAGTGATGTTGGTTATCGACAAAGACTTGTTCAACAATGATATTTTTGGATGTCACCCATGCGTAAACACAGCCTCGTTGAAGTTATCGCTTAAAGAATTAGTGGAGATCTTCCTTCCCGCAGTAGGACACGAGCACCGCGTAGTGGAGTTGGTGAACGAAGTTGAGTAGGGGTTAGTCTATCAATAGCCTTTT
>JAKSKS010000219.1 GCA_024401615.1 Paludibacteraceae bacterium
GGACGCAAGTTGTTTGCGTTAAATGCAGATGAACAGTTCTTGATACAGTTAGACTGTTCGTTCTTTTCACCCCATGCCCAGAAACACCATGAAATCAACTGGTTACCATCGTTACCAGATGCCTTCAAGTTGCCCAAGAACTGAGTTGCTTCGTTAGTACAAAGATTACCGTCACCGTCGAAACGTACAGCACCCCATTCTGAAATGAACAAAGGAATTGATGCAGCAGCAGTCTTGATACGTGGAACAACGTCACCCATGTGTGAGCAAGTGTAAACGTGTGCTGAGTACATCAAACCGAGGTTGTATTTGCTCTTGTTGATTGGAGATACAGCAGCTTCTTCTGGGTGCTGGTCCCAAGCACGAGTAGGACATACAACGATTGATCCTGGGTCTGCGGTTTCAATTGTAGGAAGCACTGATTCTGCATATTCCTTCAAATAAGAGAATGACAAGTCAAGAGGCTCGTTACAGATTTCGTACAATACGTTACCCTTAAGGTTTTCCTTAGCCCACTTTGCGTTTCTTTCGAAGAAACCCTTAGCGTCGTTAGTGTATCTCTTAGGGTCACCGCTACCGCCGTCACCTTCAAGAATGTGCCAGTCCAACAATACGTACATGTTCAAGTCGGTTGCCCACTTCATGTACTTCTGGATGTCGTTATCCTGGTATGAACCATATTTACCCTTACTGTTTTCAGCATAGCAAGCCAAACGTACACAGTTTGCACCCCAAGCCTTCATTGCTTCAAAACCAGTCTTGGTCAAACAGTTAACTACTTCGTTGTAGTTAATTGAGAAAGTTGACCAACCCTTCAACTGAATAGGTTTGCCACTTTCAGAACTCAACTGATTGCCTACCAACTTCAAACGGCCCCATTCGCCGATGTAGTCGTTGTTCGCAAAGTCAGTTTCGCTCAATGCAGCATTTGCAGCCATTGCGCTACAAAGTGCAGCTGATAGAAATAAAGATTTCTTCATTTTTGAACTTTTTTTTGTTAGTAATTATGAAATAAATAAAATTTTCTAAAATAGATGCCCAATGAAGGGGTGACCATTTAAAATGAGAATTATTTAATAATTCTTTTAATTCAGTGGCAAATATGGGTGTTTTTTAGGGAATTACAAAGAAAATTCTGTCAAAAAGTGTGAACAATTCTTTGTTTTGTTTGATTTTATGTTTTACAACATATTTTCTTCGTTCTTCTTCCTATAATCCACATATATTTGTCTATGATTAGTAACGCAAAAACTGTGCCTTTATTTTACTAAAGACACAGTTTTTTTATCCTTATTTTTTCAACACTTGCGATGCGCTGGTTTGACCATCCGTTGGCACATTGCTTATCGGACCATTGTAATTTGCTTTTATTTCTGCTTCTTCTATAGTTGCCTGTATTTCGTGCACGCTTGTCATTACTGGCGATTTCGAAAATTCGGTCACGTTATAGTTCTTAATCAGGTTTTCATGATACCTGCTGTTTTTTCTTGGCAGTATAAACGGTTTGCTGGCTTTACCATTCTCGTCTATATGGCTGAAGTATGGACGGGCATAGTTGCCGTCCTCGCGTCTGCTGCAAAATACTATCCATCTGCTATGGCTGTCCCAGTCGTGGTAACTGTCACTCTCTGTCGGACTGTTTACTTGCTCGAGGGCGCTTACTTTGTTGTCTTTTAAATCTATCAGATACAAATCTGCGCTCTTGTTGGTCTGTGTTGACGGGCCGAAACTAGATACGGTTATCAGCAAATACTTCCCATCGGGCGATGCTTTAGGGTAGGTGGCGCTCTTTCCTTCTTTGGCCGCCTCATAAATCATCTCGTTTGGCCCCCATTCAGTTCCTCCGTTATATTTTGCGCGGTAGATGCTGTAAAGCATTTTGCGCGGATTCATTTCCTTTTGGTAGACACTGTCGGTGCTGTTAAAATAGAGGTAGTTGCCGTCTCCACTCCAGCATGGGTTGCTCTCTTGTTGGTTAGGAGTGCGTCTGATCGGGCTGATTTCGTTTTTCTCGATGTGGTAGAGAACCAAATCGCTGTTGTCGTCAAAAACGTCTATCTTGCAGTTGTCGTTCGAACAGAAACGCTGCAATACTTTATTGCTCGAAAATGCAATTAGTGGCTGTGAAGGGTGCCAAGCAGGGTAGATGGTTGGGTTCGGCATGTCGCCACAACGGGTGTTTATTTTCTTTAACTTGCCGTTGTAGGTCAACATCAAACCTCCGTTAGGGCCTCGATAGTAGAACATCTTGTTCTCGGGGTGGTTGCGTTGTGCGGTGTGGCAGTTCACGCACTTTTGTTGTGAGTTGTTGCCCTTTATGTGGTCGTGGTGGTTGGTGAAGACTGTACTTTCTGTACCTTCTTCTAACGCGTATTGGTAAATACCTATTTCCCCCGAACCCATAAACGATGGCGCGACCAAACCGAAGGTC
>JAKSKS010000022.1 GCA_024401615.1 Paludibacteraceae bacterium
TATTGCGCACGCCGCTACCAGAAGCAGAGCCACGTTTTGTTCGAACTCTGTAACGAGCCTAACGGCGAAAACTACCAGAATGAAAACTTTGGCGGTGGCAAATGGGCATGGGCAGAACAGCCACGTGTCACTTGGGACAACCACATCAAGCCATATTGTGAAGAGATGTTGAAGATTATCCGCAAATACGACAAAGACGTTGTTGTTGTCTGCGGTACTCCAATGTATGACCAGAACCCTGAACAGGTTATTGGCAAAGAACCAGTAGACGAAAACGGCAAGCCATACGAAAACATTATGTATGCATTCCACTTCTATGCTGCAACCCACAACGACGGCAAGCACTACGAAACTGCAGTAAAGGCATGGGACAATGACTTTATGACCCGTTTCCAGAAGGGTGACAAGAAGACTCCATGTATCTTGAAAGAGCTTCCTATCTTCGTTACAGAATGGGGAACAACTGATGCAAGTGGTTGGGCTAACTTCCGTCCAGACCTCAGCGACCGCTGGTTGAAGATTTTCGACGGCGACAACGACGGTAAGCAGGTTGTTAGCTGGTGTAACTGGAACTTCAGCGCAGAAGGTGGTTCTTGTGCGGCTTTGAACTGGAACACCGGTAACATGGATTCATTCGACGAAAAGATTCTTACCGAGTCTGGAAGATACATTTTCAAGAAATTCCACGAAAAGTATCATACTGTAGAGAAAGGTCCAAAGCCTTAATCTGAACATAAAGAAACAGAACAAAGGCAACCCACACCCATTGTAGTGCGGGTTGCCTTTCTAATAAATAACACATTACCATGAAAAAATTATTTTTGGCTATGACAACCGTAGCGCTTTCACTTGCAAGTTGCCAAAACGGCAACCAGCAGCAGAATGCACCCGCAAACAACAGTTCGAAAGAGCAGGACGTTAACGCATCTGTCACTTCATTCGGCACCATCGACAGCGCATCGGCAAACGTTGAGGTTCTTCCAACCCCAACCTACCCTAAAGGTTCACCAGTAGACCAGTGGGGAAAACTTAAAGTAGACACTAACGCTGCAGGCGTTCGTTGCCTCTGTAGTGCAGACGGCAAGCCAGTACAACTGCGTGGTATGAGCTCACACGGTTTGCAGTGGAAGGGAGCTGCCAACATTACAGCAGCCAACATGAAGGCTTTAAGAAAAGACTGGAACGCCAACATTTTCCGTATTGCAGTATATGTAGACGAGGAAGGCGGTTATGCCTATAACCAAAACCACCGTGACGTTTACGTAGACGGATTGGTTAAATGGACGGCAGAACAGGGTATGTACTTGCTCATCGACTGGCACGTTCTTTCTCCAGGCAACCCAATGAGCACCCTTTACCGCAACCACCCTCGCAATGGAAAAGACCTTGCCGCAGACTTCTTCACCTACTGCGCACGCCGCTACCAAAACCAGAAGCACATTCTTTACGAATTGTGTAACGAGCCAAACGGTACAGACTACCAGAACGAGAAATACAATGGCGACAAGTACCCTAAATACCACAATCCACGTGTAACTTGGGAAGACAACATCAAGCCTCATTGCGAGCAGATGTTGAAGATTATCCGCTCGTACGACAAGGACGTTGTCTGCATCTGCGGCACTCCACACTGGTCACAGCGCCCTCAAGACGTTATTGGCAAGGAACCAGTTGACGAGAACGGACAGGCATACAACAACTTGATGTACACCTTCCACTTCTACGCAGCAAGCCACAACGACGGACGTCATGACGAAACTGCTGTAAAGTTCTGGGATGTTAACTTTATGAAGTTCTTCAAGAACGGTTGCGACAGCGTTCCATGTATTTTGAAGACCCTCCCTATCTTCGTTACCGAATGGGGAACTACCGACGCAAGCGGTTGGACCAACTTCCGCCCAGACTTGTCTGACATGTGGATGGACATCTTCAACGGCAATAACGACGGTAAACAGATTGTCAGCTGGTGCAACTGGAGTTTCAGTTCAGACGGTGGTGTATGTGCAGCCCTCAAGTGGGATGACGGCAACATGCAGCCATTCGACAAGAGTATCTTGACTGAATCTGGCCAATACATCTTCAACCAATTGCACAAATAAAGCAATAATCCATAGTAAAAAGCGGGGCAAAATTGCTCCGCTTTTTCTATTTCAATCTCTTATAGCAACTATTCAGCAACATTCTAACTATAATCGAATATGAAAATCTCAAAAATAGTTCTAATTTCAACATTAACTTATTGTTTTGCAAGTTGTAACTCCGAACAAAACACAAATGCGAATAGCAACCAAGAGTCTTCAGAACAATCCATTCACATTGAAAATAACGAGACAACCGCACTAACAGAACAGACTTCGGAACAACAAGAAACTGCATTGCAACAAAACTCTGATATGAAAGGAGAGGTAGAAGGAAGCGAAGGCTCCGACTATTTGGATGTTTCGATTTCTGACACAAACGGCGACGTTACAAACATTAGAGAAAAGCCTTCGGGGAAGGTGATTATGACAATTCCTACAGAAGGAACCTACCAAACCACAGTTTGCGAAGTTTCAAAACAATGGTGGTACATCTGCCGTCCTATCCACCAATATGAACCAGAAGAAAAAGACATAGACATACCGGAGACAGGAGGATGGATTCATGGCTCTGTATTGGTTCTCGGCACTAGAAACTACGGAGGACAGGAACTGCAATTGCTGGCAGAGCCAACCAAAGGAGCAAAAGCAGTCTTCTCGTTTAAGGAGGAACTGACCTTCCACCCTATCGACAAAAAAGGAGAATGGATAAAGGTGGAGAACAAAGAAAAGAAAGCTACAGGCTGGATAGAGAGCAAATGGCTTTGCGGGAATGCGGTTACAAATTGCAACTAAGACAATAGACAGCAAAAAACTTTAGTATTTGGGCCTTTTCTTTATCTTTACAGAAAGATTCAACAAAAAATGAATAAGTACATCTATATTTTACTTGCAGTCGTCTGTGCGGTATTTGGAGTAAAACTGACCTCGAGAACCATTAGCGTAACATCGCACTACATGAACGAGAGCATTCAACGCGAAACGCTAACAGACTACAGTGTGGTCGATAAAAGATTCAGTCATACCAGAACCCCAGGCAGCGTTACTTTAGGCTACACCCTAACCATAAATTATGCCGACTCACTCTATCTGGTAGAAGTGCCACCTACCGTTTACGACCAGGTAACACCAGGCGTTGGCGTAAAACTTGAGAATAGCGAACTCTACTACGACCACGAGCAGAAAAGCATTAAATGGCCAACAGAAACCACTTCATTAAGGACTATGCTTACCTATTGGGGACTGTTCGCCCTGCTTCTATTCTTAATTGCCTATTTCCTCTGGAAGGCAAAGAAAGCATAATAAACCACACACCATAACGAATGGGGATGTATCAAAAAGACAATAGTTGAGACTTAGCGGTAATTGGCAGACTAATTGATAGAAATTATTAAACAGAAAACAGGCCTTTTAGGACACACCTTATAATCGAAAAGGCCTTGGAAAACAGCCATCTAAGATGTCTTAGAAAACTCCTTAACGGTGAAAACGAAAACTTCAGTAACGTTAGTTCGCGGAACGTAGTGGAGTCAAAACCGTTGTTAATACTACAAAAACTAATGAAGGTGTACCATAAATGAATTATGATACACCTTCATTGTTTTATATAATGCCGTTGTTTTCGTTTATCTGGCAGCCTTTGCCACCTTCATCAAATCGGCATAGAACTGACGCTCCAATTTACCAATTTCTGCAATTTGAGCAGCCACATGGTCGTATGTGCACGCATCTTTACGGCGCTTGAAAATAGTAGCCGCATCAGCAGCGAATGTTCGCCAATTATCACCAATAGCAGTAATTCGCTGTGCGAACTCTTTAAATTGGTTTTCTCCAGTAATTTGGGAAGCCATCTGTAAATATGCGCCATACATGAAGCGGAAACCCGCTCCACCAGTACCAATTTCTTCGAGCATACGGATAATTTGGGCCAAATTCAAAGCAGCCTTACGCTCACCCAATTTATCTTTCCATGTAGGAATCTGTTTAGCCAAATAGTCGATACCATTACAACCGAAATAAGGGATAACAGACGGTTCAGAAGTCATAAACCAGCAGTTTTTCTCAATAGACTTCAGCACAATTGGCTTTAAGTCTGGCAACTCTTTAGGCGCTTTGTCAATCCAGTACATCTGACCAAACAGCGGGTAAGTACCGCCCTTGGTAAAGCGCACCTTCATCAAGTCTTTACGGCTGATAGTCACTTTTTCGGTACAGTTAGGGTCGCTAACCGTATACATATCGGTAGCCTCGTCGTGACCAACGATGCAGATATTGTGTCCATTGAAAGGGAAACGGTATTCGATAGGCATATAAGGAAGGTAATACATACCCACCACACAACCAACAGGCACACCTTCGGCAAGTTTCTTATCGAGTTTCTTCATAGCATTCTCTTCCACCAAGAAACGTTCGGTAGTAGTTTTGAAACCGAGCGTACTGGTGGCACGGCTAAACAAAGCGCCAGGGAAAGTGCGGAAAGAAGAAACGGGCAAGCCAGCCAATTTCACAAACGGAATGTGCGAGAAGAACATACCATAAGCAATACCGAAAATAAGCGGCTCAGGCAAATCGAATCCGTAAAAACGGAACATATTGGCAGTGACACCGTTCTCGCAATGTCCCGCAGGTTTATGAATAAAATCTAATTCCATAAATCAAACTTATTTTTCAGGTACAGTTTTCAATTCGTCAACAGTGATACGGAGCGTATAAGCATAGTTTTCGAGTGTTTCCTGGTCGAGTTTTTGGAACTCGTCATACTCCATATGCTTTTTAACCTTACGCTTGGCAATACCCGAATTATCGGCCAACATATCAATGTCCATCAAGTTTTTCTCCATATGGTACGCCAAAGGGCTCACCTCGTGGCGCAACACTTGCTGACGGATTGGTTCGCATTGTTCCTCCACATCGTCGAGCACTGTTTGCAGGGCATCAGCCTTCACATCCCAGCCTTTACTCATTACGGCTTGGTAATTGCCATTTTCGTCAACCGCGTAGCACATATCGCTAACGACGGTTCCTTTAAAAAACTTGGCATCTTGAGGAACGTCTTCAACTTTCATATCTTATATAATGTGTATTAAAAGCAGTTTAACAAACTGTCAAATATATATAGCCATAAGTAAAGCGTGCGCTTTCGGGAACAGCCACCAATATATGTTCGCCCTTCTTCAACAAACCAGAGTGGTAAATTTCGTCGATCATGGCAAAAGCAGAAACAGAGCCAATATTGCCAATACGGGTCAGGTTGTAGAACCAATGATCTTCAGGAACAACAATACCCAATTCCTCCATATTTTGCTTCATCTGGTCTTTAAAGAATATAGAAGACATATGAGGAAGGAACCAGTCGACGCCCTCTTTGGTGAGGTTATGTTTCTTCATAATTTTTTCCAAGAACACACCACCCAATTTCACGATATTGTCACCCAAAATTCGGGTATCTTGTTTTAGAGAGAAAAGCGACTTAGGCAACCATTCGTCTTGGGGGTACATATTCCAACCTTTGAGCGATCCGTCAGGCATCTTTTCACCACCGAGATACATGCAGGTTTCACGTTCATTGGCAAAAGAAGTCAACTCAACCCACTCCACCTTTAACGAGAGACGTCCTTCTGCAGGCTTGTTTGACACACGCAGTGCAGCAGCGCCATCGCTCAACATCCAACGAAGGAAATCTTTTTCGAAAGCAAGAATAGAGCGTTTGTTCAGTGCGATAACGTCACCTTCAGCCTTAAAGTTTTCGGCACGCATTAAGGCAGACAAACGTTCAGAAGCAGCACAAACAGCCTCCTTTGCATCGCCTGCAGCCAAAGCATAACAACAATACTTTAAAGCCTCGACACTGGTGCAGCACGATCCCTGGAAAGAAACGACCTCCATATTTCCTGCCTCAGGCAGTTCGCCATGTACCATAACGGCAGGCGAAGGCATTATCTGTTCAGGAGAAGCAGTGCCATAAGCAAAAACCTCAGCATCGGCCAATTTAAAATCATCGCCTTCCAAACCACGAATGGCATTAGCCGCCATTTGGACAGACGAATGAGTCATATTACCCTGTTTATCGAGTGCATAATAACGCGTCTTGATGCCGTTATTACGAAGGACAATAGGTCGAGACAAAGACTTGTGATTGTTAAGCAATCCCAAATAGTCTTCCATTTCGTCGTTAGAAACAGGCTCATTCGGATAGAAATGAGATGTCTGAGTTATAAAAACGTTATCCATGAAAATCAGTTAGATCCTTGTGTCTTATTTTGCAGTTATTATCACCTCGGTACGGCGGTTTTGCGCACGTCCCTCGGCAGTTGAATTTGAAGCGATTGGTTTATCAGGTCCATACCCCTTATACTCTAATCGTTCTTTTGCTATGCGGCGTTCCACCAAATAATCGAAAGCCACTTTAGCACGATTCTCCGACAATGTAACATTATAGTCGTGATTACCTTTAGAATCAGTATGTCCTTCCAGTCGGATATAGACTTGAGGATTATCTTTCAAGAACTGCACCAAACGGTCAAGTTCGTGATGAGAAGCAGGTCGGAGAGAATACTTGTCGAAATCGAAAAAGATATTCTTCAAAGTAATTTTCTTACCCACCGCTATTTTTTCCATTGCCACTCCCTTTTCAGGGAATTTCAGTTTCTGGTTTTCGTCGAAGTATTCAGAATAGAACAAATATCCTTTGCGGTCTACATTCACACCAGCATCTTCGCCCTCGGGCACACAACTGATGAATTCACCCGTCTTACTATCGCTGACGCTCTTGAACACCTTTTCATTGTTCTTGATACTATAGACATCGATTTGAGCCATAACAGGCTGTTTAGTCTCGGCATCTACAATTTTACCTTTAGCGAACTTCATATGCTTCACAGGGCGCGCATTGCCATCCTGGAGTTTCAGTTCGTAGATATCACGTCCACGACCGTTTTTTTCTTGACCGTTGCTGCTGAAATACGCCTTGTCGCCATAAGCATTGACCACAAAACCTATTTCATCTTTACAAGTATTCAACGGATATCCGATGTTTTTTGCTTCGGTCCAACCGCCTTTCCCATCTTTGTAAGAGACAAAGACATCGTATTTACCCAAACCACCTCTACCTTTAGAAGAGAAGAACAAAGTTTGGTTATCGGCATGAATAAACGGAGAAAGTTCATCTTCTTTGGTATTCACCTTTGGTCCCAAGTTTTTCGGATTTGAGAATTCGAGATAACCGTCTTGTTTAATTTTCACATCCACAACCCAGATATCAGTTTTACCAATACTGCCCGGGCGATTACTTGCGAAATAGAGTTTGTCGCCAGTAGGGCTTAACGACGGGTTCGTCTCCCAATACTTGGTGTTTAACGGAGCAGTCGGCACAACAGCCTTACTCCACCCATCACCCACACGAATAGAGTAATAGATGTCGCAACTACCGCTACCACCCTGTCGATCGCAAGCCACAAAGAACATATAGCGTCCGTCGAGCGAGAAACTCTGCGCGCCCTCGTTGTGAATGGTATTAATGCAAGAACCCGCATTTTGCGTTTTAGGCCAAGTGCCATTGGCAGCCTTCTTATCCACAAAAATATCTTCGTGCACGCTCTTTCCGAAGGCGCTTTCACCCTCTCGCTTGTTCAACTTCACAGTAGTTGAGAACAACCCTTCGTCGGCAGTAATACTTGGCCAATAGTCGTCGAACTCGGTATTGATGTTCGGTCCCATATTGGTGGCAGAGAACGGCACTGGCGATTCCATCAGTTTGATAGCCGCCTCACATTCTGCTATTTTTGGTTGAGCCATTTTGTAATAACCAATTTCACTCTGCGGAATTTGCTTATATACATTAATAGCCTCTTGGTAATTGCAAGTTTCGTGATATGCAGCAGCCAAGCGCATCATAGAATTCCAATAACGGGCAACTTTTGGCTTGGCCACATACTGCAAAGTCTGTATTCGTTTCCCGTCGTCACCCATAAGGGCATATAGTTCAGCAAGCGACCATGAAGCGTCTACAAAATTCTTATTACCTCGGACCAACTGTTTAAAAATGGGCAAAGCTTCGCCATAGCGGCCCTCATTCATAAGAATGACCGCTTTTTCGTATTGCTGAATTTCCTTTTTCGAAGCTTCAGCAAAAGCATCGGCGGGTGCTAAAAGGCAGCACAGCAAAAGGGAAATATATGCATATAAACGTTTCGTCATCCTACAAAAAATTTAAAGTAGCAGTCCTATAGGGCACTCCTACCCAATTTATTTTCCAAAGAAACGAAAAAAATGGGGTATATGCAAATTAAACGGTGCCTTGCAAGGGGAAATAGAACAGAATATGTCCTTTACGGTAGATAACAACCAAAAAGAGTACCAAATAAATTCGTCTTATTGACTATCTTTACAAAAATTTGATTTTCATGAAACAATATATAGTAGACGCATTCACCGACAAACCATTTCACGGCAATCCTGCCGCAGTGTGCGTAATGGACCAATGGCCCGAAGAACAACTGATGATGGATATAGCGATGGAAAACAACCTGTCGGAAACCGCGTTTATTGTGAAAGAGGAAGCCGGCTACCATTTACGCTGGTTCACCCCCACTTGCGAAGTAGGACTTTGCGGACACGCTACCCTCGCTTCGGGCTTCGTTCTTTTAAATTACTATGAGAAAGAAGCTGAAAGTGTCACCTTCCACACTATTGGGGGAGAATTAGAAGTTAGGCGTAAAGATGATATGTTTGAAATGCAGTTTCCCAACATACCACTCGAGAAAGTCGGAGTAACTGAAGATATAATGGAAGCCATTGGCAGCATACCACTCGATGTGAGAATGGGCAAAGACCTTGACCTGATATGCGTATTACAAAACGCTGAACAAGTAAAGAGTTTTACGCCTTATGCCGACACCTTGAAAAAATTACCAGGTCGAATGGTACACATTACCGCCCCCGGCACTGACGGGTATGACTGTTGTTCACGCTGCTTCGGACCAAAAATCGGCATTTTGGAAGATCCCGTTTGCGGAAGTGCCCACTGCCAGATTATACCCTATTGGGCAAAAAGACTAAATAAAAAGGTTATTAACGCATGGGAGGCCTCAGCCCGCGGAGGAGCGTTGCAAGGTGAAATTATAGACGATGAGACGCTTTTGATAAGAGGGAAGGCCACCTTATTTGCAGAAACACAAATAAGATTATAGAAATGAACCTAAACAATATATTTCATTTACTATCGGTAGTAGGTTTTATAACGGGAGCAATCCTTATCTTTCTTGAAAATAATATAGGAATAATAATTCTTATTGCAGCGTGCCTATTTCTATTTTTTATAGAGAAAGATAAAGAGACAAAGTCTGAATACGAAAAAAAGGGAAGCAGAACAGCAGCAAAGCGACGGTAGCAGTCAACAGCAAAAGCAGAGCAAACAACCGTTAGCAGACGATTTAAGAAAAATGTACAGCGCCATATTGGGTGTTTCGGAATCGGCAACACAAGAAGAAATACACAGTGCATACATTGCCTTAGCTAAAAAATACCACCCCGACTCTGTTCATGACGAATCGCTCAGAACTGTTTTAACAGAAAAGTTCAAAGAAATCAATACAGCCTACAATAGATTAAAAGAAACACAAACAAGGAATTAGCCAAGCACCAAACAGCCCGTCTTTCTGACATGAAATAACATCTAACAGAGGTATAGACAAAAAAAGAGCGGTACGAAACATCACGTTCCACACCGCTCACGACAAGAAACAAATAACACTACGGGCGTTCCACAAAGGGAACAAGATGTAGTATTCTATTATGTAAGCCTACGCTTATATATTCAATTGGTAATGTTCAATGTGTAATACACACATCTTTATTATTTGTATGCCTGTTCGTGCACACCGCGAACAGAACGACCAGAAGGGTCGAGCGAGTTCTTGAAACTTTCGTCCCAAGCAATAGCGGCAGCAGTACTACAAGCTACAGAAGGTTCAGAAGGAACTGTGCTAGCAGCAGTGCCACTAGGGAACAATTCTGTAAAGATTGAGCGGTAGAAGTATTCTTCCTTCGTCATTGGAGTATTGATAGGGAATCGAACTGCGGCCTTAGCCATCTGTTCGTCGCTAACATGCTGGCTTGCATATTCCTTCAAAGAATCAATCCAAGAATAGCCTACGCCATCGCTGAACTGTTCTTTCTGGCGCCATACAATACCCTGTGGCAAATAATCTTCGAATGCCTTACGGAGCGCATATTTCTCCATCTTTCCATCACCGGCACGGCCACTCAACTTAGCTTCTGGGTTGAAACGCATAGCGATGTCGAGGAACTCCTTATCGAGGAATGGCACACGGCCTTCAACACCCCAAGCAGCCAAAGCCTTGTTAGCGCGCAAACAGTCGTACATATAGAGTTTGCTGATCTTGCGAACAGTCTCTTTGTGCAACTCTTCGGCATTTGGAGCCTTGTGAAAGTAGAGGTAACCACCGAAGATTTCGTCGGAACCTTCACCAGAAAGCACCATCTTGATACCCATAGACTTGATAACACGAGCCAAAAGGTACATAGGAGTAGATGCACGAACGGTAGTTACGTCGTAAGTTTCGATATGGTAGATAACGTCGCGAAGCGCGTCAAGACCTTCCTGAATTGTGAAATTGATTTCGTGGTGGATAGTACCGATTGCATCGGCAACTTCCTGTGCAGCCTTCAAGTCAGGCGCACCCTTCAAACCAATTGCAAAGCTGTGGAGTTGTGGCCACCATGCACGCTGAGTGCCTTCACTTTCAACGCGGATGTCGCTGAACTTTTTAGCAACAGCAGAGATGACTGAGCTGTCGAGACCACCTGAAAGGAGTACGCCGTAAGGTACGTCGGTCATCAACTGACGCTTAACAGCATCTTCCAAACCAGTGCGGATATCTTCTACGTTAGCAGCATTGTTTTTAACAGCGTCGAACTCTTCCCAATCGCGCTTGTACCACTTAACGAGTTTGCCACCATCGGCGCTACTCATCAAGTATCCTGGAGGGAAAACGCTGATTTCAGTACAATAACCTTCGAGCGCCTTCAACTCAGATGCAACGAAAAGAGTGCCTTTAGCGTTACGGCCGTAGTAAAGTGGAATTACACCGATAGGGTCGCGGGCAATGAGATAAGCATCGTTTTCAACATCATAGAGTGCGAAAGCGAAGATACCATTCAAGTCTTCAAGGAAATTAGCACCCTTATCGCGATAAAGAGCCAAAATCACTTCACAGTCGCTATGAGTTTGGAACTCGTAATTCTTATAACTGTCGCGAATAGACTGATGGTTATAAATCTCACCGTTTACAGCAAGAACCAATTTGCGGTCTGCGCTATAAAGCGGCTGCTGACCAGATTGAGGATCGACAATAGCCAAACGCTCGTGTGCCAAGATGGCCTTATCACCACAATAGATACCAGACCAGTCTGGACCACGGTGACGAATGCGTTTAGACATTTCCAACATCTGGGGACGGAGGTCTTGAGCAGACTCCTTCAATTCAAATGCTCCAACAATTCCACACATAGAAAAATCTTATTTAGAAGGGGGACCGGGAAGAGTCCCCCGTTTGTTGAAATTCAGTTAATTATTTGTTCAAGTATGCATCAATCTTCTTAGCGATATCGCGACCAGAAGCCAATGCTCTAACAACCAAGCTTGCGCCAGAAGCGGCATCACCAGCGAAGAATACGTTTTCAGCAACCTGTGGCTGTTCTGGTTTCAAGAAGCCCATAGCCAAAAGTACCATATCGCACTCAATGACTTCCTTCTTACCAGTCATGGCCATGATTGGACGGCCACCTTCTGGATTTGGTTTCCATTCAACCTCTTCTACTTCAGCACCGACCAACTTACCGTTCTTGCCGATGAACTTGTTAGTAGTAAGCAACCAACGACGATCGCAACCTTCCTTGTGGCTTGAAGTTGTCTTCAAGACAACTGGCCAGTTAGGCCAAGGTGTAGCCGGATTGTCATCGACTGGAGGTTTAGGCATGATTTCGATCTGGGTAACACTTACGCAACCCTGACGGTGTGCAGTACCGATACAGTCAGAACCAGTATCACCACCACCGATAACCAAAACCTTCTTGCCCTTAGCGTTTACCAACTCGTCTTTAGAGAATGTCTGACCAGCAAGAATACGGTTCTGCTGAGACAACATTTCGAGAGCGAAGTAAACACCCTTCAAGTCACGACCAGGAACATTCAAGTCGCGAGCAGTAGGAGTACCGGTACAAACCGCATAAGCGTCGAAACCAGCAGGAAGGTTAGTTATATCAATATCTTGATTGCACTTGAATTCGATACCTTCAGCCTCAAGGATGACCTGACGACGGTCGATAACAGCCTTGTTGAGTTTGAAGTTAGGGATACCGAAACGAACCAAACCACCAATAGCCTCGTTCTTTTCGAACACGGTAACAGTGTAACCCATCTGGTTCAAACGGCAAGCAACTGAAAGACCGGCAGGGCCAGCACCAATTACAGCCACCTTCTTGCCATTGCGCTTTTCAGGAACTTCAGGAACTACGAAACCTTCCTGGAAAGCCTTCTCGATGATAGAGCACTCGTTTTCGCGAATGGTAGTAGGTTCCTTGATGGTCAAGTTAAGCACGCAGCTCTTTTCGCTGAGTGCAGGGCAGATACGGCCAGTGACCTCAGGGAAGTCGTTAGTCCCACGGAGGACATTGTAAGCTTCCGTCCAGTTTCCCTTATAGATAGCGTCGTTGAAGTCGAACTGCTTGTTGCCAAGAGGGCAAGCCCAGTGGCAGAAAGGAACGCCACATTCCATACAGCGAGAAGCCTGTAACTGGCGGTCGTGGTCGTTGAGTGTCTGTTCAACTTCACCGAAGTCGTTGATACGGTCGTTGATAGGACGATAACCGGCGTCCTTTCTTGGTATAGTCAAAAATGCTTTAGGATTTCCCATTTTAGTAATCTTTTAGAAGTTTTTGAAATATAATGAATGGACTGCCGAATTAGTAGTCACGGCTGATATCAGAAATTTTCTGTTGCAATTTAGCCAACTGCTCTTCCTGAAGTACATGTTTGTACTCGATTGGAGTAATCTGGATGAATTCCTCAACATAGTGGTTCCAGTCGTCGAGCATAGTGCGGGCAATCTTAGAGCCAGTGTAGAGGTAGTGTTGGCGGATGAGTTCGTGCAATTCCTTGCGTGCTGCAGTTTCCTCGATGAGGGTCAACTCAACCATGTCCATGTTACAGAAGTAGTCGAAGTTCTGGTTCTTGTTCCAAACGTAAGCAACACCACCAGACATACCAGCACCGAAGTTACGGCCAGTTTCACCCAAGACAACCACACGACCACCAGTCATGTATTCGCAGCAGTGGTCACCAGCACCTTCAATAACGGCGATTGCACCTGAGTTACGAACACCGAAACGTTCACCAACGCGACCGTTAACGTAAAGTTCACCAGTAGTTGCACCGTAAAGACCAGTGTTACCTGCAATGATATTGTCTTCTGCAGCGAAGTTACTACGGATAGGAGGGATGATAGAGATACGTCCACCGCTCAAGCCCTTACCGAAGTAGTCGTTACATTCACCTTCGAGTTTGAAATTGATACCCTTCATCAAGAAAGCACCGAAGCTCTGACCAGCAGAACCCTTGAAGCGTACGTTGATTGTCTCATCAGGCAAACCAGCTTCACCGTACTTCATTGCAACCGCACCAGAGAGCATTACACCAGCAGCACGGTCGGTATTCTTAATGCTATAGTTGAGGGAAACTTCCTTCTTGTTTTCGATAGCGTCCTTAGCTTCCTTAATCATGTCAACGTCGAGAACGTTGTCAATCTCGTGGTTCTGAGGAGTTGTGCAAACGATGTCGCAACCATTGTCAACCTTGTGGAGAAGACGGCTGAAGTCGATAGTAGCAGCCTTAGAGCCTTCCTTACGAGGTTTGATTTCGATAAGGTCAGTACGGCCGATGATATCCTTCAAAGAAGTGAAGCCCATTTCAGCCAAGTATTCACGAACTTCCTGTGCGATGAAGCGGAAGTAGTTGACAACATATTCAGAGTGGCCACGGAAGCGTTCACGCAACTTTTCATCTTGAGTAGCGACACCAACAGGACAAGTGTTAGTGTTACACTTACGCATCATTACGCAACCCAAAACAATCAATACAGAAGTACCGAAACCATATTCTTCAGCACCGAGGAGCGCCATGCTGATAACGTCGCGACCAGTCTTCAACTGACCATCGACCTGAACACGGATGTAACCACGGAGGTTGTTTTCAACCAAAGTCTGGTGAGTTTCGCTCAAACCGATTTCAGGAGAGATACCAGCGAAACGCATTGAAGAAGCAGGAGAAGCACCAGTACCACCTTCAGCACCTGAGATGATTACGAGGTCGCCCTTAGCCTTAGCCACACCAGCAGCAATAGTACCAACACCGCTTTCAGCAACGAGTTTTACAGAGATTGCAGCCTTAGGGTTTACATTCTTCAAGTCGAAGATGAGCTGAGCCAAGTCTTCGATTGAGTAGATATCGTGATGAGGTGGAGGAGAGATGAGGGAGATACCCTTGATAGAGTGACGAGTCTTAGCGATAACGGCGTCAACCTTAAAGCCAGGCAACTGACCACCTTCACCAGGTTTAGCACCCTGTGCCACCTTAATCTGAATTTCTTCAGCATTTACCAAGTATTCGGTTGTTACACCAAAACGTCCAGAAGCGATCTGCTTAGTCTTAGAGCACAAAGAAACACCGTTGACAGATGAGTGGAAACGTTCGTTGTCTTCACCACCTTCACCAGTATTGCTTCGACCACCGAGTTTGTTCATTGCCAAAGCAAGAGCCTCGTGCGCTTCCTTAGAGATAGCACCGAAAGACATAGCGGCAGTAACGAAGTGCTTAACGATTTCCTCAACAGGTTCAACCTTGTTGATATCGATAGGGTTCTTCTTGAAGTTGAAGAAGTCGCGGATGAAGAGCGGATCTTCTTTCTCGTTAACCAACTTAGCGTAAGTCTTGTAACGGTTGTAGTCGTTCAAGCGGGTAGCCAACTGGAGGTTAGCGATAGTTTCAGGGTTCCAAGCGTGCTTTTCACCGTCTTTGTGGTATGCGAACAAACCGCTGCTTGGAAGAACAGGGCTGATCTTTTCAGCGAATGCTGCATCGTGGAAGCGGATAGCGTCGCGAGCTATTTCCTTCAAACCGATACCACCAATAGTAGCCTGCTTAGTACCGAAGTAAGTGTTC
Source organism: Paludibacteraceae bacterium (assembly GCA_024401615.1). GTDB lineage: Bacteria > Bacteroidota > Bacteroidia > Bacteroidales > Paludibacteraceae > Physcocola. The sequence continues at coordinate 15,316 of JAKSKS010000022.1, forward strand.
AACAAGTCTTCGCTCAAGCCAAGGCTTTCGAAGATTTTAGCACCACGGTAAGAACGGATGGTAGAGATACCCATCTTAGCCATAATCTTGAGCAAACTCTTATCGACAGCCTTGATGTATTTCTTTTCAGCAGATTCGTAGTTTTCCTTAATCTCACCTTTCTTAACCTGGTCGGCGATAACAGCGTAAGCCATGTAAGGGCAGAGAGCAGAAGCACCGTAGCCGAGCAACAATGCAGCGTGCATTACTTCGCGGATTTCACCAGATTCGATGATGATAGCGGTTTGAACACGCTTCTGAACAGAAATCAAGTAGTGGTGAACAGCACTTACAGCCAACAAAGAAGGAATAGCAGCGTGGTCGGCGTCGATATCACGGTCAGACAAGATGATGTAGTTAACACCAGCATCAACACTAGCCTCAGCCTTCTTGCAGAGTTCGTCGAGAGCGCTCTTCAAGCCAGACTCACCTTTCGCCTTTTCGAAGAGGATAGGCAACTTCTCAGTCTTAAAGCCCTTGTAACGGATGTTGCAGAGGATGTCGAGCTGAGTGTTGTTCAAAACAGGCTGTGGAAGACGAACCATCTTACAGTGTTCACCGCTTGGTGAAAGGATGTTCATACCAACAGCACCGATATATTCAGTAAGGCTCATAACCAACTCTTCACGTATAGAGTCGATAGCAGGGTTGGTTACCTGTGCGAACTGCTGACGGAAGTAGTTGAAAAGCAACTGAGGTTTTTCGGTGATAACGGCAAGCGGAGTATCGTTACCCATAGCAGCAACAGGTTCAGCACCATTAGAAGCCATAGGGATGATAGTGCGCTTGATATCTTCTTGAGTGAAACCGAAGTGGAGCAACTTACGTTCGTAGTTCTCAACATCGTTGCTGACCTTACGGCCACTCTTCAACTTATCGAGTTCGATACGGTTGGTAGACAACCATTCGCGATAAGGTTTCTGGTGACAAAGTTTGTCTTTGATTTCACCATTATAATAAATCTTGCCTTCTTCAGTATCGATGAGGAGCAACTTACCAGGCTGCAAGCGACCCTTTTCCTTGATTTCAGAAGGTTCGAACTCAACAGTACCAACTTCAGAAGCAACCAACATCATATCGTTGTTAGTGATGAGGTAGCGAGAAGGGCGCAAACCGTTACGGTCGAGCATACCACCAGCAAAACGACCATCAGAGAACAAGAGGGCAGCAGGGCCGTCCCAAGGTTCCATCAAGATTGAGTGGTATTCATAGAATGCCTTCAAATCTTCGCTGATAGGGTTCTTTTCGTTGAACGGTTCTGGAACCAACATTGCCATTGCGTGAGGCAGGCTCATACCAGACATGAGGAAGAACTCGAGCGCGTTATCGAGAGACGCAGAGTCAGACATGCCAGGCTGAACGATTGGGTGGATAGCCTTAACATCGCCAAGCACTTCAGAAGAAAGGACGCTTTCGCGAGCCTCCATCCAAGCACGGTTACCACGGATTGTGTTAATTTCACCGTTGTGGCAGAGCAAACGGAAAGGCTGTGCCAAAGACCAACGAGGGAAGGTATTGGTAGAGAAACGAGAGTGAACCAATGCCAAACCACTAGTGAAATAACTATTGCTCAAATCAGGGAAGTATTCGCGAACCTGCATAGAGGTAAGCATACCCTTATAAATAATATTCTTGCTAGAGAGAGAAACAATGTAGAAATCTTCGTCCTTTACACGGTTTTCGATCTTCTTACGGATGATGTAAAGTGTACGGTCGAAAGAATCGAGTTTTTCATTTGTAACACCTGTTACGAAAATCTGCTTGATGTCAGGTTCAACAGCAGCAGCGGCCTTACCCAAACACTCGGAATTAGTAGGAACATCGCGGAGGTGCATCAAAGTTAGGTCTTCGCGTTCAATTTCCTCAAGAATGATATTGAGGATACTTTGCTGCTTTTTCTTGTCTTTAGGCAAGAAGATAAGACCAGTACCGTACTTTCCCTTCTCAGGGACAGGTATACCTTGAAGAAGAATGAATTCGTGAGGAATCTGCAACATGATACCGGCACCATCACCAGTTTTGTTGTCAGCACCTTCAGCACCACGGTGGCGCATGTTTTCAAGAACCTTTAATGCTGAATCCACAAGCTCGTGACTCTTGTTGCCGTGAATGTTAACCAACATTCCGACACCACACGCATCGTGCTCGTACTCGGGATTGTAAAGTCCCCCTTGCGTAGGATAATTGCTTTGCATAATTTGTTTCTTTTACGGCTCAACTAATAGCCAGTTATAAAATCTTGTTAGTTATCTGTTCCATTCACCAACACCGATCATCACAAATCGGAAAGGTTGGCTGTTTTGCGTTTACAAAATTACTTATATATTACACGCCAATAAAAATACGATTGTTGATAAATAGTTATTTTTTGGCATTTACTTTCAATTTATAACAAAATTCATCAAAAAGTATAAAATCGTTAATCGCGCCAATAAGTTTTAGTAATAAATTCAAACCTACCCTATATTTAATATTTCAGAGTATGTTATCACATAATGATACAAATATGAGAATATTGCTTTCATTTTGTCAAAAACGAGTACCAAAAGTCCAAAAAACGGCATTAGTTTATAGAATGAGGCTTAAAAGGAAGAAAAGGCAAAAAGTTGAACTTACAAAAAGAAAGCAAAACGAGTCAGAACAGAGCAACAATGCAACAGGCATATTAACAAATTTGATTATATTTGCCTACAATTAAAAAAAATAACAACATGCGAAAAGTAATAGGTATAGGCGAAACCGTATTCGACATCATTTTCAAGAACGGGCAACCCATCAGTGGGAAACCAGGCGGTTCTGTATTCAACGCAATGGTGTCGTTGGGACGAATGGGAGAACACCCCCTATTTATTAGTGAGGTGGGTAACGACAATGTGGGGCAACTCGTCCGCCAGTGCATGGAAGAGAACGGAGTTGCCACCGACTTGATGTGCACACTACCCCAAGAGCACAAATCGGCCGTAGCCCTCGCCTTTCTCGACGAGAACGAGCATCCAGAGTACATGTTCTATACCGATTACCCAAATTTTGGACGTTTAGACTATATAATGCCCGACATACAAGAAAACGACATTATACTAATTGGTTCGTTCTTCGCACTGAACGAAGCCCTGCGCGAACCAATTATTGAACTTTTGGCCAAAGCGCGCGACAAAAAGGCGATTGTGTACTATGACGTGAACTTCCGCAAAAACCTTGCACCAAAAGTCAGACACTTGATGCCTTATTTCTTGGAAAACATGGAATACGTCACCCTATTTAAAGGCAGCGACGAAGATTTCAAGTACCTGTTGGGAGAAGAGGATCCAAGCCTTACCTATAAAGAGCACATCGACTTCTTCACCAAAAACTTCATCTACACAAAAGGAGCCGACGGTGTCACCCTTTTCAGCAACGGCAACGAACCAAAAAGTTACCCAGCACACAAAGTCACACCAGTAAGCACAGTGGGCGCAGGTGACAGTTTTAACGCAGGCGTTATCTACGGTTTATTGAAATACGGCATCACTTACGACAATTTAAAGACGGGTTGCGTGCCAACCGTTATTTGGGACAAAGTAATGAAATGTGGTATTGAGTTCAGCTCTATGGTGTGCACCAGCCTCGAGAACTATATATCGAAAGACTTTGCCGACCAGTTTAAAACACAGGAATAACCAATGTACATTCCAAGGTTAAAAGGCGATAAGGTATTCGACGACATCGATATTACCACAATCGTACCCTACATCGACTGGGTGTTTTTCTTCAAAGCATGGGGATTGCCAGGAAGATTCGATGGAATGGATAATTTTTGCGGTTGTGAGCAATGCACGCAAAACTTCTTAATCAAAAACAAGAAGTACGGCATCGACAAGGCCCGCGAAGCCCTAAACCTCTACCAAGACGCCCGCGACACACTGCGAAAAATAAAAGACGAAGGTCTGTTGAAAATAAGGGCGAAAATACGTTTTTGCCAAGCCCACAGCGAGAACGAGGGTATTGTGTTAAGTCCCGATGAAATGGACAAAATATACTTACCCATGCTTCGGCAGCAACAGCCAGGCGAGTTGTCGGGAAAATGCGTTTCTGTGGCCGACTTTGTCTCTCCTACCACCGATTTCATCGGACTTTTTTGTCTTTGTGTGGACGGAGCCGACAAATTAAGCGACCAATACAAAGAGAAAGGCGACCTCTACAACTCCATACTCATAAAAAGCATAGCCGACCGACTTGCGGAAGCCACCGCCGAATGGTTGCACCAACAAGTGCGAACCACCTACTGGGGTTACGCACCCGACGAGCACTACACGCCAAAGGAACTTCTGAAAGTGCCTTTCGACGGCATACGTCCGGCAATTGGCTACCCCTCAATACCCGACCAACGCATCATATTCAGGGTAAACGAACTACTGCACATGGAAGAAATAGGCATGAGCATAACAGAAAACGGAGCCATGCGTCCTAATGCATCTATATCGGGACTATACATCTCCCACCCAAAATCATTCTACTTCATGGTCGGCAAAGTTGGCGACGACCAATTGACAGACTACGCAAAACGTAGCGGCTGCAAAAAGGAAGAATTAGAGAAATGGCTTATGCACAACTTGTAACAAAAAGCGGGTTAGCGTTCGACATTATCGCGAAAAATGTCTATATTTATTATAGACAAGAGATTAAGCCATGGAGAAAACACACGAAATAACAAAAGAAAATTACCTTTTAGGCGATTTAATCGAAATTTTCGACCTTTGGAAGATAGACGTCACCAACCAAGACAGCCAGAAATGGAGCATGTCGTTGGAGAACTTTACCGACCAATACATGCTGTCGTACGTTACCGACAAGAACCTTGGTTCGGGCAATTATCTTGTCAGTTCACACATAACAGAGCCTTGCTTGATGGCCGCACTTACCGGGAATAGATTCCGCGTTGCCCGATTAAGCAGTATGAGTGGTTTGGAAGACGGCATATGGGTGGACCGAATACCCTATTTTGCCTTCCGCGTCAAGAACCACAACCTTGTAAGTGAAGATTATCTCTTGCGCGAACTCATATCGGATGACGTTAGCGAGCAACTAACCAAAGTGGCGAAAGAAAACGACCAAGCGCACAAAATATCCGATTTAATCGACAAAGACGACTTATTAAGTTTGAAAATATCACTACCCACGCTTGAGATTCAAGACATGCTGGTGAAGAACGATATGCTGAACCTTTTGCAAGACCTTATGGCCGAAAAGCAAGAAGACTTCGAGCATTACCAAAAAGACATCCACCTAAAAAAGCACGCTGTGGGACAAACCTTGTTCAACTTGAACAACTGGTGGAACACGCTGCTAAAAGCAAGAGTTGAAAACAAAGGCGTATTGAACGACGAATGCACCATCGGCAAATTTCGTCCGGTTTCAGTAGGGAGCATCTACAACCGTATAAGCGAGTCGCTCAACATATTGTCGAACCAAATAAACACCTTCACAATAGGCGATGGAATGGAGACAGAAGACATCGCACTGGCTCCGTTTATCAGCGAATACATTCAAACGCACCAGAGCCCGATGTTTAAGTTTGAATTCGATGAAATGGGGAAATATGCAACAGAAGACTTTAAAATAAAAGGTAAGAGCGTACTGCACAAAGGCGACCCGCTCATCTACCTGGTCTTCCCAAAACAAGCCCTCACCCAAATTTTCGACAACATCGTCAGCAACGCGTGTTCACACGGTTTTTCGGGGATAGAAGACAAGAACAACACCGTTCGCATTTCGTTTAACAGTATGGGCAGCACATGCACAGTGACAGTTGCCAATAACGGAAAACCTATGCACAAAGACATGTCGGAAGAAAAAGTATTCATGTATGGCGGTAGCACGGCAGTAGGAACCGACGGACACAACGGACTCGGAGCCTTCCAGATAAGGAATTTGATGAGCCGGTTTGGCGGCAGCGCCAACATCGACTGCGACGACCCAGAATTCCCGTTTGCCTACGTGCTCACCTTCCACAATTGTATATCGTATAAATAACATACGCTTATGGCTAACAACGAAGTAATGAAAGTGCTCTGGGTAGACAACGACCCATCGGTAGTTGAAGGAACCCAACAAATGGCAGAGCAATACAACATAGACCTTCCGTGTTTCCCGAACTGGGAAGCCGCTGAAGTTGAGTTAAAAGACCATTTCAACGAGTTTTCTGCCATTATACTTGACGCAAACTGCGAGTTTAGTGCCGACAGCGTAGAAGACAAGACCTTCCTCGCTTACGTATTGCCGCGCCTTTCGAAGATTTTTGGCGAGGAACACGCAGAAATACCTTGGTACGTGGTAAGCGCGGGAACTATGGACGAGTTCGACCTTGTGCTGCAGATGGTGAACAACGACGACCGTAAAAAACACAATGAAGACTGGGGGCCGCTGCTCTACTTTAAAGACAAGCGTTACGAAGACGGCAGCACCGATTTGGACAAACTCTTTCTAAACATCCGCCAATCGGACGACAACAGCTATCAAACTAAAATTCGCGCCATTTATTCGGATGTTTTCCGCACCATTAGTGAAAAGAACAACAAACTGGACAAGGAAATTGAGAACATACTGATGCCAACACTCATTGCCCTTCATTGCCCCGAAGGAATAGCGAGCGCTTATGCCCCTCGCTCCCTGCCCTTGCGGAGGCAGGTAGCGGCAGCCTTTCACCGTCTTTGGGCCTCCGCGCGCGATCATCATTGAGCGCG
>JAKSKS010000220.1 GCA_024401615.1 Paludibacteraceae bacterium
AGCACATCAGTTTCTGGCACTGCTTGTCAGGGTTCGAATCCTTGAGGAACAACTTAAAAAGTCCGCAATGAAAGTTGCGGATTTTTTGTTTTATACACCTCAACCCACAAGACCGCAGCCCTCAAAACAGCAACTTTACAGTACACATGAAGACATACAGTTCCAAGAACTTAGGCGACATTCAAACTCCAACATACGCATTCCCTTTTAGAAGTCAGTTTCACACCTCATTTCTTACGCTTCTTAAATCGGCTTTCAAGCACCACTTTGCGTGCCAACCCCTAGTCCAAGGACTTCAGGTCGCAGTACTTGTTTTCGCAGTATTCTTCGGTCTTCAAACTGGCCACTGGCGTTCGCTATTCTTGTTTTTGGGTGTAACAATCGTTTTAAAGTCAACACTTGTCTTCAACGTTTACAAACTATATAAGGCTCTTGGAGACAAAGCGTATTACAGATTCGACAAATACGGCATTTCACTAATGACTGTAATCGATGGGACACAATTCCGCTACTTGACCGAGCCTTGGAGGTCAGTAGAAAAAGTATACGAATACAGCGACAGCATTGTCATCACCTTTAAGAAAGAAGCCACGATTGCTGAAATAGTACACCTAACAGGTGACGGTCTAAAAGAGGACGTCAAAAACCTATTGGCTTTCTGGAAACAAGTTGAAGAAGGCGTTGCTATAGACACAACCGACGACTATTATGGGGAAGATGAAATTGACGAAATACAAGACTTCATTGAACGTCGTTTCGGTGAGATTGCAATGATTGGACACGAGAAGAAATCGGAAGGCGTCCATATTGATTTGGCGGTTATAGAACCAAGCGAAGAGAATCCGTACTACACCATCGTCACCATTGGAGCCGGGGCTTACCGAATGCCACTTACCGAAGAACAACGCATTGATGAGGTGAATATGGAATACAACGAATATGTAATGTGTCTGCCACCCGACTGGAAGGTACTTGAGGAAGGGCCTATAAAAGAAGAAAACTGGTGGCCAATAAGACTATTGAAGATGGTTGCCCATTCGGCTAAAGACAATGGCGACGCATACCTCTGTTGCGAGACGATTAGTTTTGAAGAAGAACTAGAAGCGGCAAAGGCGAAGAGTGTATTTCTATGCAGTCCGCTACCCAACCTTTTCCGCACCCACTATACCACCAAGACAGGCCGCACCATCAACTTCCTGCAATTGATTCCGGTATCGGAAGAAGAAGCTAACCATTTCGACAGTGTGTCGGCCACCTTCTCTGAAAAAATAAAATTTCTGCTTGATGTAGACTATGAAGAAGCCTACGATTTGACAACGGAAGAATGCGAAGCCCTATTTACGCAAAAAATCATATCACACTTTAAGACCTTGTGCGATTTGCCGACAGAAGAGCCAATTGGGAATAACGATTCAAGAAACGCAGCACACTAAATCGAGAAAAAACAAACTAACATAATCTTGGTAAGCTTATATTTCACCATTCTAATCATTTTTATCGCCAAAGACCTTTTTGGACTTAAGCCAGATGACATTCTGGATTACATTTATAAACTTCTACCAGACTGTATTAAGGAAAAGAACAACAGATTAGAAACAAGTGCTACAATAGCCGAGCAAAGGAACAAGTCACTTGGAGCCATACTTGCTATGATGTGTATGGTCGATGGCAGTTTCGACAAAGCAGAGCAAAAGACCGTATTGAACTATTTGCGGAAACATTTCGAAAGGGAACAAATGAATGTGGTTGTTGCGGAGTTAAACCACTGGCGGAATAAATCATACACAGCACTCAACAATAATTTCGAAACGCATATACAATCGATCATCCGTGGCCAAAACAGCCAAGGGATTTTGGCGTTTACCGAATTGATGTTCGATGTTGCCAATGCTACCGATGGAATTTTACCCGAAGAGTGGGACTTGCTACAGCGAATTATGCAAAAGGCAGGCCTTTCGGAAGAAGACCAGTCTTATTTGAAAAGCAAATACGAGCCTTGCTTTCGCCAAAAGAAAGAAAAGCAACAGCCTACCCAGCCCAAACCAGGTAGATACCTCGACAGGTGCTATAGAGAACTGGGACTAAAATCCACAGCCAGCCAAGACGATATACGGAAAGCCTACCACAAACTGGCAAAGAAATACCACCCCGACACCGTTCAAGACCCAGCGCTAAAAGAAATCATGTCGGAGAAGTTCAAGAGAATTACCAATTCGTACGAACATCTCAACAACAAGAACAAAGCGTCTATTTGAACCAACCTCTACAAATTATCACCCACAAAAACCAACAAACCTTGCTTTTGCTATTGCATTATGAGAAAAATTTACTAATTTTGCATCGCAATGGGGGGATAACCCCATGCACGACATAAATTGTTCCTTGGTGTAATGGTAGCACATCAGTTTCTGGCACTGCTTGTCAGGG
>JAKSKS010000221.1 GCA_024401615.1 Paludibacteraceae bacterium
GAATGCCCCCATTCCCATGTTGCCCGCTAACATCAAGGTTATGCCCATTTCCTGCATAACGCTGGCTATGTTCGACTTGCAACCGCAGCCTTGTGGCGATTCTAATCGCTCGTTGCCGGCTATGCTGTTGCTTTCGTCTACTTTGTATACGGTGTAGTGGTCGCAATGGCCGAAGTGGTCGTCTACCATGCCGTTGTTGGTGGGTATAGCAATAAGTTTCATATTCGTTTTATGGTAATTTGTTCTGTTCGTCGTCCTCAATGGAAAGCAGTTGCTCCATTTCTTCTTTGCTGAGGTCAAAGTCGAGGGCGCAGTTCTGTTCCATAAATTCCTTGTGGGTGGTTTTTGGCAGTGGCACCAAACCTAACTGTTGGTCGTAGCGGATGGCAACCTGTGTTGGCGTTTTGCCGTGGCTACTGGCTATCTTGCACAGTGTCTCGTTGTTGCGTAGGCGACCGGTTGCGTTAGGTGAGTAGGCTTCTACTGCGATGTTGTTCTCGTTGCAGAATGCAATCAGTTTGTCGGGAACGTGGCCTACGTGTACCCTTATTTGGTTGGCTACTGGGCGTTCTTCGCTGTGGTCGAACAAGTTCTGCAGGTCGGCTATGTTGAAGTTCGACACGCCAATGGCTTTCACCTTGCCGGTTGCCTTGACTTCGCAAAGCGCCTTCCAGACTTCAACGTTTTCCTTAAAGTACATTTTTTCTGAGCCGCCGTGCATCTCGTCCCATGGCTTTGGTGCGTGGATGAGCAGAAGGTCTATATACTCTATGTTGAGCTTTTCAAGCGATGCGGCAATGTATTGCTTTGCCTCTGCATAGGTTTTTGCCTCTGCGGGTACCTTGGTTGTAACGTAGAGTTTTCTGCGGTCAATTCCGCTTTCTCTAATCGCTTGTCCTACTCCTTCCTCGTTTTCGTAGGCTGCTGCGGTGTCGATGTGGGTATAGCCGCATTCAAGGGCTTCTTTCACACAGCGGCAGGCGTCTTCGTTAGGTATTTGCCAAGTGCCGAATGCTAAATCTGGTACGGCTGTGCCGTCTTGGGTTTTGAATTTTGTAGTTGCCATAATCTATGTGTGTTTTTTAATCGTGGGTAAAGGTACAATTTTTATACACACCTGCCAAATATCGTTTCCCTTATAACTCTTTCTCCTTGTTTGTGTTGCTTTTCAATAGGTTAATATTGATAATATGTTAATTATTTCTTTAAAATGTTTTGTAGGTGTTATATAATTATTTATCTTTGCAACTGAAAATAAAACTATAGTTAACGTATTAATTTGATAGGCAACTACTACTATCTATTAGTTATATATTGATCTTGTGTGTTAAAACCTAATTTGAACTGTTTTGTCTAAGACACTCTTTTATTTGATGGGCGTATCGTTTAGGTGCGCCCATTTTTTTCATTTCTTCTTTCTTGTGCTCTTTATTTAGTGGCGAGATGCTTGTTTTGTTAACGAAAAATCTGTAATTTGCCTTCAATTTGTTAATGTATGACAAGAAAATTAGGTTCACAGCCTATCTAATACTATATTAAAATACTATGTATTTCAACGAGAAAATCGAAACCATGGAGCGCCTCCAGTTGCGCAAACTGCAAAGTGAAAGACTGGTTAAGTTAGTTAAGTATACCTACGATAATGTCAAGTTCTACCGCGAGCGTATGGACGCTGCTGGCGTTAAACCTGAAGATATCAAGTCGATCGATGACATCAGCAAGTTGCCTTTCATGCAGAAGAAGGACCTTCGCGATTATTATCCAACCGATACTTTTGCTGCTCCTATGAAGGACATCGTCCGTTTCCACGCTTCAAGTGGTACTACCGGCAAACCTATTGTGGCAGGTTATACTCAGAACGACCTTGAATGTTGGGCCGAGGGTGTTGCCCGCTGTCTGACTGCATATGGCGTTACTAAGGAAGATGTTGTTCAGGTGTCTTATGGTTACGGCTTGTTCACCGGTGGCTTGGGTGCCCACGATGGCGCTCAGAAGATTGGCGCTGCCGTTCTTCCTACCAGCAGCGGTAACACTGCCAAGCAGATTATGCTGATGAAGGACTTGAAGACCAACGCGCTCTGTTGCACGCCTTCTTATGCCCTTTTCTTGGCAGAAAGTATTGAAAACGATCCGGAAACTGACGTGAAGAGAGATTTGAAACTCCGTATTGGCGCGTTCGGTGCTGAACCTTGGACCGATAATATGCGTAAGGAGTTGGAAGCAAAACTTAACATCAAGGCTTACGATATCTATGGATTGACTGAAGTGTCTGGTCCTGGTGTGGGTGGCGAATGTGAATACCAAGACGGTACCCACCTTTGGGAAGACATGTTCTTCCCTGAAATTATCGACCCGGTAACTCTTCAGCCTGTCGAACCTGGT
>JAKSKS010000023.1 GCA_024401615.1 Paludibacteraceae bacterium
ATTTCAGGGCAAGTGCGTTACTCCTTAACACGTCTGAGCCTGTATGGGGCTTGATTTATGGCGAGGCGTTCTTGAATCTTGAAAAAGGTAACCGAAACGAGTCTATTCAGAATGGTATTAGAAAGAAACTCGACTCTTGTTTCGAGTTGGAAGGCGACACCGCCTTAAAGATCCACCTTTCAAGAAATGTTATCACCCTAAATGGTTTAGAACTTGTCATCCCTTTCGAAATTGAATATGAGTTGGCTGTTTCAAAGTCGAAGGCTGTTCTTAATATGAAAAGCGAAAAGCGTTCGAATGTGACCATTGCCGACCTCATTGATATAAGAATGGCGGCTGCTAAACAGTATAAGGAAAGCTGGGAGAAAAAACGACCTAACTATCTTTTCGAATACCAGAATCTTTTGATTGATGGCGGCTACTTCGAGGCGTATACGATGGACCTCTTCAAAGACGCATATGCGGAAGATTACAAGGCCTACATGGAAAAACCCGAGAACCAGGACGTGATGAATGCGCTTCATGTTTGGATGAAGCAGCATCCGTTCGAACCCAATGAATCGAAATTGATTAACCGAAATTATAAGAAATAATGAAAAAGACTCTTTTTACACTATTTTTGGCTATAACTTCTTTTGTGGGGTATGCCAAACCCGATTTCGAAATTCCCGAAATCCCGAATTATGCCAGTGCCGAAGACGCAAGTAAAGACAATGAAATTGCTCTGAAAACGGCTAAGTTCTACTTAGAGGCCAAGTTGCCTGAAGATGTGGTATATTCAAAACAAGCCGCTCAATTTCTAATAGTTTGGGCGACTGTGTCAGAAGATATTTCTATTACGCTCGACGAAAAGAAATGCCAGTTTATGAAGTGTGAGAACCCTAATGTTGGTACACAGTTGCTGTTGGCTTATATGTCGGGTTGCATCGTCTACGGTTTAGAGAACAAGCAGAAGGATTTTAATTTCGATATGCATTACTTTGCTTTGACTAAAACTCTGGAATACTATGTGAAGAACAAGGCTGTTTCGGGTAGTGACAAAATTATGGACAAGTTGGTGAAAGAGGCAGAAAAGAAAAATTTTAAGGAAAAAGAACAAAAAAAGTTTTAAGCAAAATTGCTTGTTTATTAATACTATAGCCGTTGGTTGAATACCGACGGCTATTTTTTTTGTGTGTTTCTAAAATTGCAACATTGCCATTTTCGAGGGTGCTTTTTCTTCTTTTATACTTTCGTGGTGTAAACAAAAAACAACGAAATAATAACTTAAAATTTATAATTAAAATGAAGACGAAAATTTACAACCTCATCATCCTCGACAAAAGTGGTTCTATGGGCAACATTGCTAACGCAGCAATTTCTGGTGTGAACGAAACGATTGGTGCTATTAAGGCTTCTGCCAAAAAGCATGCTGAAGACCAGGTACACTATTTTTCTTTAATGGCTTTTTGTGCTTGCGAGCGTAAGTATATTTACGAGAATACCCCTATTGCCGAAGTGAATCCTATAACTGCTGCCGATTACGAGCCTTGTTGCACAACTCCGCTTTACGATGCTATCGGTATCTCGTTGCACCATTTGGAAAGGGCTGTTGAGAAGGAAGAGTGCGCTGTGGCGCAAGTTACAGTTATTACCGACGGTTTCGAAAACGCGTCTAAAGAGTATTCCGGAAGTGCGGTGAAGTCTCTTATTGAGAGTTTTAAGCAAAAAGGTTGGACCTTTGCCTTCATCGGCGCTAACCAAGATGCCGAGTCGGTCGCCTTCTCCCTTTCAATTAGTAACTCTATGAACTTCAAGGCCGATCAAAGTCATACACGTGCCATGTTCTCTGCTTTCGCTGGGGCTACTGCACGTTGGGCCGACCGTGTTAGTTGCTGTATGAAGAGCGCTTCGCTTAATGATGCTTCGGTTGAAGATGTGCTTTGCTCTGAGGAAATCGCTCGCGACTTCTTCTCCGACGAAGACAAGGCTAATTCTAACGACTGATAAACTTGCTTTTATAAGTCCTGCATCGTTAAGGTGTGGGACTTTTTTTCTCTCTCAATTTCCATAATTGGAGAATTCAGTCTATATTTATGTCAAAATGTTAGCGTATGAACGAATCTTTTTTCTCTAATATACCTTTTGGCAAAGTTTACATTTGTTACAATCCTGTTGAGGCTATGCCTTCTGCTGCCGATGTCGACTGCGTTTTAGGGCATATCAAATCCCAATTGTCAAACTATGTGGTCGATTTTCTTGCAACCGACGCCGATACGGCTGGTATGTTGGTTGCCCGCCGTTTCAATTTGGGTGTGGTTAGTGGTGGCTATGGTGTGTTGGTGTCTCCCGCCTACCCGGGTGTTTCGTTAGATAAGCGTGCCGGGGCTTTGGTTAAAGGTTTGTTAGATGTCGATTCGTTCCGCAATGAGCCTGTCTTGTATCTCGATAAGATGTCAATGTTCGAGGACGATGTCTACCTCGACGCTTGTGGAACAACTCTTGAAAATGTCTCTTCCACACATCTCAAACAGCCTTTTCGTGCTTTCTGGAGGTTGTTGAGAAACGATGCTTCCGACGCTGTTGAAGATTACGGATTTGACGCGCTTTCTCAAAAAATAGATTGTGCTCAAAATCAATGTTATTATAAGGAATGTAAGGCAGATTCCCTTCCTTCTATTGGAGGTGGATTAGGATACATTGTTAAGGGAATTACCGACCTTGTAAGTCATTCAAAGTCTGTGGAGTATGATATGGAGGAAGAGTGCACCGAAAAGATGTGCGCCGAAGCTGCTGAGGCTACTCCTTCCTATGGTGATCCTACGGATGAAATCTTGTCTGAAAAAGAGGCTCTGGCAAAACAGATTTCCGCTCTTGTTCGTCTTTATATCTTGAAGTTCGGAGCGATTGACGAAGAAAAGATTGTCTGCATGTTGCAGGGCAAAATGGTGCTTCGGTCCGACAAACTCTCTAATTTGGTGGTGAACAGAGACTGCAAAATCGTACTGCCTGATTACGACGAAACAGAATTAAATTTAGGAGGCCCTTTGCATGTCTCTCTTTATATCTTGTTCCTGCGTCATCCTGAGGGGATTGCTGTTAAGGATGTGGCAAACTTTATTAATGAACTGGAAGGTATTTATATGATGGTGGCTCCTAATTTTAATACCGACCCCGTTTACGGGTTGAAAGATCCCAAGCGTGTCACTCAGTCTATTAGCAAAATTAACAAAATCATAAAGTCAGTCCTCCCTGTTGGCGATTTGTCCGACAAATACACTATTCAGGGCGGAAGGAACAAACCTTATGGCATTGCACTTGCCTCTCTCGAGGGCAGGGTGAATATCATGCCTAAATTTTAGGTTATAGAGGGGTGGTGACGAGTCTTTTCGTCACTTTCAGTATGTCTTCCACCGTGTCCATCTCCACTCGCTCGTTCGTGCTGTGTGGCGAAATTATGCGCGGACCAATACAGGCAATTTCTATTCCCCGATATTTACGTACAAAGTAGCCGGCTTCCAACACAAAGTGCATGGCTACCTTTTGGGGTGTAAAACCTAATTCTTGCTCAAAGGTCTCACTAACTCGCTTAAGAAAGTCCGATTCGCTATTCTCCTGCCATGCCGGGCTGTTGGCCTCAAGCGTCACTTCTGCTCCGTTCTTTTGTAGTAGGTCTGCTATCTGCATTCCCAATTTTACCATTGTCTCATCGCTGAAACTGCGGGTGTGGGTGGTTATTTCTACTTGTCCGCCTTCCTGTGCTAAAACACCTATGTTGTTGCTGGTTTGCACCGTTTCAGGCATGTCTTCCCGCATTTCTATTACGCCGTTGGGTAGGGTGGTGAGGGCGGCAATTATTCGGTTAGTGTCGTTGCTGGTTAATAGCGGATATGCATCTGCTTTTTCTATGTTAAGTCTTAGATGCTCATCTGTTTCTTTGTATGGAGCTATCAGTTCTTTCCCTAATTTTGAAATTGAGGCTAAATCTAATCCTTTTGCGGCAATAACCACACTTGCTTTTCCTGCAATTGCTGCAGCGCTGCCACCTCCGTTTAGTGCTCCAATCTGTAGATCGGTGTGTCTCCCTTTTAGCCAACCTAATAGGTCGGCAACCAGTGTTATGGCGTTCCCCCGTCCTTTGTTAATATCAACGCCCGAGTGCCCGCCTTTCCCGCCTTCTATGCTTATTTTTAGATGCGTTTTGTTGCGGACTGTGGGCGCTAACTCAAAATTCCATTTTGCCCTTTGCATATAGGCGCCTGCCGCACCTACGGTTATGGTGTCGTAGTCTTCCGAGTCGAGGTTAGTCACTTTTCGTCCTCTTATGAAGTTGGTGCTCAAATTGGCTGCACCGCTCATACCATCCTCTTCGTTGGTGGTGGTCAGCACTTCCAGTGGACCGTGTTTTAAACTGTCGTCGCCGATAATGGCAAGGGCTATCGACAATCCCACACCGTTGTCTGCTCCAAGGCTGGTGCCTTTGGCGTGCATCCAACCGTCTTTTATTTCAGTTTCAATAGCGTCTTCAAGTGGGTTGAAGGCATAGTCACTATCATGAACGCAGACCATGTCCATATGGTTGAGCATCACAAGCGGTTCCCAATCCTCGCAACCTGGGGTGGCAGGCTTTCTAATGACTACGCAGTTGTGCGCGTCGCGCTCATATTCCAAACCATTTTCTTCAGCAAATTTGCAGAGGTAGTCTGACGCTTTTCCTTCGTGGTGCGATGGGCGGGGCACTTTGTTCAGTTCTCCGAAAATTTCCCATACCCGTTCTATGGTGGCTGTTTTGTTCATGACGATTATAGTTTTTCTATTATTCAAATTTACTCATTTATCACGACCTTTTCGCTTGTTTTCCCACCTATTTCTTGTAACTTTCCAATCCTAAGTTATAGTTTATTTACACAAATCAATGATGAAAGCGAAATTAAGCGTTGCCGCCTTTATGTTCGGCGTTACTTGTCAGGCTCAAGAAAACCTGTGGTGGAAGACTCCCACTGTTTCTCCCGAGATTAATTCCGACAAGACGGTGACTTTCCGTATGAAAGCTCCAAAAGCAATCAAGGTACAGGTTACAGGCGATTTCTTGCCGGCCAATGGCGATAAACCGGGCGTGGCTGAATTGCAGGAAAAGGATAACGGCATTTGGGAATACACCACACCAACCCCGCTCCTTCCCGAATTATACAGTTATTCGTTCATTGTCGACGGTTTGAAGACAACCGATCCGTCTAATGTTTACCTCACTCGCGATGTGGTTACTACCAGCAATATCTTTTTGGTCGATGGACCGCAAAGCAACCTCTATGCGGTGAACAAAGTGCCACACGGCACGGTGTCGAAAGTTTGGTTCAACTGCAAAACCACTGGCAACGACCGCCGTCTTACGGTCTACACGCCTGCTGGTTACGAGAAGGGCAAGGACAAATACCCTGTGCTTTATTTGTTGCACGGTATGGGGGGCGACGAAGAGGCTTGGATAACTTTGGGCCGTGTTGCGCAAATTATGGACAACCTTATTGCACAAGGTAAGGTTAAACCGATGATAGTGGTGATGCCGAATGGTAATGTCGACCAACAGGCTGCGGCTGGTTATGCGCCTACGGGCTTTATTACACCTACCATCGAACTTCCACACACTATGGATGGCACTTACGAGACTTCTTTCCCTGAAATCGTGAAATTCATTGACGAGACTTACCGCACAAACGCGAAGAAGTCTGCTCGTGCTATTGCCGGCTTGTCTATGGGTGGATTCCATTCTATGCACATCTCGAAGGAGAATCCCGATATGTTCAATTATGTGGGTTTGTTCTCGGCTTCTGCCCGTTTCACTGGCCGTACAGAATCTCCTATTTACCAAAACTGTGAGGAGAAAATTAAAAAGCAGTTTGCTCAAAAACCTGCTCTTTACTGGATTGCTATCGGCAAAGACGACTTCTTGTATAAGGAAAACAAGTCGTTCCGCGACTTCCTCGACAAAAACAAATTGAAGTACACTTATCTCGAAACTGCCGACGGCCACATCTGGAGGAACTGGCGCACCTATCTGTGCGAGTTCTCGCAGTTGCTGTTTAAGTAGGGTTTCTTAAGAAAAACGAAAGGGGATGTGTCACACAGATGCATCCCCTTTTGTTCCTATTGTTAGTAGTATTCCAATTCGTGAATAAATGCGGAGTCAAACACTCCGTTCTCGAAGATTACCTGTTCGGTATAGTTGCCTTTATCGTCGTATTTGTACGACGAACTCGAAGATATTAGTATTTCACCGTCGCCGCTGTACCTGTTCCAACTTACCAAATTGCCTTTCGAATCGTAATCAGACTCATATTTCTCAATTAGGTTCCCATTGGCGTCAGTCTGCGATTCAAGTGTTTCTTTTCCTTGCTCATTCCTAACGAAAGCGCTCTTTCTCACAAGTTCTTCGTTAGGCCCAAATTCTACAACCTCGGTTTGTCTTCCTTGGTCATCGTATTTCATTTCAAGTCTGGAATTTAATGTGGGGTCGTGGTCGTAAGAAAGCGAACTGCATATAAGGTTGCCCGCTTTGTCGTAAGACGATTGGGCGCGAGATTGAATTCTTCCTTCTGAACCATAACCTTCACCAAATATGTAGGTAACGGCGCTTACCAGATGGTTCTCTGCGTCGTAAGTTCCAACCCATCTCATTTCAATAGAACCGTCGTCGTTATACGATATGTCTTCTGTGTTGTTGTGGCCGCTTGCATCATACAGGCGTTCGGTTTTCAGTATGTCGTTAATGCGGACTTTTGTCATGTTGTGCTGCTCGTTATATTCAAACACATAATGCTCAAATACATTCCCACGAGATGTGTATGAGGTGAATTCGGTCAAGTCGCCACTTGGGGAATAGGTCCAAACCGACTCTAAGCACGATTTGGTGATTCCCTTGTCATAAATGCATGCCTGGTACCTTTTAACGCATTTTACTCCGTTAACAAAATTATCATCTTCAGCCTTGTAGGCAGGAAGTCCAACAACAGGTGCAATGTCTTCTGTGGTGTCATTCCTGTCAGAAGAAAACAAATTGGCTAGTTTATTCAGAAAACCCATAAATAGTCTTTTTTATTGTACTTTGCCTCCAATTGCTTGCGCCACCACATAGCCCATTGTCCATGCGGCTTGTAGGTTGAATCCGCCAGTTACGGCGTCCACGTCGGTAACCTCGCCTGCGAAGTAGAGGTTTGCGTGTTTCTTACATTCAAGGGTGCTTTGGTCAAGTTCTGCTAATGCAACACCTCCGCAAGTCACAAACTCGTCTTTAAACTGGCCTTTACCATCTATTGTGTACGAGTCTGCTTTCAGCAATTGTACCATTCGGTTAAAGTCCTTTTTGCCAAGCTCGTTCCATCGTTTGGTCTCATTTATGCCTAGGCGGCTGATAAGGTATGCCCAGTGGCGGTGGGTGAGTGGAGTAGGGGCAATGGTGCTGACTTGTTTCGCCCCATTGGTTTTTACTTGTTTGCTCAAGAATTCCATCACCTCGTCTTGGGTCATTGCTGGCCACCAGTCTACAAGCAGGTTTGCCTTATAGGCGTTGTCTGCAAGGTAGCGTGCGGCTTGCGATGAGGTTTTAAGAATGGCTGGTCCGCTCATTCCCCAATGGGTGATGAGTAGGGGGCCTTCTGCTTTGAATTTTGTACCGGCAATACTGGCTGTGGCGTTCTCAACCACCACACCTTGCAGTGCGTTCAGCGCTTGGTCGTGTATGCAGAAGGTAAAAAGGGAAGGAACTGGTGGCTCTATAGCCAGTTCCAATGGTTTTAGCATATCGAAACCACTTTCCTTTGGGTGTCCGCCGGTGGTTACTACCACCACATCGGCTGTGGTCGGTTGCAACTTCTCGTCTTGGAAGTGTATGGTGTATGCTACGTTGTGCTCAATGCTGGCAACACGGTGGCTTAGGTGCAAGCCAATGCCCATTCGTTTGATGTGGGCGGTGAGTAGGTTCACAATCGTCATGGCATCTTGGCTGGCAGGGAAAACGCAGTGGTCGTCTTGGGTGACAAGGCTTACGCCTTCCTTCTCCCACCAATCCATGGTCTGCTTGTGGTCAAGTTGGTGGAAGAGTCGCTTCATCAAGCGTTCGCCGCGCGGATAAACTTGTCCAAGGCTTTTCACGCCTTCCCAAGTGTTGGTCAGGTTGCATCGCCCACCGCCGGTTATGGCCACTTTTGCCAGCGCTTTGCTGCCGCCTTCGTAGATGTCTATCTCGCATTTCGGATGCTTGCGCTTTAAATTCACCGCACAAAAGCATCCTGCCGCTCCGGCTCCTATAATCGCTACTCTCATTATTCCTTCGTTATTTCGCAGATTTCCATTTCGCAGACTTTTATCAAGTCGTTAGGGTCTGCTTTAATCTGCAAACCGCGCACGCCTCCACTCACATAGATGTAGTCGTAAAGAATACAGGTTTCGTGAATGTAGGTAGGAAATTTCTTCTTCATGCCAACAGGTGAACAACCTCCACGAATGTAGCCGGTCAAGCCAAGTAGTTCCTTCATGGCCACAAGGTCGCAGTTCTTGTTGCCGCTGACTTTTGCAGCCTTCTTAAGGTCAACTTCTTCCTCGCCAGGTACCACGCATACAAAAATGCCGCTTTTGTCTCCCCTTAAAACCAGAGTTTTAAACACCTGTTCTATCGGTTCGTTCAGTTGGTCGGCAATGTGTATTGCGCTCAAGTCGTTCTCGTCTACAATGTAGGGTACGAGTTCGTAGGCGATGCCTGCCTGGTCTAATAGTCTGGCAGCGTTGGTCTTATTTATCTTTTCTTTCTCTTGCTTCATTTGTTTCTTTTTTTGTGGCGAGTCGTTATTTAACTCTCAATTCCTGGCCAATGCTTAAAGCGTCGCTGGTCAAGTTGTTCCAGTCTTTCAATTGTTGGACGGTGCAGCCGGCACGTCTTGCAATGTTGTAAAGGGTGTCCCCTTTTTCTACCTTGTGGGTGTTGCCGCTAAAGGTGTTAGTGTCGGTTGGTTTTGCCGGTTCGTTTTTAGTGGTGTCTTTCACAACGGTAGCGCTGTCGGTAACTGTTGGATTGACTTTTGTGGTGTCTGCCTTGTTGGTGTTGTTCTTGAAGGCATTCTCAACGGTTTCTTTAGCGTCTCGTTTTGTGTTGTCGGTCGCTTTCTTTGTCTGCTCGTTGCTCGTCTGCTTCTTTTTGCTGTCGTTTGTTCTCTTTTTGTCCGACGGCTCTTTTTTCTCTTGTCTTTTCTCCTCTTGCTCTTTTACGTCAGTCTCGGCAGAAGAAGACTCGCTAAATTTCTTAATGGCGCGGCGTATTCTTTTGTTGTCTGTAATACGTCTGCCATAAAGGTATCTGTCGTCGTAGTATTTAACGTCGCTTTTGCTGATGGTGATGCCTACTGAACTTGAGGCGTGAATAAAGGTGAAGACTCCGTCGTTGTTTTCCACCACAATACCCACATGGCCTACATCTTTGCCAATCTTGCTGCCGTTAAAGCAAACCAAGTCGCCAGCCTTTAGCCTTTTCTGTCGGCGTATCTTCTTTCCTTGTTCGGCTTGTTGGGCGCTGGTTCGGTTCAGCGTAAGTCCTATTTGGTTGAAGCAGTGTTGTGTAAAACCGCTACAGTCGAAAGCGTACGGACCGGTGGCGCCAGTTCTGTAGGGCCTGCGCTCAAGCGTTTTGGCATATTCTATCATATCCTCCAAACTTTTGTAGTTGGGGACTTTGGTTATATCCACTTGGGCGTGGGCGTTGCTAACTGCAAGAAGCAGTATGTTTAGCGCTATTGCAATCTTATAAAAGGTATGTTTAGCCATATTATTCTTTTCTTGGGTCTGTTGTTACTGCATGCTTTTAATTGCACCAATTTGGTACGAGCGCTTGCCGTATCCAGCATAGAAATCTAGT
Source organism: Paludibacteraceae bacterium (assembly GCA_024401615.1). Taxonomy (GTDB): domain Bacteria; phylum Bacteroidota; class Bacteroidia; order Bacteroidales; family Paludibacteraceae; genus Physcocola. The sequence goes on from JAKSKS010000023.1 coordinate 9,878, forward strand.
TTCTCTAAATTTAATGCTTGGTAGGCGCTGTCTAAATCAACCTGGTAGCATCCCTTGAAGACTGATAACGGACGTTCGTATTTTCCCCATAGCAGGGTTTTGAAACCCGCATTTTGCAAATCGGCATATTTAATGCCGGAATCGTCTTGCAGAATGAATCGGCATTTTTCTAACAATATGTTTTTTATAGTCGTGTAATTGTTGTAGTGTAGCAAGTATGAGGCTGCTTTCAAGTAGCCGGCACACTGCTCCGTCTTTATATAGTTTTTCAAATACTTCTGCAAAGTGTGGTTGGTCTTCATTCCGCTGTTCGAGAGGTCGCATCTGATGTAGGTGATGGTTTGCTTTTTCCCGTTCTTGCTGGTCATCATACGCAGTGCGTTCGGACTTTTCGCACTTTCGGTGTCTATGCTGCCGTCGGGTTGTAGTTGTCCAATCACAATGTCGTCAATGCTGCGGTAGTCGCGTCCCATAAACATCATTAACACAGGCAGCACGCCGTCCACTTCTTTGGTGCTTAAATCTTTCTCCATTTTTTCTGTTATGAAGAAGCCTCCGCCCCAAATGTTCATGGTGCTGCGGTAGAGGGCTGAACCCAATACGCGGGCGTCTTCTTCAGTCATATAGGCGTTCGGACGTGGTATGCTACCTATCGGTTCGGCGGCAAGCAATATGTATTCGTCTACGTCGGGAAAGAAGGTGTGGGCATAAGCCCAGTCTGGTCCGCTGAAAGCATACAGCAGTTGTTTGCATTGGGTGGTGAGTGGTGCCACGTTTTCTTCTCTCCATACTGCGGCCTTGGCTGCATTCTTGCGGTAGTTGTTCCACATCGTCCAGGTCTTTTGCTGGTAGTTAACCCAACTCGGGAATTTTGTCAAACCGTGGTAGATGTTTGTGCTGTCAATACGAAGCCCAACAAGGTATTGTGCCAATTGGTTCCACATCATGCTCTGCTCCATTTGCAGTTTTTCGGCGGGACTCTCGTGGCTTGCAACTGTTGTACTGTCGTCCATATCAGCAAAGTATTGCTGGTTAAACTGGTTGCACAACTCTTCTGCCGCTTCTGCTTCGGCTTTCAGTTCGTTGCCGGCTTCCACGGTCTTGCTCCATTTGCAACTGTTACATAGAGCGGCAAATAGAAATATGAATAGGGTATAGTATATTCTTTTATTGTTCATACTACAAATTTAGTATATTTTTTGCCTTTTGTTCATAACTTCTCCTTTTACCTTTGCTTTTCTCATAAAAAAGATATAATTTTGCTGACCGATTTTAAGGAGTTAATTCTACACGACTTTTATCGCAAGTGTTCAAAATATAGTAAACTTTTAAATTTTTAAAATTATGCCAAGCGGAAAGAAAAGAAAAAGACATAAAATGGCGACCCACAAGCGTAAAAAGCGTCTAAAGAAGGATCGTCATAAGAAGAAGTAATAAGGTTCTACCTTATTCGTTTGTCTTCTTATTTAATGTCGACAAAAAGCAAAGGAACAAATCTGCAGATTCTTCTCAGATTTGTTCTTTGTTTTATACGCACATATAGTTTAACTTTTTATTATAGTGAAAAACGAATTAGTTATCGATGCCCAAGGCTCGAACGTCAACATCGCGCTTGTTGAAGACGGACGTCTCGCTGAACTTAACAGAGAGAACGGTAAGGCTTCTTTCGCTGTTGGCGACATTTACCTCGCAAAGGTAAAGAAAATCATGCCGGAGCTAAATGCTGCATTCGTTGACGTGGGGTACGAACGCAGTGCCTTCCTTCATTACCAAGACCTCGGTCCGCAGTTCCGTTCTATGGTGGCTTTCACCAAAGGCGTTATCAGCAACGGTAAGAAGGCGGCTTCTGTCGAAAAACTCCAAATGCAAAAGGAAATTAGCAAAACTGGTGCTATTTCTGAGGTGCTCGACAAGGGACTCGAAATCCTCGTCCAGATTGCTAAGGAACCGATTAACACTAAAGGTCCTCGACTTACTTCCGAAATCTCTATCGCTGGACGGTACATTGTGCTAATGCCGTTCGCCGATAAAATTTATGTTTCGCAGAAGATTAAGTCAGGCGAGGAACGTGGACGTATTAAGACCATGCTCCGCAAGTACAAACCGAAAAATTTCGGTATCATTGTCCGTACTGTGGCCGAGGGGAGGTCGCAGGAGGAACTTTCTTTCGAACTGAACGAACTTGTCAAAAAATGGAACAACGCAGTCGCTGCTATCGACCGTAACAAGGAACCACAACTCCTTTATCAAGAAAGCTCCCGCACTGTTTCTATTCTTCGCGACATCTTCAACCCTTCGTTCGATAGCATTTTCGTCAACGACAAGTACTCGTATGATCAGATTTGTGATTACGTCCGCTTCATTGCCCCAGAAAAGGAGTCGATTGTTAAACTCTACAACAACGACCAACCTATTTTCGACCACTTTAACATCACAAAGCAACTTAAGTCTTCTTTCGGACGCACAGTTTCTTTTAAGAATGGTGCTTACCTTATTATTGAGAAGACCGAGGCTATGCATGTTATCGATGTGAATAGTGGTAACAAGTCTAAAGCCGGATACGACCAGGAGATGAACGCTATTGAGGTTAATCTCGCTGCGGCCGATGAAATCGCACACCAACTTCGCCTTCGCGATATAGGTGGTATTATCGTCATCGACTTCATCGATATGGTGAAACCGGAAAACAGACAGAAACTCTTTGAACGCATGCGCGACAATATGGCTAAAGACCGCGCTAGGCACAACATCCTCCAATTGAGTAAATTCGGACTTATGCAGATTACTCGCCAGAGGGTTCGTCCTGCTATGACGGTCGAAACCGAAGAGGTTTGCCCTACTTGCCACGGTAAAGGCGTTGCACAACCTTCTATTCTCTTTACCGATGAATTGGAAGGTAAAATGGATTTTGTGCAGAATACGCTCAAAATCGACAATTTCAAACTCTACATTCATCCTTTCGTTGAGGCTTTTGTCTCTAAAGGATGGTTCTTCTCTTCCATTAAGCACAAGTGGAAAAAGAAGTTCGGTGTCAAGGTCTTGGCCGACCAGAACTTGGGATTCCTTCAGTCGCGCTTTGTTGACAACAATGGCGACATTATCAATCTCAACGATAATCCTGACACCGACGAACTCGACAAATACCAGGACGACTGATTCTCGACCGGTGTTCTTTTAAGGGCTATTGCTGACAACAATCCCTGCAAAAAAATGAAGCACGACCATTCCCCTTGGTCGTGCTTTTTTATTGGCTTTGCTCTTAAGTTTTTTTGAACTTGATCGTTCTAGTGTTTTATACCGACCCAAAATGAAGCCCCCAAATGGGAACTTCCATTGGGGGCATCAATTCTATAAGTTGGTCTCTCTGTTATGCTTTCACCGTTAGTCTGGCTAAGAACTCGTAGTGCTCGCCGTCCATCACTTTCTCGCACTCAAAGCCGCAGTTAAGGGCAAATGTCTGCAGTGTCTTAAAGTCGGTATAGAGCCAGTCGAAATCTTCGCCTTTAACATTTTTGTAGCGCATCTGGTAAACCACCTCTCCATAGTAGTCTCCTTCTAGCATCTCCATATCCAAGTCGCCATCCTCGTCTTCGTAGAGGTAGCAGAGGTCGCTGCTGTCAATTAATACTTGGCCTCCTTCTTTCAGCAGTTGGCGCAGGCGGTTTAGCAGCATAGGCAGGCGCTCTAGTTTGCCGGCAATGCCGGTGCCGTTCATCAGTAGGAGTATGGTGTCGAACTTTTGGTCGAAACTCGGGTCCATCAAATTAACGCAACGCACATCTTTCAGCCCCTGTGCCTTCATTGCCTCGCAAGAGAGGGCCGATATGTCGATGGCTGTCAGTTCCCCTATCTGGTCGCCTTTAAGTTGCTGTAGCGCCAAACTGTGGCATCCGCTGCCTGCTCCAACGTCAAGCGTGTCGCCTTTGGCAAGGTCGAGGGCCTTTTGCTCAATGGCGGGCATCTCTTTGTACGTTCTGAATAGGTAGTCGACTGGTATCTCGTCTTCGTCGAACATCTCCGACAGTACCCTTAATTTTCCTGCCTTCTTTTTTTTCTGGTATTCGGCTATGGCGGCGCCCATAGGGTCTGTATCTGCTGACAGTGTCTGATATTCTTTGTTCATTTGTTTCTGTTGTTATAGGGTTAAAGTTCCACCATATCTAATTCGTGCTCTATCTTTTCACGGTAGGCGGGGTCTTTCCAGCAACTTCTGCGCCAGTTCTCCAAGTCTTCGGCCGTACCTTTCCATATTGAAATGTCTACTTTCCCCTTTATGCCGCGTACCTTGCCTTTTTCGGTAAACTGCCAGAAAAGCCAGTCGTCTTTCGAGCGGGGTGGTGTGGTATCGTAGCGGGCAATCCAAAAGTGGTAGGTGTCGAACTCGGGTGTGTTAAGCACTTTTTCACGGGTCTTGTCCGAGCAGTAGATGAGGGGTTTCCCCCCGGTTGCGTCTTCTACAAGTTGTAGCCATTGCAACACTTTCAATCGGTATTCGCTGTAGGGCTTTCCCACATAGTCGCTTTCAATGTCGAGGATTGGCGGAAAACCGCTGCTGTCGAGTTGTGCCACCTCCATAAAGTTGTGCGCTTGGTTCACAATGTTGGTGTCGTTTATCAGCACATGGTATGCGCCTGTCTTGTAACCGTGTGCTATAGCGCATTGTTTCTTTTCTGAATAAGTCTTGTCGAACGCACGCCCTTGGGTGGCCTTCAAAAATACAAAACTTGCTGGCAGACATTCGTGTGTCTTCTCGAAAGTGATGGTGTCTCGCTTCGTATCGTAGTAGATGCCAATCTCGTTCCACTTAATGTCAGTTTGGTAGCGCGAAAGGTCTATGCCGTAAATACGTGCGTCTTTCCCTTTTATCCATCTGCTTATCGAGTTACGAACGTCAGGATTCAGTCCGATGTAAGCTCCACTAATCAGTAAAACGGACAGTACGCCAATCAAGACCGCTAACATAGGAGTTTTGCTCTTTTTCTTGCTCTTCTTCCTGCTCGTGGCCTTTGGCTTCTGTGCCTTGGTTGTACCCGTGGTCTGCTTCTTTGGTTTTGTTGTTCCTTTTGTTGCCATTGGTTTGTGGGGTGGTTACGGTTGTAACTACTCACTTGGTTTATTAAATAAACGGCGAACCGGATGTGTTGCATCCAATTCGCCGTTTTTATTTAGAGGAGGGCGGAATTGTATTCCGCTTCAGATTCCTTTTTAGATCTTGCTCTTCAAAATTTCAACGGCCTTTTGCAAACCGTCTACGTTTTTACCGCCTGCCTGTGCGAAGAAAGGCTGGCCACCGCCACCACCAAGAATTTCTTTCGCTGCTTCGCGAATCATCTGGCTTGCGTTGAGGCCTGCGGCAACCATAGCGTCGCTCATTACAACGGTTAGGGTTGGTTTACCGTCTTTCTTGGTTCCGGCAATGAATACGAACTTGTCTTTAACGTCGTTTCTAATCTGGAAACCGATGCTCTTCACCATTTCGGCTGGCATTTCTGCGCCTACTGGCAAACAGATAACCTTAACGTCGCCCTTAACTTCTGCCTTTTCAATCAACGCTGCCTTCTGCTGCTGAACCTTTTCCTGGATGTATTTCTCAACGTCCTTCTTAAGCTCTGCGTTTTCTTCTACTGCCTTGCGTACTGCCTGTTCGAGGTTAGGCACGTTGTTGAACATTTCCTTTAGGGTGCGGAGGATGTCTTGCTGTGCGTTGAAGAGTTCTTCTGCTTTAGCTGCAGAAACTGCCTCAATACGGCGAACACCTGCAGCAACACTGCTTTCGCTGATGATCTTAATCATACCAATGCGGCCAGTGCTGGTGGTGTGGGTACCACCACAGAACTCAACCGATGGACCATATTTTACAACACGTACGTTGTCGCCATACTTTTCACCGAACAATGCAATTGCGCCCAACTTCTTGGCTTCTTCAATTGGCATAGCGCGCTCTTCCCAAAGGGCGATGTCCTGGCGTACCATTTCGTTTGCAATCTGTTCTGCCTTGCGCAATTCTTCGTCGGTCACTTTCTGGAAGTGGCTGAAGTCGAAACGGAGGCTGTCTGCAGTTACCAACGAACCTTTCTGCTCTACGTGTGTGCCCAAAACCTGGCGCAATGCGTAGTCGAGCAAGTGGGTTGCGGTGTGGTTGTTTGCAATAGCCTGGCGGCGTGCTGCGTCTACTACTGCCTTAACCTTGCCTGCAGGGTTGGCTGGCATCTTCTTAGCCAAGTGTACGCTCAAGTCGTTTTCCTTCTTGGTGTCGATGATGCTTATCTTTTCGCCATCTACTTCAAGGTAGCCGGTGTCGCCCACCTGACCACCCATTTCTGCGTAGAATGGAGTCTTTTCAATAACAATCTGGAAGAGGGTATCCTTCTTCTGCTTAATCTGTCTGTAGCGGAGGATTTTGGTGTCTGCTTCAAGTTCGTCGTAACCAACGAATGATGGCTCGCCTTCGTTGACGGTCACCCAGTCGCCAGTTTCAACGCTGGCTGCGTTGCGTGCGCGTTCCTTCTGCTTGTTCATTTCTTCGTTGAACTCTGCCTCGTTCAAGGTCATGCCGTTTTCACGAAGGATAAGTTCTGTCAAGTCGAGAGGGAAACCGAAGGTGTCGAACAATGTGAATGCCTCTTTACCGCTGATTTCAGTCTTGCCCTGCTTCTTGGTTTCTGCCATCAACTTGTCGAGCAAACCGATACCGTTTGCCAATGTGCGCAAGAATGAGTCTTCTTCTTCCTTGATGACCTTGGTCTCAAGTTCCTGCTGTGCTGCAATTTCTGGGTATGCAACACCCATGCTTTCTACTACTGCTGGTACCAACTTGTACAAGAATGCTTCCTGCTGGCCCAAGAAGGTGTAACCGTAGCGGACTGCACGACGGAGGATTCGGCGGATTACGTAACCTGCCTTTGCGTTGCTTGGCAACTGGCCGTCTGCAATTGAGAATACCAATGTACGGATGTGGTCTGCAATTACACGCATTGCAATGTCCACGTTCTTGTCCTTGCCATACTGGTTGTTGGTAATCTTGCCAATTTCAGCAATAAGTGGAGTAAATACGTCTGTATCGTAGTTTGATTTCTTGCCCTGCAATGCCATGCAAAGACGTTCGAAACCCATACCGGTGTCAATTACCTTTGCTGGTAGGCCTTCCAAACTGCCGTCAGCCTTGCGGTTGAACTGCATGAACACAAGGTTCCAAATTTCAATTACCTGAGGGTTGTCGTGGTTAACAAGGTCACGTCCTGGCACTTTTGCCTTCTCTGCTTCGTCGCGAAGGTCGATGTGGATTTCAGAACAAGGACCGCATGGACCTGTGTCTCCCATTTCCCAGAAGTTGTCGTGCTTGTTACCGTTAATGATGTGGTCTTTTGGAAGGTACTGTTCCCAGTAACCTGCAGCTTCGTTATCGCGTTCCAAACCTTCTTCCTTGCTACCTTCAAATACGGTTGCGTAAAGGAATTTTGGATCCAACTTCAAAACACCTGTAAGGTATTCCCATGCCCAGTCAATTGCTTCTTTCTTGAAGTAGTCGCCAAATGACCAGTTACCCAACATTTCGAACATGGTGTGGTGGTAGGTGTCGTGGCCTACTTCTTCCAAGTCGTTGTGCTTACCGCTTACACGGAGGCACTTCTGTGAGTCGGCACAACGCTTGCTCTTAGGTGCCGCGTTACCCAAAATGATGTCTTTAAACTGGTTCATACCTGCGTTGGTGAACATCAATGTTGGGTCGTTCTTTACGACCATTGGTGCCGATGGCACGATAAGGTGGCCTTTCGATGCGAAGAAATCGAGAAACGATTGGCGAATTTCTTTTGCTGTAAGCATGTTTTTATTCTATATATGTTATTTTTTTCAGTTTGAGTCTTTAGCGGTGTTTCTCAAACAACTGCTTGTCGACATTTATCCTACAAATTTACTAACTATTTGCCACTTTATCCTTCAAAAATCTTCTTTTTTCTTTGCGAAGTTGCCGGTTAGTTCCTTTCCATCGTCTAGTGGACAACGCTGTCTTAATTATGTTTGACTACAACAAAACGGTGACTGCTGTATTTGAATGGTTTTGTCATCTTCAAACACCATGTTTCCCCTGTGTTTATGTTCATAAGGTACACATTGTACTGCCCGACTATTAGTTGGAAGTTGGTCTTGCCTGGATATACGGTGTTGTTTTTCGAATCCTCAAGTTCTATTGTATACGCCTTCTCTCCGTTCAATATCCATACTTCTCCAGTCTCTTTGTTTATCCGGTAGTAGAATGAACTGCCTTTATAATGGACAATCTCCAACATTGCTCCGTTTATATGCGACTTCACGTCTACTTCACAAATAATCTCGTTTTTTTCGCTGTCGGTCTGTTCCTGGGCTTTAGCGGCGAATGCAAATAATAGCATCAATGGTAAGAATAGAATGGTTTTTCTCATACGTTGTTTTATTTCAAGATTAGATGTCTGATGGCGGCTATGGGGTGGTGCCATAGCATACGTGGGCCGCTATAGCGCATCACTTCCCGCATGGCATCGCGCATATCGGGTTTGTAGCAATGTATAGGGCATTTTTTGCATGAGGTCTTGTCCTCTCCAAATTTGCAGTGGTTAAGACGGGCATGTGCGTAAGCTTCAAGCGCTTGGCATTCTTCGCAGAGTCCGTTGGACTTATGCTTCGAGTGGCAGTAGAGGGCTATCATCTGGCTGACCGTCACTTTCTCTCGATCTATTTTCTTCATTTTTGGCTGTTGTTGGCAAGTATGTATGTAAGAAAGAAGTTTTTAAACATTCTTCTTTCGCCATTCTGCGGCTGTTACTCCCTCATAGGTGGTGAACACTTGGTCAAAGTACTTTCGTGTGGTAAAACCGCAAATGCTCGAAACCTCTTCAAGCGATTGGCGCGGATTGGCTTTTATCAGCGTTTTGGCTTTGCCAATTCGCAGGGTGTTGATCCATTCTCTGAAGTTAACGCCTATCACACTGTTTATGTGTAGCGAAAGGGTAGTGCGGTTTGTTTCCATTTCTGCGGCAAGTTTCATAATTGTAATGTCGTTGTCGCAGAATTTCTCTTCTTTTATCCAGTCCTCAATGCGTTGTTGCAGTGTGTTGGCCGCACTGGCATTGGTGGCTGTGGCAGAAACGGGTTGCTCTTTCTCTATGGTGTTCTGCGGTGTGCTGTCTTCTTCGTAACTGTCTTCCAAAAGGCGGACATAATTGCCGAAGTACGAGAAACAAGCCACATAATAGATTAGCGCGAACCAGAATAGTATGCCGAAAATAGATAGGGCATGCGTAAAGAAAATGACAATTGGAATCATTAAAAACAATATGATTGCCAATACGTTGCTGTGCACCATCCATTGGGTATGGTCTTCCGCTGGAAATGCGTAGAAGTTGTCCAACTTTTCTTTGGTGTGCTTATAGTCTTTATAAAGCAAGACGCTGAAGTGAGTCTGGTTGGTGAAAAGTATAATGCTGCAGACTATGTTGAAGATGGTTTGGTATGCTCCGTCTTTTAAGAAGATGCCGGTTGTCAGCAGCGCATAACTTAACACTGTGGTGCCTATGCCGAGTAGTATTTTGTCTTTCCCAAGGTGTCCTGCCCGTTGCAGGTTAAGCATTCCCGACATGAATATGTAACTGGCCGGAATATAGAAAAATAGGTTCGAAGTTACACCATAAACCACACTTCTTTCGCGAAAGTGGAAGTGCATGTTTACAACGTATTGCATAGTCAGTATGATCAATGCTACCATAAAAAGGCGCCTCGACTTGTTGTAACTCTTAAATTCAGGGGTTCTGTACGGGCAGAACATGAGTGATATGAACAGAGTTACTGTTGTGGCTATTGCAATTATTTGGGTTAATAAAACTTCGTTCATACAGAGAATTGATTGGCTTAATTGTTGTTTACAGTTCTCGCTATCTTTTCAATGTTCAAACTTCGGGCCGATGCGTCTACAATCTCTTTATAGATACCACCTTGTTTGTATACTTCATCCGGATTTCCGCCTTGCTCAACTCGGCCATTCTGCAAAGCGTAGATGATGTCGCTATCTATAATCTGTGAGATGCTGTGTGATATAATGATTACTGTTCGGTCTTTCTTAATGGCATCAATACTGTTCTTGATCTGCTCGGTTGCTACGGCGTCGAGGCTGGCAGTCGGCTCGTCAAGGAAGATGATTGGTGGGTTCTTTAAGAACATACGCGCAATGGCAATGCGCTGTTGCTGACCGCCCGAAAGTAGGGTGGCCTTGCTGTTGAACTGGTCTGGCAGACCCATAACTTGGTCGTAAAGGTATGCCTTGCGTGCGGCTTCGTACACTTCTTCCATCGTTGCCTCTGGATTGCCGTATAAGATGTTTTCTGCTATTGTTCCATCGAAAATGTGGTTCTCTTGGAGCACCAAACCTATGGTTTCGCGTAAGAACTTGGTGGCGTAGTCCTTTAAGTCCACACCGTCAAGTTTTATGCTGCCGCAGTCTGGTTCGTAGAACTTGTCAAGAAGGTTGACAATTGTGCTCTTTCCAGCGCCAGACAGACCTACAAATGCGGTAATCTTACCGCTTTGTATGTCCATATTTATGTTGTGGAGGGCTTTTGTTCCGTTAGGGTAGGTAAAGTCCACTCCCTCTATCTCAATGTGTCCTTCTATCTTTTCTGGCTTGTATTTGCCTGTCGGTTCTACGTCTTTTTCTGAATCGAGAATATCGAAGAAACCTTCAGCATAGATGAGGGCGTCGTTCATATCGTCGAATACGCGCTGCAGTTGCATGATTGGTGCCACTACGTTGCCAAAAAGCATCACGTGGTACATAATCTTACCAATGGTCATGCCTGGCTCGTGTATCAAAACGAGGTAGGCGGTGAGGATGATGATGAGCACGGTGCCAATCTGTTGTACAAATCCTTTTAATCCAAAGAAGAAGAAGACCACACTGCGTGTCTTCATTTGGTTGTCTGTCAGTTTTTTCTGAATGTCTAACTGCTTTTCGCTTTCTATCTGCTCTCGGTTAAACGATTTTATGACATTGATGGATTCAATGATGTTCATAATGCCGTGGCTCTTGTTCTCGCGGAAGCCACGCATTTCTTTACGCCATCCTTTTAACTTTTTTGCTTGCAAATAGGTGATGTAGAAGTAGATGGGAAGAATTCCTAACGCGGTGAAACCAACTTTCACATTGGCCGAAAACATCAATATCAGCGCTAAAATAGCGCTTGTGAACATGGGCAGCAGGTCGATGAATACATTTTGCACTGTGCTCGACAAACTTGCTGCGCCTTGGTCTATTCTGGTTTGTAGTTTGCCCGCCTCGTTGTTGTT
>JAKSKS010000024.1 GCA_024401615.1 Paludibacteraceae bacterium
GGAAAACAGCCATCGAAGATGTCTTAGAAACCACCCTAACGGAGAAAACAAAAACATCAGAAAACCAAGGTTGATGTCACAATAACAATGACGGTGTACCATAACTGAATTATGATACACCGTCTTGCTTTTGGTCACACATCTATCTTACGACAGAATGTCAGTTATTTTTGTGTTCTATTACATGCACATCGCGCTGTGGGAACGGAATTGAAATGCCGTTTGCATTCAACGAATTGTAAATAGCCTCGAGGCAGCGGCCCTTAACCCAATACTTTTTAGCCACATCGGACCAAAGCGAAACGAAGAGGTTCACACTGCTGTCGCCCAATTCAGAAACAATCACTTTCACGCCCTTACTTACATCGATAGCGCCACGACCGTCTTCAAGTTTGTAGTTACAAGCCACAATAGCGTCGGTAATCACCTTTCGTGCCTTCTCCACATCAGAACCATAAGCAATACCCACGGTGAGAGGTAGGAACTCATACTCGTGGTTAGTGGTCAGGTTCTTAAAGTTCTTTGCAAAGAGCGAAGCGTTGAGGAAGGCAATTCGGCAACCGTCGAGCGTTGATATGGTAGTACTCTGATAAGCGATTTTCTCGACCTTACCACGCACTCCGTCACACTCTATCCACTCGCCCACCTTCAAACGTCCAGTCATGAGCGAGATACCGTAGAAGAGGTTTTCGAGCAAGTCCTTCATGGCGAAACCGACACCGGTAGCCAAACCAGCGGTAACGATTGAGATACCAGACTTAGGAACCTGCAACAAACTGAGAAGTAAAATGAAGTAGATGCCCCAAACCAGCAGAGAAGCGAAATTGTTGAACATAGTTGCACTAGACTCAGCATCCTTCACATTGCGAATGATTGAGAAGTGCAAGTACATAGCCTTGAGCAAGTAGTTGAAGAACTTGAAGACAAAGAACAATGCAATTGCCAACGTGATTTTGAAAATTGACAACTGGATAACACCCTCTACATCGATGAAATTGTAGAAGAAGAGGGTTTTACAGAATTCTGTCAAATTGAAGACGTCTGCCGCCAAAATGATTGAGAAGAAAACCGAGAATGAAGCCAAAACCGGCACCACACATATGCGAAGGAAGTCGAACAACCAAGTCTGCGAGATGTAGTAACTGCGCTGTTTCATTTTGCGGACATCTACCTTGATATCTTCAATCGGTTTAGCCTTAATACCGTTTAACTTAACGTCGAGTTCATGAGCCGCCTTGCGCATCTTCTCGGCAAGGTGTCTTTCTTCCATCTTGCTCAACAAGTCGAACAACGAAGTGATGGTGTGTACACATGTCAACTGGAACAACCACCAAATGAAGATCTGCAATGCCATAAAGGTATAACCCTTGAACGACACGCACAAAGAAACGACCATAACGAGGAATGACAACCAAGCATAAATAACGTCGGTATGAGTCAGACCTTCCTCCTGGCGTGTCAATTCCAATTCCTTTATTGCAATAGCCTCGCGAGACTCTTTCAATTTCTTCTCCTTCAGTTTGTCGTCTAAAGACATAATTGAAGGGCTGTTTTCGTCGATCACGTATTTAGGTGTGCCCTTTAGCGCCACTGCTTCTTGATTTTCGGTACGAATCCAGTTATCAAGTTTCTGACGAACATTCACCTTAACCTTTTGATTCAACTCGGCACGGAACTTTCGGTTTGACCACCATTGGAAGTAACAGAAAAATGCGACCACAATTGGGAAACCGATATTAAGGACATCGTTTGGCACAAAAACAATACGCAAGCAGATAATGCAGAAACCCATCCATAACATTGGCGCATAGAGTACAAAACCGCCCTTAATATAATCGCCAGGAAGGCGCACCAAGAGAGAAAGCAGAATAACACCCAGCAACCATGCGTATTCGATGAGCAGTTTACAGGCCATCACCAAGAAGTTGTGGTGCATAAACGAGATGACCACCATTAAGGCAAGGGCGAACAAAAAGACCGCCAAAGCTAGAGCCGTGCAAACGCGCTTGTCCTTATTCGTGTTTGCGAAACTGCGGAGTAATGCAAAACGCGTGGTATCCTTCTTCTTCTTCGAATAATAGGAAACACCTTTAATTATGAGTGAAGCCAAAATGCCGGCAACAACCATATAGAAGAAAGAGAACAAGATAAGGCCAATAACGACAGTACCTCGCCATTCGGAATGCAGCGATTCGGGTCCTTGATTGGTATACTTTTCTTGAATTTCGTGGGTAGCCTTAAAAATGTAGAGCGGCAGACTCTTTAGAATAGTGATGTAAGAGACGCCACCGTCGATGAATATTTCGTGCTGCAACTTCTGATAGCGCTTTTCGGCATAGTCGTTGGCCTCTTTCAAATGGGTTTGAACGAACTCGTAGTGTTCGTTATCGGCCTGCACATTGGCCAACATCTCCTTATAAGAGTCGAGCAACGCCCTTGCATACTGAAGGCAGGCATCGCGGTCAGCCTGTCCGGCCTCGTCGAGCATATATTCCTTCATTTTTGCCATAGCGGCAGTGTCTTTCTGCATTTCTTTGCCCACCTCCTTCATACGTGCCTTAATGGCCTTCACAGAGTCGGGAGAAAGGCCCGCAAACATAGAGTCGCGCGCAGAAGACGTCATAGGCGGAATCTTCTCGAGCGAAGAAATCAACTCAGTATAGCGCTCAATTTCTGAATTCATCGTATTTACGATGGTATTGAACGGCTTCAACTGGTTAGAGAAGTCGTGGTAAAGAGAAGTTGCCTCGTTGCAGGCATAGGCCATGTCGAAAGTATAGTCCTGCTTCTGCGAATAAAGCATCAGACCTATTTGGTTACTGCGCTGCATCACATCCAAAATGTGTGAGTGCTGACTCTTGTTCATCATCTGGTACCAAGCCATCATACGCTGCTGGTCTTTCAGATTTTGTTCCAGTTCAACACGGAGGACGCCTAAGGTTTTAGCAAGCGTCTGTTCTTTTAGCACAGCGAAGGTTGGGGTTACAAACGCCAACAACAACAGCAATGCCGCTACTAATTTTTTCATGCTATAAATAATGTCGAAAAAGTAATTTCTGCAAAATTAATAAAAAAGGAGTCTACACTAAAAATAGAAAAGTGTTTATATACCCAATGATAGTTGTTTTCACCGCCGGAAATATCGAATGAACAAGTTCATTCTGCATTCAACAAGGTTGATGCCACAAAAAAACAAAAGAGGCTGTATCAAAATGAATTATGACACAGCCCCAAATATGAAAAACTAATTTGTAAGGAAATAAATCTTATTTTTTGTCTGCGAAGTAACGGTTCCAAAGTCCAGCGAAACCAGCGCCATGGCGAGCCTCGTCGTTTGCCATTTCGTGGACAGTGTCGTGGATTGCATCGTAGTTCAAAGCCTTAGCGTTCTTAGCGATGCGGAGTTTGTCTTCGCAAGCACCTTGTTCAGCCAACATACGTTTGCGAACATTATCTTTAGTAGAACCAAGTACGTCACCAAGCAATTCGGCGAATTTGGCAGCGTGTTCAGCCTCTTCGAAAGCGTAGCGCTTGAAAGCCTCGGCAATTTCAGGGTATCCTTCACGATCGGCCTGACGGCTCATTGCCAAGTACATACCAACCTCGCCACACTCGCCATTGAAGTGAGCGTTGAGGTCCTTAATCATTTCTTCATTATCAACTTTACCATCACCAATGCGATGTTCACAAGCAAAAGTAAGGGCACCATCCTCAGCAACTTCCTTGAACTTACTACCTGGAACCTTACATACAGGGCACTTTTCTGGAGCAGCGTCACCTTCGTGAACATAGCCGCATACTGGACAAATGAATTTAGCCATAACTTTTTGTATTTGTATTGTTGTTAATTACTGTTGTCTTGTTCGCAATGGGCACAAAGTCCCTTATAACTGAGTTCGACCGACGTGATATTCAGGTCACCAATTTTCTGTTTGTAAACACTTCTCAATTCAGGCAGTTCAGGTTCGAAAATATCGTAGACCGTTCCACATTTCAAGCATTGAAAGTGTGCATGTGGCTGAACATCGCCATCGAAACGGGTGGTATGTTCATCGATGTTCAACATCAGTGCCACCTTCTTATCGTAAAATAACTTTAGTGTGTTGTAAAGCGTTGTTTTTGAAAGAGTCGGCATTAAAGGAACCAACGCAGCATAAATTTCCTCAACCGTAGGGTGCGTCTTATGGGTTAGCAAATAATCCATAATCGCTATACGTTGGGCTGAAGGTCTAATGCCGTGCGATGATAAGTAATCTTTCGTCAGTTCCATTGATATTGTTTGTATCGATTTGTGTCACAAAGATAGAAAGGTTATCGCAAACAACAAAACAAAAGCAGAAAAATTTTGTAATTATTACAAAATTGTAAATAATACAAATCATTACGACTCTCCATAAAATTATAAGTATAATCGGCAAAATTGATATATTTGTTTCCAAACCACATAAATTAAACTCAAATGCGTAAAAAGACAGACCTTATAGAAACGGAAGAAACAACAAGATACTCTTTCCACAAACAAGACAGGAATTTTACAGGAAAGGGAGCATCGAACGAGCGCAGATGGAAATACATAGCGCTTATTTTAGGCGTACTCTTATTGTTTTGTATAAACAAATTATACAATGAGCCCAAAGCCCCAACAGAAGCCGGAAGTATTAAGGAGAAGACAATAGCCATGAAGGCTCCTACCAAAGAGAACTTCCTGGAATGCTATTCTGACTTTCAAGCCATAGCAAAACACAAGAAACTAACTGACGAAGAGAAAGTGTATGCCGGCAAACTTGCCCAAATACAATATGCCATTGTTATGGAACAACTAAACAACCTGCCACACCCCACAAAACAGAATGTGGAAGAAATGAGGCGCAAGGTATACAATATAAACTGGATGTTGATAGAAAGTTACGACAACATCTGCGTCTACTACTCCGACGGCCCGCTCACCAAGAACTACTTCCAGTCGAAATTGGCTTATGTGCGGGAAATTGCCGACGTATACAAGTCGATGGGTTACCCAGAAGAACGCATTTACGAACTGTTAGGCGACTCGCCCGGCAACTATTACGGCATAAAGAACTAAAAGGGAGGGAATTATATACCAATCGGTAGCAAAGTAATAGTTTATTAACAAAACGGCCTTTTATGACATAGTAGACATTTGGAAAGGCCTGGAAAACAGCCATCGAAGATGTCTTAGAAAACTCCTTAACGGTGAAAACGAAAACATCAGAAAACTTTTACTACCATTTGGTATATAAACACCAAAAGGGGAAAGAGCAACCAGACGGAAAATAGGTCTGGTTGCTCTTGTTTTTTGTCTTGTTGTTCAAAAGGTTGTAAATTTGCACCCGTTATGGCAAAAGAACTGCAACTTACCGATTTTTTACCCACCACGAAAAAGGAACTTGAGATTAGAGGTTGGGACGAAGTGGACGTCATTCTA
Organism: Paludibacteraceae bacterium; assembly: GCA_024401615.1. Taxonomy (GTDB): domain Bacteria; phylum Bacteroidota; class Bacteroidia; order Bacteroidales; family Paludibacteraceae; genus Physcocola. The sequence continues at coordinate 5,447 of JAKSKS010000024.1, forward strand.
TTTTCTGGCGACGCCTATGTTGACCACCCCTCTTTCGCAGGTGCCGTAGTGGGCCGCATATTGGAAAGTTATGGATTGCGTGTGGCAATAGTGCCACAACCCAATTGGAGAGACGACCTTCGCGACTTTAAGAAGTTGGGCCGTCCACGCCTGTTTTTTGCCGTATCGGCAGGTTGTATGGACAGCATGGTGAACCACTATACCGCCAACCGGCGCCTTAGAAGCGACGACGCCTACTCGCCCAACGGCCAGGCTGGTTTCCGCCCAGACCGCGCCACGGTGGTATACACAAAAATATTGAAGGAACTGTGGCCCGATGTGCCCGTTGTGATTGGCGGCATTGAGGCGTCGCTCCGCCGCGTAACCCACTACGACTATTGGGACAACGAGTTAAAACCCTGCATCCTTAAAGACTGTGGTGCCGACCTTCTGACTTACGGCATGGGCGAACTTCCACTGAAAGAGATTGTAAAGCAGGCAAAAGCGGGAGTTAAGGTTAGCGAAATGCACAACATTCCGCAAAGCGTATACATTGCTCCGAACGACCAGATACCTGAATACGAAGGTGCCGAAACCACTACCCTGTTCAGCCACCAGCAATGTTTGAAGGACAAGATGTGCCAGGCTAAAAACTTCAAGGTTGTGGAGGAAGAGAGCAATAAGATGCACGCCAACCGCCTACTGCAACAACTCGACGACAAGGAAACGGTGGTCATCAATCCGCCATACCCTGTTATGACCACAGCCGACCTCGACGCCACCTACGAACTGCCTTTTACCCGCCAACCGCACCCTAAATATAAAGGTAAGACTATACCAGCCTACGAGATGATCAAGTTCTCGGTGAACATTCACCGTGGTTGTTTTGGCGGTTGCTCGTTCTGCACCATCTCGGCCCACCAGGGCAAACAGATAGTTTCGCGCAGCAAGGAATCGGTGCTCCGCGAAGTAAAGAAAGTGATGGAACTACCCGACTTCAAAGGTTACTTAAGCGACCTTGGCGGACCAAGTGCCGATATGTACCAACTCAGGGGCAGAGACCAGAACATCTGTGGCAAATGCAAACGATGGTCGTGCATACACCCAAATGTATGTAAGAACCTAAACACCGACCTCGGTCCGTTGCTCGACTTGTATAAAGCAGTCGACGCCCTGCCTGGTATAAAGAAATCGTTTATAGGCAGCGGCATCCGCTACGACCTACTGCTCCACCAAGATGCAGACCCAAAGGTAAACGAGACACACCAAAAATATATGGAGGAACTGATTGCCCACCATGTGAGCGGCCGACTAAAAGTAGCCCCAGAGCACACCAGCGACGCTGTGCTGAACATGATGCGCAAACCTAGTTTCAAACTCTTTTACGAATTCAAGAAGGTATTTGACCGTGTGAACGACAAATACGGACTGAAACAGCAACTTATACCTTACTTTATTTCGAGCCACCCTGGTTGCAAAGCCGAAAACATGGCAGAATTGGCTTGCGAGACCCACCGCCTCAACTTCCAGTTGGAGCAGGTGCAAGACTTCACGCCAACCCCTATGACGCTTTCAACCGAAATCTACTATACGGGCATTCACCCATATACACTCGAACCCGTATTTACCGCCCACGACAAAGATGAGAAACTGGCACAGCGCCAGTTCTTCTTCTGGTACAAGCCAGAATTCCGCAACCAGATTATGCGTGAATTGCAGCGCATGAACCGACCTGATTTGGTGCAACAACTCTTCTCGGGCAAGGTTTCGGGCTTCAGTACTTTTGAACGTAACGGGCACAGCAACAGCTACAAAGGCGCCAGCAACAGCGGTCAAGGCGGACGCAGCACCGACAATAGAGGCCAGGGCAACAACCGTAATGACAACCGCCGAGGTGGGAATGGTAACAATGAGCGAAGAGATGACTACCGCCGTAATGGAGATAACGGACGTGGCAACTACGGACGTAACGACAACCGCCGGGGTGGAGATAACGGACGCGGCGGATACGGACACGAAAGAGGAGGGAGCCCTCGCGGAAGACGATAGCGTTATGCCCAACACGAGAATTTGCAGAGAACGCCCCTTTCTAACACTACTTATAAGCGCCAAAAAGCAACTCTACCACCTGCAAATGAAAGGGAGGATTGCATCGTAACAGCCCTTCCAAAAAGACAGATTTAATTTTTAACAAATAATTTTATATGTTTTATAACATATTTTCAAAGTTATTTGTATATTTGCAGTGGAAATAAGAGAGAAATAATTCAGTATTTGATTTTTAAAGGAGGCGCTTATGGAAACAAAAGGTAAAAAGGAACTCCTATTTGGAGAAGATGTGAAAATTGCAGGTGTTGTGGCTGGTATTGCTAAATATCTTAATAAAGATATCAAGACCCTAAGGGTTTTGTACGCAACAGCAACCATTCTTACAGGTTTAATACCAGGCGTATTGGCTTACATTGCGTTGGCATTCGCTATGGTAATGAATGAGGAGCACCACAACGATTCTGCCCTAATGGGCTCTAAATAACGTATAGAACTTTTTTCGATATTAGTGAGAAGGCGGGTTGACTTATATAAAAGCAATTCGCTTTTTTTGTACGAATACATAAAGCCACAACATTAAAAAGTGTATATTTGAACAGGAAAAAACAACATAGTAACACTATAAATATAAAGATATGGCAAAAGAAGTAAAAAGGTCTTCAGACAAGGTGATAGCAGGCATAGTTGGAGGTTTGGCAGACTATTTTGAAATAGACCATACCATTGCAAGAATTGGCTTCGCTCTTCTTTCCTTCTCTTCGGGTGTGGTGAGTGGCATTGTCGCATTCATCATCTGCCTGTTGCTGATGAAAGATTAAGAAATTTCGATAAAAGAGAAACGCCAATGCAAGAGGGGATTAATCATCATGATGATGGTGATGGTGTGACGATCCGCCTGAACCTGGTTTTTCTTTATAAGTTATGTGGTACGAATATACGAGAATAGCCGTTTTGCAGTCAGGAAGAAGTTCTAATTTAAAATTTCTATAATCATATTCGTAATCAGGTTCTTCCCCATTATTCTCTGCAACCTCTGTTGTAGGTTTTTCTTTAAAATAGTCCTCTTTAGTCAAAAAATCTGGATCGATAGACTGTGAATATCCACGCACGATAGGAAAGAACAGTACCCTGCCTTTTACTTTTGCAACACCACTCTGGTCAATACTTTGGAGCTGGGTGCTGTCGATAGGCTCTTCAAACTCTATAACCCACTTGGTATCGGAATTGGCATCGTTATCATACGATTTGACTTTGAACTTAGGCAGGACGAGGGCTGCAGCTTCGTTTTCGGCCAAGAAACCACGCACATACGATTCTTGAGTCACTTCCTGCATGTATTCATCAAGCGAATTATCCAAACACGATTTGCAACCTTTGAACAAGGCAAACGGAAGCACAAACATTATTAAGAAGAAAAAGCCCATCTTCTTCGTTGAAACATCTTTTCTAAATATCTTGTTTAGCACAAATCTGACAATTCCAAAGGCGATGGCCAAGAGGATAAAATAGACTGCGTATATTATAATTGTGAACTGACTATCCATAAAAACTGTATTGTTGAGGCAACAAAATTACGAAAATAAATAGTATATCTCCATTTATGAAAGTGTTGTATTGATAAATTATATTGTTTTTTATTATTTTTGTCGACACATACAAATAACAAAGGCAGTCTGTACTTTAAAAGGCAGCTAAATCTATTTGTCAATAAATTAAATAAGCAATTGAATATATGAAAGGAGCAAAAGGAATAGTTTTCTCTCTAGTGTTGTCTCTTATTAAAGGTTTAGGAGCAAAAGCAATCGGCATCGTAGTTAAAGGACTAATCATGGGTTTAGCATTAGCCCTGGTATTGACTCCTGCTATTTTTTCGTGGGGAGAATTTAGTAAATGGAGATTTATCTTCTCTATCGTGTTCTTCTTTGCTGCCATAGCAGGTGTGGTTGCATACTACGTGTTGCATAAAGCCCCCGAAATTATCGATCCGTCGATTGACCACACTATTGCAACCAATTACGATTACATACAAAGTAAAGTAGGTGTTATATCAGACAAGGTAGAGCCTGAAAAATTGTTTGGTTCGTCAAAAGAATTTATCTTGGGCAAGTTCAGATTCTTATCGCCATTTTTATCGGGTGTGACATACGAGGAGTTCTCAAAAGTTGCGAATACAGCAGCACAAATAGGAAGTAACTTCTCGGGTGCTGTAAATAGTTCCTACTCTTATCTTAGCAAGTTGGAGAATAGCAAAAACGACCCACAGGCATATTTGGTTAATTTCCTTTCTCCTCTGAAAAGTTTATATAGAATACCTCTTAACGGTTTAAAAGACAAAATAAAGCTCGCCCTCATACTGGTTCCTCTATTGTGTTTGGGAATCCGCATTTGGCAGAATCTTGACCTTGTAAAAAGCTGGTTCTAAATTCGAATTAACCACCTAATCATAACTGTTTTTCAATCGCCATTCTGCATACGGTGGCGAAACTCGCGTGGCGAGCAACCGAAACGGGTACGGACGTACTTTCCGAAGAAAGATATATTCTCGAATCCCAGTTTTTCGGCCACCTCCTTAATGCTCATATCCGCACGGTGCAGCATCGTGCGGATATCGGCATCAACGTACGAGCGAATCCACTCCGACGTTGTTTTCTGGCTCATCATTTTGCAGACCATCGAAAGGTATTTGGGGCTGACACACAAAACGTCGGAATAATACTCCACCGTTTGGCGTTTAGGTTCGGTTTTCTCGAGCAATGCCAAAAAGCGCTGAAACAGCAGGTTGCCCTGTGTAACACCCTTGTCGGAAGAAGGAATATCCAATCCCTCGTCGAGGTGGTCGCAGAAATCGAGCAGCACCGCCTGCACCAAAGCGAGCAGCACCTGTTTTTTATGGGGAGTTGGCGGTTCGTAGAGTTTTTGGCGGATGAACATATAGTAATTCTCGAACCACCCTTCCATAGGCAGTTTGCGAAGGTCGTGTATATAGAACGCCCTGTTCCACAAATCGAGGTTTGCATTCAGCGAAGCACGGACCAAGCGGTCGGAAATGAAGATGACACGGCAAACGGCATCTTCGCTGAACTTCCAGTTACGCAACTCGTTGCCAGTAAGCACAAACATCACCTCACCGTTTCCTACAAATTCGGTATTGCAGTTAACATCGACCGCGACACTACCCTTAATGCAGAATAAGATCAAATTCATCTGCATTTTCAAAGGTCTCGCCACCGTCACGGCAGACAAAGATTCAATCAAAGCAAGGTCACCATCGATGACACAGTCGAATTTGAGCCCGCTTTTCTCTTGGAGCTTAAAAATATCGACTTCAATAGTGTTATTCGTTTCCATAGACAAATCGATTGTAAAAGCAAGATAAGCAAAAAAGGGAGAATATTAGGCAAAAGCGAGCCTAAAAATTGAAAAAAGTGGCAATTCTGTAAATAAGCAATCGCAATTAAAGCAGACAGATACCTAAAAAATAAGTATCTTTGCGGTAAAATAAACAACATACAAAAATCAAATAATGAAAGAAGAACTTTTCTCTAGCCTTCCCTATAAGGTGGCAGACATCAAGTTGGCCGACTTCGGCAACAAGGAACTCGATTTGAGCGAAAGCGAAATGCCCGGCTTGATGGCCCTTCAGGAAAAGTATGGTAAATCACAGCCATTGAAAGGAGCCCGCGTTATGGGTTCTCTCCATATGACCATTCAGACTGCAATGCTCATCCGCACCCTTCGCGCACTTGGCGCAGAAGTACGTTGGGCAAGTTGTAACATTTTCTCTACCCAAGACCACGCAGCAGCAGCCATCGCCAACGATGGAACTCCTGTATTCGCATGGAAGGGCGAGACTCTTGCAGAATACTGGTGGTGCACACTTCAGGCATTGAACTTCAAAGAAGGCGGCCCTAACATGATTGTAGACGACGGTGGCGACGCAACTTTGATGATTCACCTCGGCGTGAAGGCAGAAAAGGATCCAAGCGTATTGGATACCCCATCTGACAGCGAAGACGAAAAAGAATTGAAGCTTATTTTGAAGGCAGTTCAGAAGGAAAAAGGTTTGAACTACTGGACCGAAATGGCAAAGCACATTAAGGGTGTGAGCGAAGAAACCACCACTGGTGTTCACCGCCTCTACCAGATGGAAAAGGACAAGACCCTCTTGTTCCCTGCATTCAACGTGAACGACTCTGTTACCAAGAGCAAGTTCGACAACCTTTACGGTTGCCGCGAAAGCTTGGCCGACGGCATCAAGCGTGCAACCGACATTATGGTTGCAGGTAAGGTTGTTGTAGTTTGCGGTTATGGCGACGTGGGTAAGGGTTGCGCACAGAGCATGCGCTCATACGGTGCACGCGTACTCGTTACCGAAATCGACCCAATCTGCGCACTTCAGGCTGCAATGGAAGGTTACGAGGTTGTAACTGTTGAAGACGCACTTCCTGTAGGCGACATCTACGTAACTACCACTGGTAACGTAGACATCATCACCCTCGAGCACTTGAAGGGCATGAAGGACCGCACTATTGTATGTAACATCGGTCACTTCGACAAGGAAATCCAGGTTGACAAGATGGTGAACTACCCAGGCATCAAGCACCGCGAAATCAAGCCACAGGTAGACCAGTACTACTTCCCTGAAGACAACCACAGCATCATCCTTTTGGCTGGTGGCCGTTTGGTTAACTTGGGTTGCGCAACAGGTCACCCTTCTTTTGTAATGAGTAACTCTTTCACCAACCAGTCGTTGGCACAGATTGAACTCTTCACTAAGGAATATCCGGTTGCTGTATACCGCTTGCCTAAGAAGTTGGACGAAGAGGTTGCACGCCTCCACTTGGCTAAACTTGGCGCTAAATTGACCAAATTGACAAAGGAACAGGCTGACTACATCGGCGTTGAAGTCGATGGTCCTTACAAGGCAGAGTTCTACCGCTACTAATCTGCAAAGCAAAACTTTTCAGAACAAGCATATGAAGAAGGAAGACGAACAACCGTCTTCCTTCTTTGTTTTAACGCATTGCGACGCTTTTTTACAGAAAAATGCAGAAAAGTAGCGCAATTGGCATTATCTTTGCCGTGCTCTTACTAAACAAGACATTTATACAAGATATGAGAACACTAGTTAAAAATATAATGATGCTTGCTATGTTGTTGGCAGGTTCTACAACCATAGCATTTGCAGCCGACAACAAGAAGGCCGCTACCACCACTGCAACCAAGGCTACAGGCAAGGTTACCCACCTTACGAAGGCCGAATTCGATAAAAAGGTGTGCAACACCGCAAACGGTGGTTGGAAGTATATTGGCGACAAGCCTTGCGTTATCGACTTCTACGCAACTTGGTGCGGTCCGTGCAAAATGATTTCCCCATATTTGGACGAATTTGCAGAAAAGTATAAGGACCAGCTCTACATCTACAAGATTGATGTTGACAAAGAACGCGAATTGGCCAGCATGTTTGGCGCTTACAGCATTCCGCTCCTCATCTTCGTTCCACAGCAGGGCGACCCTTCAGCACAGCGTGGCGCGCTTGGCAAGGAAGATTTGGAAACAGCAATCCGCAAGGCTGTTCTTGGTCTTAAAGAATAATTAAAGCAACCCCATAAAAACGGGCGACCCTCATTCGAGGGCCGCCCGTTGTGTTTTTAAGGCCACCTTATGCGCTTTAACGCACCACCACTTTCTGGTTTCCCACAAGATAGACACCCGCAGGAACCGACAGTTTGTTTGGCTGGTTGGCAGTTAGGCTGAAAGTGCCATAAAGCGCTCCCGCTATAGTATGCACTTCGACCTCGCAATTTACAGGCGAGCACAGCAGCAGACAGCCATCGGCCACCGTTGCACGCAGCGGAAGGTCGAGTTCTACTTGAAGGACGCCCGTAGGATCTTTTTCTGAGCGATAGACCATGATGGTGGCGTCGGCATCAGGCATTTCGAAACACACATCGGCAACAGAGTCGGACGCAGGTTTGTAAACCGCCCGATAGTTGTCCGTACGCACCTCCACCGAATCTACGCGGTAGTTTTCCCGTTTCTGCCACGAGACGGTCACAGAATCGCCGAAAAAGGCCTTATCAGCACTTGCAGCAGCCTCGCCATCCACCTTAACGGTGTACTGTTTAAGCGGCAAACTGTTTTTGTTGTAGCGGTAGGCATCGAAAGCCGGCAGGGCACGCCCCTCGAAATCGAACAAGGTAGTGTTTTCCACCACATTGGCGTCAGGCGTCTTCCATTCGCGCCAGTGCGCCCAACCAGTAGCGTTCTTGCCCCACTGGTCTTCCACATGAATCATCATAGGGTCCCAATAGAGGTCGCCCACCACATGGTGCTTGTTACCCGGCGCCACACCCTTCAGTTCGTTCAGCACATCGGCAATAAAGCCTTTCTGTCCGTTCTTGTTGAACAAGTAGCGGTTCTTATAGTCGGGGGCGGTGTATGGCAACTGGCCTTCGTTTCCGTCTTTGCGTTTGTCGGTCCAGTTATAACCTGTTTCCATCACCAGAATATCTTTGTTATAGCGGTCGATGAGTTGGGCGTAGAACTTGGCAGCCTGCGCAGCGGTTGCCGTACTCCACGAAGGGTAATACGACGCGCCAATCACATCGAATTTGGCACCCGCCTTCTTCAGTTCGTCGAAGTACCACGAATACACCCACCAATCCACATGGTCGGCCTTGTCGACCACGTCGTAGGTGTTGTCGGCCAAATGGATGACAACTTGCGAATTTGGGCTGACCTCCTTCACTGCCCTGTAGCCCTCGTTTACAATTTTAGCGATGGCCGCCCAATTCTTGTAGCCTTGTGGCATATCTGTTGAAGCCTCTGAGGCCGGCACATCGTAGGCATAGGCATACGGAAAGAGGAAGCCGCCGTTGGTTTCGTTACCAAGCGACACATAGGCCGGATAGATATTGAGCGCGGCCAGATTCTGCATCACCTTTTTGGTATAGTTGTAGGCACACTCGGCCAAGGTAGCCACCTCGTTGCCCGCACCCGCCTTCTTTACCGCCTGCAACCAGTCGACAGGAACGTCTTGCCGGGTTCCGTTACTCCAGAAGTCGCTCCAGTTGAAGGTGAATTGTATTTCCATACCCGCCTCGTTGGCCATTTTAGCCAACTGCAGGCAGTCGCTCTCGTCTTGGTAGCCTTCTGGCAGTATGTATTTGCCAGACCTGTCGGGTTGGCCCGGATTGTTGGTCAAGCGTATGCGTACGAAGTTCATACCATTTTGCGCTAAGTAGTTGATGACGTTTTGCGCCATTTCCTCTCGCGAAAGTCCGTTGGGGCAAAGCGAGTTGCCCTTCTCGTCGGCACAGCGTCCGCCATAATCGAGCACATAGTTGAGTTCGGTAATGTCGCCACCTTGCAGAAAGTTATAGGCAGCCGACTTGGTGACCTGCAAATTAGAAATCTGCACATCGGCATCTCCGCTATTGTAAAGCCCGGCCACCAGCGATGTTCCCATCGTTCCCACACCACGCACTGTTACCTTTATGTTCTGCCCTATAGGCACCGCAGTTGCACCCATAGTGTACCCTTCGCCTTTACCATAGAGGTAACAGACCCCATTGGTAGAGGTTGCGGTTAAAGTAGCAGTCACATCGTAAAAACCAGGAGTGAGATTGTTGAACAATTGGCAAACCGACATATCTTCACCTTTAGGCAGCATTGCCCTGCTGTCGTGCAATGGCGCCTTACCGGGTTCGGCATAGTGCTCAATAAACTTGGCATTGGTGTTCTTATTTGCCAAACTGTTAAGCGCAGGGCCGCCAACATAGTTCCATTCTTGGGCAAAAAGGAAGGATGGAGCCGCCATTAGTGCGCCCCAGCACAAGTATTTAAACAGATTTAAACTCAACATTACCAATAATTAAATAACAGATGTGGCAAATATAGGGAAAACTCCGCTTTTAGCACAAATCTTGGCACTAAAACAATCAGAACACACCTGGTATTCCAATGGCGTATAAAGGCACATTTGTCATCCAATCTTGTTCGCGGAAACACGACATTGAAGTTCGAATACCATGCAAAGAAGGATTCTTTTCCACAAACGCCTTTAAACTTTTTGCCTGCAGATTTTCTTCCGCTTTCACCTCTATAGGAACTATTTTATCGTCGTGTTGAACAATAAAATCAATCTCGCCCTTCGAGTTATCGGCAGACCAATAGTAAATATCAGGCACATATGTATGCAGTTGTTGAAACACGAACTGTTCGGTTAATGCACCCTTATAATCAGAGAAAAGAGAAGAACCTTTTAACAAAACAGTTGCAGGAATGTTATTCATAGCACAAAGCAATCCGACATCGACTAAAAATATCTTGAAAGCAGAAAAATCCTCATAAGCCGAAAGCGGCAACAAACCGCACTTTGTTCTTGAAACCTTATGTAACAACCCTGCATCTGCCAACCATTCAATAGCCAATTCAAACTCTTTAGCACGCGCACCTTCCTTAATGAGTCCGAATATGAACTTCTTATTTTCTTTTGACAACTGAGACATTATTGATTTCCAAACCATTCGGATTCTTGGGACCTCTGTCAAAGGGGCATGTTTAGAGAAGTCGTTATCATAAGTATCTATAATTGACTTTTGGATTTTACGAACATTAGTCAAATTTCTATTTTGCACAAATTCGGTCACAACACCAGGCATACCGCCAATATAATAATAAGAGCGAAGGTGTTCGCACAACAAGTCGTGAAAGGTTGTTATCAAGTTCCAATCTTTCGACTGTAACAAATCTGCCAACTGATTAGCGCCAGTGGCCATCAGAAATTCGATAAAATCGAGAGGCCCCAAATCAAGAAAGTCTACCTTACCAACAGGAAATGACGTGCCCTGATGTAAGGTTATACCCAATAACGAACCTGCAGCTACAATAGAATACTCAGGGGCCTTTTCTTGGAAGTACTTCAAAGCAGTGATTCCACGGGTAGCCTCTTGTAACTCATCAAACAAAAGAAGCGTGTTTGAATCTATTTCCGTAGAAGTAGCAATAGATAATTGAAGTATTATGCGTTTGATATCAAAATCTTTTTCAAACACATGTTTTGCCAACTCGTTATCTTCGAAATTCACATATACCCACTTCTTCGCTTCTTTTTTTGCGAATTCCTTCATCAACCAAGTCTTTCCAACCTGACGTGCACCTCTAATTATCAAAGGTTTATGATGTGGATCTTGTTTCCATTTTTTTAATTCTTCAAGTGCTTTTCTGTACATAGGCTTCCAATTTTTCAACAAAAATACAAAAAGTCGTCCTTAAAAGTGTAGTGGCAACACAAAAAGTCGTCCTTAAAAGTGTAGTAACAGCACAAAAAGTCGTCCTTAAAAGTGTAGCAACAGCACAAAAAGTCGTCCTTAAAAGTGTAGTGACAGCACAAAAAGTCGTCCTTAAAAGTGTAAGGAAAATTTATAAAGAATTAGGAATCAAGACTTTTTACCGAAGATTTCGGCAATCTTCAGTTTGAATTTGTAAACACGAATAAAAGCCATATCGTGGCGGCGCTTAACCTCAAGAATATCGGCTAACATTTGTTCATTTCCACCCATTGCCCGCACATAGGCTTCGGCAACGGCACGGAAGGTGAGTTTTCTGCCGGAAAAACGGGTCATGTTCTCGTAACGGTTGGCTGCAGAAGGCATTTTACCCTCGGCAGAGAAATCCATACGGTTAATGTCGATGAGCGAGAAGGCAAAGGAGCCATCGGGCTGTGGATGATAGAGCACATTAGTAGAGTTAAGGTCGTGGTGCAAGATGCCCTTTTGGTGAAGGTGGGCTATGAAGGCGCCAAAATCGGCCGCCAGTTGCACGTCGAAGTCATCGCAGTTGATGCGTTCCTCAATAGGGGCGGCAAAATCGGCTTTCGAGATATAATAACCGTACACCAAACGTCCGCACTGCCATTCTTCGGCAAAAGCAAGAGCCTCTGGAGTGTCGATGCCACGCTTCTGCAGTTCCAAAGCGTTAACATAGGCGCGTTTTGCCTTGCTTGAACGCAAGAAGGAATACATGAGTCCCTTTAAAAGACCGAGACGCTTAAAGCGCTTTACCACCAATTTCTCGCCATTGAAATCAAGCACCTTAATAACATTGCGCTTGTTGTAGACAGTTTCACCCCCCGCCTCAAAAATTTGTGGCAGTTGGGCAACAAAGTCAGCAAAAGCGGCATTGTTGTATTTTGGGTTGATATCAAATTTGAGTTTTGACATAGACATGCTGATTACATTAACAAAGATAATAAAATTTGTGAAATTACAACGTTTTCAAAGTATGACCTAACAACAGGAGGTGTTCTGAAAACCACTTTACTTATCATCGTAACGCCCTTCAGCAGAAACAACAAATGCCTTTACAAATTTAATTTAGACTTTTAACAGTAGACACCGCCCAAAGCGGAATATTCACAAGCCAATCCTGCTCACGGTAATTAGACATAGAAAAACGGTAAGCACATAATGGATGAAATTTGTCACAAAAGACACGCAAACTCTTTGCCTTCAGGTTCTCTTCAGCCATAACCTCAATCGGCACAATTCCTCCCTCACGCTGTATAATAAAGTCAATTTCATAAGTAGACTTATCTCCGGAATAATAGTAAGGGACATAACCTAAATCGGTAGAAAGTTGCTGCAACACATATTGCTCAGCCAATGCGCCTTTAAACTCCACAAAAACATCAGATCCTAGCAAGACAGAGGATTTATTCAATCCACTCAAAGCACCCAACAGACCAACATCAAGCAGATAAAGTTTAAACGAATTAAAATCGAGATAAGACTTTAAAGGTACATTTGGTTTTGAGATTTTATGGACTTTGAGAAGTAGACCACAATCGACCAGCCACTGTATAGCAATTTCAAAGTCTTTCAATCTTGCGCCCTCTTTAACTTGACCGAAAAAGAACTTTCGATTTTCCTTTGCCAACTGAACAGGAATAGTATTCCATACCATTCTAATACGGGGTAGAGTTGAGGATTCGATATGTTTACCAAAATCATCTTCATACTGACTGATGATATTCATCTGAATTGATCTAGCCTCATCGTAATTACGAGACAAACGAAAAGCCTCTACAACTTCAGGCATACCTCCCACAAACATATAATCCTTTAGCAAATCGGTATATTTTTCCCGGAAGTCATTAATTTGTTCGTAATTGCAATTTGCCACAAAACCAGCCAATGCAGGTTGCTCCATTGCCTTAAGAAACTCACAAAAAGTAAGAGGATATAGGTGTAGTTCGTCAACCTTGCCAACAGGGAAGGATATTCCGTGATGCAAAGCAACGCCCAGCAAAGAGCCAGAAGCTATAATTGCATATTCTGCAGCATCCTCGCAAAAATACTTTAATGATTCAACAACAGACAACGCGTTCTGAACTTCATCGAAAACGATAAGTGTTTCTTGAGGAACTATTGTCACTCCCAACTCTATTTGAAGTGCATCTATAATACGGTGGACATTATAATCCTTTTCGAAAATAGCCGCAATTCGATCATTTCGGTAAAAGGAAATGTACACAAGATTTTTGAAGTAATTCTTACCAAATTCCTTCATCAACCAAGTTTTCCCCACTTGCCGAGCGCCCAAAAGAATTAAAGGTTTTCGTCTTGGAGAATCTTTCCATTCCACCAGTTTTGTCATCAAATCTCGCTGCATATATCTCCGTATTAAGTTCAGCACAAAATTAGACTAAAAATCAATACTTTTACATTTTTTCCGACGAAAAAATGTAGTCACACCACACTTTTTCCGACGAAAAAGTGTATTCACAACACATTTTTTCCGACGAAAAAGTGTTGAGCAGGCAAAAAAAATCCCGCAAGAGGTTGTCTTGCGGGATTTTGCATTATGTTGCGAATAAAGATTATTCAGCAGCAGGAGCTTCAGCCTGACGGAAGTTAGGGAGAAGAGAAGCATCGAACTTCATAACGTAGTTGTAATGCTTTTCAATTTCGCTTTCAGCGAAACGTACGTATACGTTAGCGCTCTTAGCGAAGAGGTCAGGACGGTTGCTAGCATCCTTAATGATGAGCAAGCTCATGATACAGTCAGCAGCCATTTCGTACAAGCGGCGAGCCAAGAAGTCGTGCATTTCTTCGTTAGCAGCTTCGTTCACCTTAGCAACAGCCTCTTCGTACTTCTTAACCATAGCAGCAGCCATAGCCTTCAAACCTGCGAATTCAGGAGCAACTTCTTCTGCCAAGTAGTCGTTAAGCACTGTGTTGTAGAAACCAGAAGTAACGTAACGGATAGCAGCAACAGTCTGCAACTGGGTAGTACCTTCGTAGATAGAAGTGATACGGGCGTCGCGGTAGATGCGCTGACAAGCGTATTCGAGCATGAAACCTGAACCACCGTGGATCTGGATACAGTCGTAAGCGTTCTGGTTAGCATATTCTGAGTTCATACCCTTAGCAAGAGGAGTGAACGCGTCGGCCAACTTAGAGAAGGTCTTGCATTCCTTTCTTTCTTCAGGGGTGAGTTTGCGGCTGCGTTCGATGTCTTCAAGAGCCTTGTAAACGTCAACGTAGCGAGCGCACTGGTAGAACAAAGAACGACCTGCGTCGAGCTTAGCCTTCATGATGGCAAGCATGTCGTAAACAGCAGGGAAGTTGATGATGTTCTTACCGAACTGTGCACGGTCCTTAGCGTAAGCCAAGCCTTCGTTGTAAGCAGCCTGAGAAAGACCTACAGACTGAGCAGCGATACCCAAACGCGCACCGTTCATCAAAGACATAACGTATTTAATCAAACCGAGCTTGCGGTCGCCGCAAAGTTCAGCCTTAGCGTTCTTGTAAACCAATTCGCAAGTAGGTGAGCCGTGGATACCGAGCTTGTTCTCGATACGACGAACATCAACACCACCCTGGCGCTTGTCGTAGATGAACATAGACAAACCACGACCGTCCTTAGTGCCTTCTTCAGAACGAGCAAGAACGAGGTGGATGTCAGCGTCACCGTTAGTGATGAAGCGCTTACAGCCGTTCAACACCCAAGAGCCGTCTTCCAACTGGGTAGCCTTCAACATAACGCGCTGCAAGTCAGAACCTGCATCTGGTTCAGTCAAGTCCATAGACATAGACTCACCAGCACAAACGCGAGGGATGAAGCGGCTACGCTGGTCATCGTTAGCGAATTCGTAAAGAGTTTCAATACAGTCTTGCAAAGACCAGATGTTGCTGAAACCAGCATCGGCCTGTGCAACGAGTTCAGCACACATTACGTATGGAACCATAGGGAAGTTAAGACCATTGTACTTGCGTGGCATGGTCATACCGTTCATGCCAGCGGCAATCATAGCGTCTACGTTCTGCTGAGTACCAGAAGCGTAGCGTACGCGACCGTTTTCGCAGTGAGGGCCTTCTTCGTCAACACCAGCGGCATTCTGGCCGATAATGTCTGAACTGATTTCACCTACAATGTCAAGAACTCTGTCGTAAGAGTCCATAGCATCTTCGAAATCAACTGGAGCCTCATCGTACT
Organism: Paludibacteraceae bacterium; assembly: GCA_024401615.1. Classification (GTDB taxonomy): domain Bacteria; phylum Bacteroidota; class Bacteroidia; order Bacteroidales; family Paludibacteraceae; genus Physcocola. The sequence goes on from JAKSKS010000024.1 coordinate 20,978, forward strand.
TATCCTTGTCTTCGAAACCACGTTCCTTAAGTTCAACGATGCGCTGCATCATCGGATTGTTCAAGTGATACTTGAGTTCCGGATTATCTGTATAAAAATTAGCCATTGTCTAATTGAATTACTTGGTGTTCTGTTTGTAATACTTGATCATCTTAG
>JAKSKS010000025.1 GCA_024401615.1 Paludibacteraceae bacterium
GGTGTTAGGCGTGGAGTCGGATGACTTCAGATCGAAACGCAATACGGTGTACTTAACGTTCTTCAAGAGGTCAGAGTTCAATTCAGCGACAACTTCAGTAGCCTGCATCAAAGCACCCTTCTTGATGTTACCACCACCGAAAGTAGCTCCGTTAGGACCCTTCAAGAATGCCAATGGAGGTGGCAAAGGAAGGATACGGAATGTCTTGCTACCCATCTTCTGTGGCTTACCGTTGATCTTAGCAGTTACGTTAACTTCGCAGTTAGCACCTGGCTTGCTAGGAACGATAACGAATGAACCGTCACCCTTCTTAGAAGTGCTAGCGTTAGAGAATGTAACAGTAACGTCGCTCATAGCAACACCTGGTACAGATACGCTCATTGGGTTAGGATAACCAGCGTATACAACGTTCAACATATCTGGAGAGATAGTTGCAGTAGGTTCACCTACAGTATACTCGTTAGAGAATTCGTACTTCTTTTCAGTTCCGTCCTTCTGCTTAACAGAGATGTAACCAGAGTACTTCTTGTTACCGATAGAACCACAAGGTACAACATACTTACCATCTTCACCCAACTTGTTACCACCGATATAAATATCTGGCTTCTTAGTTGAGTCGATAGCAGCCAAGATAATCTTAGCTTCGTACTTACCACCACGGAGAACGTAGCCACAGTTTGAAACTGCGATAGCTTCCATCTTGTTCACACGAACGTCTTCAGCGTCAGCAGAACCGAGCAAGTACTTACCTACCTGAACCTGAGTGTTACGGATATCGTTCTCAGTCTTAGTCAACATGGTCATACAAGCGATAGCAGGCATATCTTCGAAGATACGAGCTTCCCAAGTACGAGTACCAGTTTCAGTCTTCTTAGACTTCATTTCGAAAGTCTTGTTAAGATCTGCGATTGCATCCTGGTCCTTACCATAAGCCTTTTCAACTACAGCGCGGAACTTTTCAACAGCTTCGTAAAGAAGACCATCTTTAGATTCACCCTTAGTAGCGATTTTAGTTTTCCAAATTACACTTGGAATGTTCAACTCACCAAGACCACCGTCAGAAAGTGTATCAGCAGGAGCGCCGTCTACACCTTGGATGATATCAGCCTTGATACTTTCAATATACTTGATAGTTTCATCAGCAGCCTTGTTAACAGCATCGTAATGAGCCTTAGGACCTTTGAACTTAGCCTGGTTGTTAGCAAGTTCCTTGTCGAAAGACTTATCCAATGCAGCCTTTGAGTTTTCAGAAATTGTCATTGAAGACTTCAATGAGTCTTGCACCAATTTATAACCATCGAGGATCTGTACAGACACGTTCAACGCCAAGAGCGCCGTGTACACCAGATACATCATGGAGATCATTTTTTGTCTCGGGGTTTCCGGACAGTTCGTTGCTCCCATTGTACTGTATTAAAACTTAAAACAATTTTACTAATTAATCAATATCCGAATTAACCGCGGATAGTCATAGCGTTAAGCATGCCACCATAAACGCCGTTCAACTGCTTCAAGTTGTCAGCGAGAGCCTTAACCTGGTTCTGGTAGTCAGCAGCGCTCTGAGCAGAGTTTTCAAGAGAGCCCTGGATCTTAGTTACAGCGCTTGCAAGAGACTTCATAGCCTCGTTCTGTTCGTTAACAGACTTAACCTGCAATTCGAAAACTGAATTAATAGTAGAAATGTTCTTAGTGATACCGTCCATCTGCTGAGCGAAGTTCTGTGAGCCGTTAGAAGCAGCACCGATGCTAGAAGCGATGTTCTGGTAAGAAGAAACCAATGCGTCAGAAGCAGTAGTCAAAGAAGCCTGAGATGCAGCGAAAGCAGAAGCAGCCTGAGTTGCCTTGTTCAAGTTAGCAACATAAGCCTGAGATTCGCTAGCAGCAGAAGCGATTGAACCGATCTGAGTTGCAGTAGTGTTAAGGTTAGTAACGCTTTCAGCCAACTTCTTAACCTGTTCTTCAACCATAGACTTAGTATCGATTTCAGGAACAGCAATTTCGTTCTTGCCACCCTTCTTATTGTCAACCAAAGCAGAAGCTTCAGCAGCTTCGCCAGTTTCGAGTTCTGGATAAACGATTGACCAGTCGAATTCCTTGTGAGGCTTATCAAATACACCAAGACCGAACAACACAGCCTCAGTCAACATACCTACGCAAAGCATAGGACCTGCACCTGGCCAGTGCTGAATCTTAAACAAAGCTCCTACGATAACGACAGATGCACCAAGTGAATATGCAGCACCAGTCATCTTTTTTCCCTTTTCAGATTGGATAAATTCAATGAATCCCATTTTAATTCAATTATTTTTAGTTTAACATTATATTAGATTGTAAGATTTTATTCAGCGCCGATGTAGCTACGTACACAAAGGAAACCGATGAATGAGCGGTTTTCAGTCTGGTATTCATAAGTACGAACACCGCACTGCAAGAAGATACCTACGTCCTTCCAAGAACCACCACGAACAACTTTCTTTCTCATAACGTCGTGGTCCATAGACTTAGCGTTGTACTCGTAGTTAGGGTTCATATCGTGCACGAAGCTATAGTTAGATTCGTGGAACGCAGATGAAGTCCATTCTGCTACGTTACCAGCCATGTCATACAAACCGTAATCGTTTGGAGGGAAAGAAGCAACACGTGAAGAAATCAAATAACCGTCGTCGGTATAGTTACCACGCTGAGGCTTGAAGTTAGCCAAGAAGCAACCCTTAGCGGTACGGATGTAGTTACCACCCCAAGGATACATAGAGAGGTCTTTACCACCACGAGCAGCATATTCCCACTCAGCTTCTGTTGGAAGGCGGAAGTCCTGTACACGAACGCCCTTGTGAGCAACCTGATAAGAGTTGAACAAGAAAGTACGCCAGTGGCAGAATGCCTGAGCCTGTTCCCAAGACACACCAACAACTGGATATTCACCATAACCAGGGTGTGCGAAGTACATCTTCATGTATGGTTCGTTGTAAGCGTAAGTGAAGTCACGAATCCAGCACAATGTATCAGGATAGATGTTGATACGCTTACGAGAGATGAAGTCTGAACGGTGCTTCAACTCACGATATACAGTGCGGTTGATGATGTGACCTTCAGCGTTGTAGTAAGAAGTATCCTTCTTAACCATCACATCAGCACTGTCCTTAGTACGGCCGAGGCCGGCAAGGCTACGGTTATAAGAACCGATCATAGGATCGAACTTATTTTCCTTTTTAGCAGCCTGAACATAGTCAACCCAAGAATATTGGTAAGACATAATCATACCGTTCAACTGAGGAGCGATATCGATGTTGTCCTCACCCATGTAGAACATACTGTCGATAGCGATCTTCTGATCTTCAGTAGGCTTCTCCCATGGAATATTCTTCTTCCAGTTAAGTCTTGGTTTTTCGAGCTCGTTACCCTTCTTGTCCTGGGTAATTTTGTATGTCTCGTCAACATTAGACAACGTTTCGCGAGCGATAGAGTCACGCACCCCATAAACGAACTGTTTGTACTCGCCATTGGTGATTTCGGTCTCATCCATCCAGAATGCGTCAAGAGACACTGTCTTTGACTGAGAAGTCATCGCCCAGTTAGCATCCTGGTCATTCTGACCCATTGTGAACGAACCACGCTTAACGAAAAGCATACCGTATGGGGTCGGTTCCTTCCACGACTTTGAATAAACACCCACCAACTCACCGTTGTTGCCACCGCCACAGCTTGCGAGAAGGGCTGTTATTCCTGAAAAAATTAACAGTTTTTTCATGATATTTAAATTACTTGATTGCTCTTTTAGTTTATAAAATACGTTCACTTTTATATTTATTTTTCTTTGCGAATTCTAGCGTAAAAGAATATTTGAGGCACACTTCATGACTCCCCCCCGACTTTATCATACTTGTTACGGGAAGGTCATAAGCATAACCTATAAATAATCCGCTAAGTAAATTAGCTCCGACCATAAAATCGAAAGAATCACCAAACCTGTAACCCAATCCTCCAGTAAAGCGTTTCTTATAGTCGACCAAACAAGTGAGGTCGAAAGAATTCACTTTAAAATCGGTTCGGAACAAGGCCGAAGGTTTCAAGTGATAGTTTTCATTTGACAGTGGCAAATCATAACCGCCGGTCAAATAAAAGACTCTAGCCACGCTGGATTCATCTTCAGATCCGTTCAACGAAACATCGAGCGATGGTTTATTAAGATTCAAAACCGAAAAGCCCAAATAAAGGCTTTCATCTGAATAATAAGCGCCGAAACCGCAGTCGAAAGCCATATTGGTGTTTTCACTGCCCTGTGCTAACTCTTGAGCCGTATGGCCCGGTGTTTCCTTGCCATCTTCTGCGCCAGTGAAATTAGCAACATATTTTTCGTCGTACCCGAAGTTAATCATACCTAGATTAAGTCCGAGTCCCAGTTGGCCTCGCCAAAGTGGCATTTTGTAGGAGTACTGCAACAAGAACGTTTTGTTATCAAAGACGCCCATCTTTTCAGTAGCGAAACTGACGCCAATGCCATGTTTAGTACCGGCAATTGAGAGCGGAATGTCACCTGCGACAAAAACCTCATGAGGCGCGCCCTCAAAACCCGCCCACTGCAATCTGTAAGTTCCAAAAACGTTGCACATGTCATTTTGTGCGACCGCTCCCGGATTGTAGGCAGTAGGTCCATACATATAATGAGTTCTCTGAGTATCAAATTGCGCCTGTCCAATAAATGGAAGTGCTGAAGCACAAACAGTTACAAGCAATTTTTTCAGACACATCATGAGAATACAACCAAAATTATCAGCAATATTAGCAATTTTTGGAATAACTAGCAACAAAAGTACCATTTTTAAGGACTATTTCGCTAAAAATCCCTACTCACTAATATTCCCGACGCCTAATCAAAAATTTAATATTCGTCTTCGTTAAACAAGAAATCTTCTTTGCTTGGATAGTCTGGCCAAACATCTTCAATGCTTTCATAGACGTCGCCTTCATCTTCCAATTCTTGTAAGTTTTCAATTACTTCAAGAGGGGCTCCAGAACGCATTGCATAATCAATAAGTTCATCCTTAGTAGCTGGCCAAGGAGCATCTTCCAGCTTTGACGCTAATTCTAGTGTCCAATACATAAGACTGAGTTTTCGTTAAACAAAAAACATATGACCTCTTAGAGGTGTGCAAAAATATATCTTTTTTTATAAATAACAACTCCAAAAGAAGAAAAATAGTTGTGCCTAAACAATCAAACTTTTCAATCAATAAAACAGACCGAAAAATTGTTAATTAATATCGCACAATGTAATCTTCTTTCTGCAAATCGTTACTTGCAATTAAAATGCCCAATTGATAGAGGTTAACAGAAACCTTCACACGGTTGTCGGATTTAAGGTTCTCCCACACGCTCCACATTTCCGCAGTTTCATACGGACAAGGTACTACAATAAAGAAACGCTCGCCGAATTTGTCCATCCTGCTCTTCACTAGATGCTGGACCTCGTCGGCTGTTGCCGAGTTTATATAAAAGAAGTCGTTTCGAGACATCTTGCTAACAATGCCGTCAAACACCGATTCTTCGTCTGCACACACTACTCTCTTTATGTTGTGCATACCCACTCTAACACACAAAGATTGTGCCAAATCGGCCATTTCCGGCTGAGCACTTAACGAAAAAACCGAAGTTTTTGAATTTGCCGCCGCCAAATACATGGTCGAGATTCCACATGTGGCCCCATACTCTAAAACGACATCTGGTTTATAGTAGTTTACAAGGCGGAACAACAACTGGCCATATTTAGGAGAAACCGCATACTTTTCTATTACAGATTTCATGCTGCGGAGCTGCTTGGTGCCATCGGATTGCAACACACCTATCTTTTCATCGGTCCTACACATCTTTGTGCGGATCTGTTCTATCAGACTATACTTATAATAAGGTAGGTCTTCTTCTATGATAGTCGTCACTAAATGATAGACATAAGGAGAATGGATACCATAACCATGACGATACTTTGAAGTGAAACAATACTTTAAATATTGAAGGAAATGTCGCATAACAGAGTATTTGTAGGGCAAATATACCGAGTTTCTAATTGAATGACGCTATGACTCGCGATATTTTGGCAACGACCACACCATTTTAATATCACTAAAGGTATAATCTTCGCCTAACGCCGCCCGTACTTCTGTCAGCGTTTGCACTTCTGGGTGACTGTCTAAATACTGTTCTATCGCCTCAACTTTAGATGCCGGTACGAAATCGGTAACGCTTAATGTGCCATTTGCGACATAACTTGACAGATGACCGACAATAGTGCTCAACGCGAGTCCGCGCTCGTCGGCAATCTGCTGCGGTGTCTTTCCACTCCGATACATATCGTACGACAACTGGATTGTAGGAATCTTTGGAGCTTTATCCTCTGACGACTTTTCTTTTGACGCAGTTTTCTTTTTTGAAGATTTCGATTTCCTTATTCTTTTCTGCTCTTCCTCGTCGTCTCCAACCAAGGCAAGCGCCTTTTCTCGCAAATAAGACGCTATCGTGAAACTTTCCGCCGCCTGCTTTAAGGTTTGTGTTTTGACATTGGACTGAAGTTTCAGGTCTTCGCACAAGGCCGCGTAGCGTGTTTTCACTTCTTTTCGGGTGACCTCTACCTTCAATTTCGGCAACAGAGGGGCCACCATTTCCTCTAATTTTCCAGAGAAGTAGGTCGACGCTTTGCTGACACGTTCCTGCAAACGTTCGTCCCTGTTCCTATAATAAGCAGTAGCCTGCGCTTGGAATTTGGCTGCCACTTCAACGACTTCCTTTTGGAAGTTCTCTTGCTGTTTTTTGAGTTCATGCAGCAAAGGCAAATGCGCCTGGCTGAAATATTCAGAAACAACTCGTGATAACGACAACAATATGGAGTTGATGTTCGAGAAATCGAACTGTTCGAGTAAAAGATGCTCATAATAGTTCGACTCCATCACAGTCAACTGCTCGTCTGCAACAATCTGTTGGCGGGCGGTGTCGGAGAATGCCTGAATACGCTGATCGTTTTTAATAGCATCGGCAGACAATTGTGTGGAGAGCACCAGCCCCTCTAATGTACGACACCGGCTCAATGCCACATAAACCTGTCCGTGAGCAAAGGCGCTGTTGGCGTCGAGAATGACCTTGTCGAAAGTCAAGCCCTGACTTTTATGAATGGTAATGGCCCACGCCAAGCGCAGAGGGAACTGAGAGAAAGTGCCAATCACCTTCTCTTCTATCGCTTTTGTTTTTTCATTCAATTCATATTGGCTATTATCCCAAGACAGCAAAGGCGCATCCACAGTTTTCCCGTCGGGGAACTGAACGGTTATAGATGTTTCGCCCAAGGATGAAACCACACCAATTTTACCATTAAAGAACGCCTTTTCTGGTGACGGGTCGTTCTTGACAAACATCACCTGGGCACCCTTTTTCAAGACCAGTTTCTCGTCGGTAGGAAACGACGATTCTGGGAAGTTGCCGGTAACAGTTGCTGTAAAAGTAAAAGACGGATTCGGCAAGGCCTCGAGTTTCTGGTCGTTGACCAGTTTTGCCTTATTATTATGTGTTGTCAGCCTAATGTAACCCTCCTCAACTTCTGGGTCGAAATTCGGATTATACCGGGCATTCAGCACCGTCAACTGGGTTGCGTTAACCGTATTGGTACGAACTGCATTGAGCAAATCCACAAACGTAGCATCGGACTGTCGGTAAATCTTTGTCAGTTCAACTGTAGAGAAGCCCGCTTTTTTCAAGGCCAGGCTATCGAAGAAATAAGAAGTTGGATAATGCGCCTTTAGCAATTCCTCTTCATGGGGTTGAACCACTGGCGGAAGTTGCTGCATATCACCTATAAGCAACAGTTGCAAGCCTCCAAACGGAAGTTGGTTACGACGGATATGGCGGAGCGTTGCATCGACAGCATCAAGCAAGTCGGCACGCACCATACTTATTTCGTCTATCACCAACAGGTCCAAACTTCGGATGATGTTTTGTTTTTCGCGACTGAAACGGAAATTTGTGTCTTTTTGGAAAGAGTTAGGCACAAACGGTTCGAAAGGCAACTGAAATAACGAATGCAGGGTGACACCACCCGCATTGATGGCCGCCACACCCGTAGGAGCAGCAACCACCATTCGCTTACATGAATTTTGCCGAAGATACTTTAAAAAAGTGGTTTTACCAGTACCGGCCTTTCCTGTAAGGAACACGTTGGAAGCAGTTCGCTCAACCAATTTGTACAGATTTCTAAATTCATCGTTAAATTCCATATCTATATTATAGCGTTAAAGTTTCACACACTCAACCGAGGCCCAGCCGTTCAATTCTGAAGTGTCGACTAACGAGAAGCCGAAGTCAGCACATTTTTCACGGACAAAGTCAATATCATTAGGGAAAAATCCGCTCATAAACATACGGGTTCCTTTTTTTGAGTGGGAAGCGTAAACAGGCAGTCCTTCCAATAATATATTGCGTGTTATATTGGCGAAGATAAAATCATATTCACCGTCGGGCATCACCTCAAACCCACCCAGTTTCAAGTCAATATCTTTAATTCCATTCAATTCAACATTGGTCAGAGCATTTTCGTAAGCCCATTTGTCAATATCGAAAGCCGCCACATTGCCTGCACCTTTCTTTTTTGCCAAAATAGCAAGTATAGCCGTACCACACCCCACATCTACGACCGACTTTCCAGACAATTCAGCCGACAATATTCGGTTGATCATAAGCGTGGTAGTTTCGTGGCTACCCGAACCAAAAGCCTGTTTCGGGTCTATCAGAATATCATATTCCAAATTAGGCACATCGGTCACCAGCGGGCTGTGCACCACACACCGGTCGGCAAAAACCAACGAACGGAAAGATTCACGTTCCCAAGTCTCATTCCAGTTTCTATCTGCCACTTTTTTAGAGGTATAAGTAATGCCCTCTGCCATAGGGAAAGAAGCGACAAACGCATCTAACGCAGTTCTGACAGTTATGTCATCTACGGCGTCGAAAGGAGCATAGGCCTTTAAACCGCCATCGGCAGTTTCGAAACTTTCAAAGCCCGCATCTTCGAAAAACGAAGGGAGCACATCGGCAGCAAAATCTTGCGCAGCAGACGGAATAGAGAAAAAAAACTCAGAATAGTCCATAACTTATTGTTATTGGTGGAGATTAGAACCTTTTAGCAGAAACAAAAGATTATCAAATAACTTTTTTTGATTATCTTTGTCAAAATCAATAGTAGTATATTAATATAGGTATTAAAGCCCATATAAGTAACTGCAACAAAGATAAGAACAATTTGTGTCAAAATAAAGGAAAAATGTTTGGCACGGTGTTTGTACAAACATAAATAGAATAAGAAAAACGAATAAACTATAGGAGGAAAAGAATATGAACAAAACACTAAAACTCGCGTTAGCATTCGCGACCTTTGCCCTTCCTTCATTTTCAGGCTTTGCACAGGACGATATTTACTACAATCCTGACGAAGATCCAGAAGTTAGCGAAGAACAAGTTGAGCAAGAAGCGCAACCTGCTCAAAACACCGCACAAGTATCTCGACACGCATACGATACCGACACACTCATCGCCTCCGACGCTAGCGACTATGTTTACTCACGCCGCTTGAACCGTTTTCACGATGCAGACCTTCCGGTATACACCAGCGAGTCGGCTAATACAGATGGAGACGTAAATGTTACCAACATCTACGTTATCAATGAGAACCCATACTACACCTACTATCGCCCAGGATGGTCATGGCGCTGGGGTTACTACACCGGTTACTATGGTTACGGATACTACACCAATTACGACCCATGGTGGGATGGTTACTACTACCGTCACTCAAGTTACTGGGGCCCAGGTTGGGGATATTATGGTTACTATGGCTACTATGGTTACGGTTACCCATACCACCACCATCACTACTATGGCGGATACCGTCCAGCAGGTACACACTATTATGGCCACAAGCACCTAACTCCATACTACAACCGCCATTCTTACAGCCGTAACAATATGCTTGGCAACAGAAGTTCGCTTCAAAAGACAAACAGATATAACGGCAGAGACACCCGTGGCGGTCATAGAGGCGGCGTAAGCAACAGTACCAACAGCACACGTTCTTACGGAGCACAAAGCCGTGGCAACATCAATGGCGACTCATACCGTTCTTCATACAGCGGCAGAGGTTCACGCACAAACGTTGCTCCATCGAACAGCACCCGTTCATACAGAAGCAGCAGCCCTAACAACGGCTCTTCTAACACCACCCGCTCGTACAGAGGCAGCAGTTCTTACAACAACTCTTCAAGCAACAGCAGTTCTTCTAACAACAGCACCCGCTCATACAGAAGCAGCAGTTCGAGCAACGGTTCTTCTAACACCACCCGCTCTTACTCTTCTGGTTCAAGCTCAAGTTCAAGCTCAAGCCGCTCTTACGGAGGCGACAGCCGTGGTTCAAGCAGCCGTAGCAGTTCTTCTTACAGCAGTGGCAGCAGCCGTGGTTCTTCTTCTTTCGGCGGAAGCAGTAGCAGAGGCGGTTCTTACGGTGGCGGTAGCAGCCGTGGCGGACGCCGTTAAACAGTCCACACAAACGGACATTTTATCAATTAAGAAACATTCTCCAATATGAAAAAAATAACTTTGATTTGCGGTTTGATCGCATCAAGCATAACCGCTGGTTTCGCACAAGACGACGACGCATTGACATTTGCAGGTCGCGCATTGAAAATGAGTTCTGAAGAACCCGTACTCGGTACAGCCCGCTATGCTGGTATGGCAGGTGCTATGGGCGCCCTCGGTGGCGACGCAAGCGCCATTAAAGACAACCCAGCAGCACTCGGTATCTACCGCAAATGGGATATTGGCATCACTCCTAACTTGAATTTGGACAACGATGGTAACGCTGACTTCAACATCAACAACTTCAACGTTGTAATGAACTTCGGCAAGAAGAACAGAAAGAAAGGCTACATCACTTCTTCTTTCGCTATCTCTTACAATCGTTTGGCTAACTATAACAGAGACACCTATACAACAGGTTATCTTGAAGATGGTACCTACTACGAGAACGAGTTCATTGAAGACGATGGTTCTGGCGTATGGAACTTCGCTTATGGTATGAACATCAGCAACACCGTATACGCTGGTATCGGCATCAATGCAACAACTTTGAGTTACAAGCAGTCTACCGAAGCACACATTGGCCGCGATTGGGAAGACAACGACTTCGACGTTGAGGCAAATGGCTGGAACTTGAGCGTGGGTGTTATTGCAAGACCTGCAAAATTCTTAAGAGTTGGTGCTTCATTCACTTCTCCTACTTGGTACTCAGTTAATGAAAACGCTATTTATCCAGAAAGAGACGAAGACAACAACCTTACCGGCGAATACTCTGGTTACGAAGGCGCTGAATACGACATTCAGGTTCCTTTGAAGGTTGAAGGTAGCTTGGGCTTCATTATGGGCAAGCGCGCTGTTGCCGACATCGACTACATCTACAGTAACGCTTCTTCTCTCCGTATCAAAGACTACAGAGGCCACCAGTTCCGCGATGCTAAATACTTCATCGACAACAACTACAAGGCTACCCACACCATCAAGGTTGGTGCTGAAATTCAGATTGTTGATGGTTTCGCAGGCCGTCTCGGTTTCGCACACCAGACTTCACCTACCCAGGACGACTGCCACAACCGCAACGTAAACAGAGATCCTCTCTACAACAACGGTTTGTACGTTCCTTACCAGTATGAGTCAGTTCTTTATTCATACGCTATTCCAAAGGCAGCCAACTACTTCACCATTGGTGCAGGTTACCACGGCAAGCACTTCTATGCTGACTTGGCTTACGTGAACAAGCAGCAGAAGGAAGACTTCTACGAATGGCAGGAACCATATTTGAAAGAAGAGACTGGCGACATTGACGGTTGGAAGATTGACCCAATCAAACAGACCATCAAGACCCACAACATCATGTTGACTATTGGTGCTAAATTCTAAAACAGATTAAACACTATAAACAAGGAAGTGTGCTGAAGCAATTCGGCACACTTTTTTGTTATGGACCTTCCCCCTAATTATAAAGTTTTACCTACTTTTACATAAATTTCTACTTATAGTAGTTGTTATGGTCCATCTATTAGAAAAACTGTTAGCAAACAATCAGTCTCCGCTATACATACCCACCTTCGATGGTAGCAATTCGCCTTACCATCCGAGCGTGTTGTATTTTCCAACTCCATGGAACGGATACTCCTACTGGATGGCCAACACCCCCTACCCCCACAAAACGAATCCTTACAGAGACCGATATGAGTGTCCATCCGTATTCGCGTCAAACGACGGATTTCACTGGGAGACCACGGGAAACAACCCGATTGTAAACCTTACAGCCAAAGAAATTGAAGATTACGACTACTATTCCGACCCTCACTTAACCATTCGGGAGGGTGCTTTAGAATGCTGGTACCGGTTAACCAAACGGAACGGCAAACACAACTACAGCACAGACAGCAAGCACTACCTACTCAGGAAACGCTCTACCGACGGCGTAAACTGGGATAAGGGAGAAATTGTAATGGACCTCTCGAAAATGTACGGAAGGGAAATGGTATCGCCAGCCCTACTCTACCAAAACTGCTATAAAATGTGGATGGTAGATTTGAAAGTGGCAAACGGCAGCTACACCATCAACTACCAAACATCGACAGACGGGAAAGACTGGTCGGAAATTGAGGTTTGTAATTTTAAAGGTAAAGAGATACACCCTTGGCACATTGACGTACAATTTTTCGACAACCATTACTGGCTAACATGCTACGAAAAATTCAAGGGCTTGACACTTTGGAAAAGCAGCGACGGAAAAAATTTTGAGTTCGCATGCGAATTACTGAACCCATCACACTCTACTGCGTCTTTTTATGGAAGAATGCTCTACCGTGCCAGCATAATTAAAATTTCAGACAACGATTACCGGCTCTATTTTAGTGCAGAAGACGACTTTTCTGCACACATTGGCGTGATGAGAGGCACCTCGCCAACCACAATGCAGGTGGTTTCTGTTGACGGCAAAACATACCGGAACATCCACAATATGAAAGACCTGTTTATGCTGTATCTGCGAGGTTTGAAATCGGCATTCATGTTCAAAGTAAGAATACGTCTTTCTCAAATTTAAGTGTTCAGACTCCACCAATTAGGCAAAAATCAGTAATTTAGCAGATGTAAAGGAAACTACGATGAAAAAGAGAATACTTACCCTTCCACTTATAGCAATCACAGGCTTCGCATATGCCCAAACCGACGACGCCATGTCGCTCGGCAACCGCTGTCTGTCGTTGAGTTACGAAGAAGCCGTATTGGGAAGCGCGCGCTACAGCGCAATGGCAGGAGCACGTCTTGCAATAGGGGAAGACATCAGTGTCATCAGAGAAAATCCCGCAGGCTTGGGCCTTTTCACAAAAAAATCGGAAGTAAGCGTCACACCCGACTTCCGCATGAGCAACGGGAATAACAACATAGGTTTAGCCAATGCCGGAGGCGTTTTTGTATTAGGCAACAACCACAAAGCCGAAGGTTATGTATCGTCGGCATTAGGTATATCTTATCACCGCATAAAAAGTTTCGACAACACGCAAAGCAGCAAGGGTGGAGACTTTTCGGAAGAAGGTAACAACGGCATGTACAGCGCAGCATATGGTTTCAACATTGGCAACCGACGTTTCTTTGGATTAGGCATCAACTTCATCCGCGGCAACTACGAACAGAGCACCGTCAACCAATACGGGACAAACTCGTTCGACACCAAATGCACGGCTTGGAACATTAAGGCAGGTGCAGTTATCAAACTGAAAGAAGACATAAACATCGCACTCGCGCTACAATCTCCCACACGCTATAATTTCGAGGAAACGGGTGTAGTTAACACCTACGACAAATCAGACAAAATAGACGGGAATAAAAACTATAACGACATGGAATACCACCAATGGGGACCGTTAAAGGCAGAAGCCGGATTCGGTTGGTACATTGGTTCAAAATCGGTATTAGACATTGAGTATTCATACCAAGACTTCAGCGCACTGAATGTAGGTAATTCATACGACTACTACAACGACGTAAAAGACTATTTAGAGGACTATATGAAGTCTGTGCACACCATAAGGGCCGGTTTCGAGACAACACCCGCACAGCACTTTAAAGCGCGCTTAGGCGCCGCATTCACTACCTCGCCTGCCGAAACGCCATCGAAGGCATACTTGCAGGGAAAAGACATACACTATAGCGTATTGATTCCGCACGAGGCGTTCTACATTGGAGCAGGAGCAGGATACGAATACCGCTTCTTGTTCGCAGACCTGGCCTACCAGTTCAAGAGCCAGAAGGCAGATTTTCTACCATCCGTTTGCGGAGGAGACTACAAGACCGAGAGTCAAACACTAAAGACCTCGGAATTACTCCTGACAATAGGAGCCAGATTCTAACAAGACAAAGAACAAGAAATAAAAAAGCCCGTGCGAATTGCTTGCACGGGCTTTAAATTTTTATGCCTTAAGAATTAGAGTTCCCAAGCCAAAGCAGATGCGCCAAGAATAGCGGCATTAGCACCAATCAAAGAAGACTGAAGCAACTTTACCTTGTTCTTGAACACTGGCATCAAATTTTCGTTCATAGCCTTTGCTGTTGGAACGTGGATAAGGTCGCCAGCCTGAGAAAGGCCACCGAAAAGAACGATAGCTTCAGGGCTGCTGAACTTAACGAAATCGGCCAAAGCCTCACCCAAGATAGTACCAGTTTCAACGAAGATGTCGTTAGCCATCTTATCGCCCTGGCGAGCGCAATCGGTGATAATCTTACCAGTGATTTCTTCTTCCTTATAGTTGCGGAGCAAAGTATGTGTTGTCTTATCGTTTGCCAAGAACTCACGTGCAGTGCGAACGATACCAGTAGCAGAAGTGTAGCATTCCAAGCAACCCTTGTTGCCACAACCACACTGACGACCGTTACGGCGTACAACAACGTGGCCAAGTTCGCCAGCGTTACCGTCGCTACCATAAAGGAGTTTACCGTTGCAGTAGATACCAGAACCTACACCTGTACCAAGAGTAATCATAATGAAATCCTTCATGCCCTTAGCAACGCCATAAGTAGCCTCACCAATAGCAGCAGCATTTGCATCGTTAGTCAAAGAAACAGGAAGTCCAGTGCTTTCAGAAAGCAATTTAGCGAAAGGAACGATACCCTTCCAAGGCAAATTAGCAGCGTGTTCGATGTTGCCAGTGTAGTAGTTTGCATTTGGAGCACCAATACCGATACCGTTAACATTAGCGATACCTACCTTGCTTTCTTCGATAAGCGCTTTAATTGCAGAAGAAAGTGCTGCCATATAGTCGTTAAGATCAGGATACTGCTGAGTCTTGATAGAATTCTGAGCAACAACATTACCCTTTTCATCAACGATACCGAAAGCAGTGTTAGTACCACCAAGGTCAATGCCTACAACATAAGGCTTTTTAGCTGAGTTTGTCATTTATTTTTATTATTAGTTATTAATCAAATTGAAATTTACTTGAGCACAATGCTTTCAGGATGCTCTTCCTGCTTAACTACCTTTTTCTTAGCCTTACCAATATGAGAGCCAACAAAACCGTACCAAGCCAAGTATGCGTAGCAAAGCAATGGAACGAAGAAAGCGTACTTCATATTTTCAGCAGAAAGAGAGTCGGTAACCAAGCCCTGAATTGGAGGAACAATAGCACCACCAAGAATCATCATTACCAACAATGAAGAGCCCTGAGCGGTATATTCTTCCAAACCATCGATAGCCAAGGTGAACACATTTGAGAACATGATTGAGTTGAACAAGCCCACTGAAAGGACTGCCCACAACGAGATTTGGCCGTCGAAACAAAGCATAACCAACAACAAAGCGATGTTTACGGTAGCAAAGAAGCCCAACGTGCGAGAAGGTAGAGATTTTGCAGCCATGAAAATCACATAGTTCAATGCCAAGTATACGAAGAAGTAAATCACTTCTGAGATTGAGACGTTAGCCTTGGTATTCATTGCGATGCAGCAGATGATGACAGTGGTAAGGATTCCGGCAACAGCCATCAACACGTACTCCTTCGAAGAATCCATCTGGCTCATAGAAATAGCACCCATGAAACGGCCAATCATTGCGCCACCCCAATAGAACATCAAATAAGTGGTTGCCACTTCTGTTTGCAAGCCGTGACAACTCTGCATAAAGCCAATCAAGTTGTTACCGATTGCAACTTCGGCACCCACATAGAAGAAGATACCCAACATACCGTAAACAAGGTATGGGTGCTTCAATGCGCCCGCACCTTTAACGGTTGCAGCAGCACCTGTGTTCACTTTGTTAGGCACGTTAGAGAAGAACAAGATACCTGCCAACATAAGGAGGACACTTGCCAACACCAAATATGGAATTTGAACCGCATTAGCCGAATTAGCGTCAGACTTGAAGTAGGTGAAGATGAAATAACCACCCACAACCGGCGCCAATGTGGTACCAAGCGAGTTAAATGCCTGAGAGAGATTCAAACGGCTTGAAGATGTTTGCGATGGACCAAGCATTGACACCAACGGATTGGCAGCAATCTGCAAGAAAGTGAAACCAGTACCCAACAAGAACAAAGCTCCCAAGAACAATGGGAACTTAGGATCTTCGGAACTAGCCTCCTTGTAGAACAAGAAACAAGCCAAAGCCGCAATAACCAAACCCGCAACCAATGTGTTCTTGTAACCCACTTTCTGAATAGGATCTTTGTAGAATGTAGATACCAAGAAATAAATAAGCGAAATAACGAAGTAAGCAGTAAAGAATGCAAACTGTACCAAATTCGCCTCGAAGTGGCTCAATTCGAAAACGCCTTTCAAATAAGGGGTTAACAAATCGTTCAAGCAGGTAATAAAACCCCACATGAAGAAAAGTGAGGTCAGTGTTACCAAGGCCGCACTATAATTCTTTTCGTTTGTGTTTTCCATGAAAATAAATTAGTATGTTTTAATCTACGAAATTATGAAAAATATGTTTGCACAAAGCAAACAAAAAGGGAATCAAGAATTATCTTGACTCCCTTTTTTAAGTATTTTAACAAATACCGATTATTTCTTCAAACCAGCAACAGCACGGCCGAGATATGAACCATCGCGAGTATCAACGATGATTTCTTCACCTTCTTCAATGAAAAGAGGTACACGAACGGTAGCACCAGTTTCAACAGTAGCAGGCTTCAAAGTGTTAGTTGCAGTATCGCCCTTCAAACCAGGTTCAGTGTAAGTGATCTTCAAAGAAACCTTTGCAGGAAGTTCTGCGTAAAGAACGAGGTCGTCGTGAGAAACAACGTCAACATTGTCACCTTCCTTCAAGAAGTCAACACCATTGATAGCAACCTTGTCGATATTGATCTGTTCGAAAGTTTCGTTGTTCATGAATACATACGCATCATCACCTTCCTTGTAAAGGAACTGGTATGGGCGCTTAGAGATCTGAACATCTTCCAACTTGAAGCCGATCTGATAAGTACGTTCAAGCACGTTACCAGTCTTAACGTTCTTCATCTTAGTACGAACGAAAGTGTTACCCTTACCAGGCTTTACGTGCTGGAATTCGATTACGAAATAGTACTGACCTTCGATAAGAAGGCAGGTTCCGTTTTTAATGTCTTGACACTGAATCATATAACTATAAATTATTATTTATCTTTGTTTAGATTTGCAAAAATATAAAAAAAAAGACAAAATTCCATTTTTCAGTTTACAAAACGAACAGATAGAAATAAAGACGACACAACAAAAAAACAAGGAAACTTTGCTTAAAAATGGGAAAAAAGGCGGAATAGTCTTAAATTTGCATACATATAAAAAGAAAAATTCATTCGATGAACTTTGTAGACGAACTGAGATGGCGTGGCATGCTGCAAGATATGATGCCAGGCACAGAAGAATTACTAGGAAAAGAGACTGTTACGGCTTACTTGGGTATTGACCCAACTGCCGACTCACTGCATATTGGCCACCTTTGTGGTATCATGATGCTCCGTCACTTCCAGCGTTGCGGTCACAAGCCATTGGCGTTGATTGGAGGTGCTACCGGTATGATTGGCGACCCTTCAGGTAAGAGTGCAGAACGCAACCTTCTTGACGAGGCTACCCTCAACCACAACATTGAATGCATCAAGAAGCAGTTGAGCAAGTTCCTTGATTTCGACAGCGACGCTGCCAACAAGGCTGAATTGGTAAACAACTACGACTGGATGAAGGGTTATTCCTTCTTGGAATTCGTTCGCGACATCGGTAAGCACATCACCGTTAACTACATGATGGCAAAAGACAGCGTTCAGAAGCGTTTGAACGGTGAGGCTCGCGACGGTTTGTCTTTCACCGAGTTCTCATACCAGTTGTTGCAGGGTTACGACTTCCTCTACCTCAACAAGACCAAGAACTGTAAGTTGCAGATGGGCGGTAGCGAGCAGTGGGGCAACATCACCACCGGTACCGAACTTATCCGCCGCACAAACGGCAACGAATGTTACGCGCTTACTTGTCCGCTCATCACTAAGGCTGACGGTGGCAAATTCGGTAAGACCGAAAGCGGTAACGTTTGGTTGAGCAAGGACTACACCACTCCATACAAGTTCTACCAGTTCTGGTTGAACGTAAGCGATGCCGACGCAGAACGCTACATCAAGATTTTCACCAGCCTCGACAAGGCTACCATCGACAACTTGATTGAAGAGCACCGCAAGGATCCGGGCATGCGTTCATTGCAGAAACGTCTTGCAGAAGAAGTTACCGTTATGGTTCACTCTCGCGAAGACTACGAGCAGGCCGTTGAAGCTTCAAACATTCTCTTCGGCAAGGCTACCAAGGAAACTTTGCAGAAAGTAGACGAACAGACCCTTTTGGCTGTATTCGAAGGTGTGCCTCAGTTCGAGGTTAGCAAAGACGACATCGAGAACTGCGACATCCTTACTCTTTGCACCGAAAAGGCGGCTATTTTCCCTTCTAAGGGCGAAATGAGAAAGTTGGTTCAGGGCGGCGGCGTCTCTATCAACAAAGAAAAGGTTGCCGACGCAAGCGCAAAAGCAGGTGCAGAAGCCCTTATCGCAGGTAAATACTTATTGGTACAGAAGGGTAAAAAGAACTATTACCTCATCATTGCCAAATAACAGTAAAAAAAACGGTGCAAAATTTTGCTTTGTAACAAAACTGTCTTAATTTTGCACCATATTTCGATTGTCCCTTGGTGTAATGGTTAGCACAACAGTTTTTGGTACTGTTTGTTCGAGTTCGAGTCTTGAAGGGACAACATAAAAGAGGCACATCTTACGATGTGCCTTTTTTATTTGTATATTTTAAACCGGATTTAAAAACGCAAGCCAACAGAAACAGAGTTGGCACCTACACCCATATCTACACTTTCAACCCAAGCCAGTCCAAAGCAATTGCGTAGAAAAGACTTTCTTGCCTTGTAGGTTTTAGCCACTCCTATAGAGAAGGTACATACCGAAGCCGCAGTAACGGGCACGCCCGCAATAAGCAAACCTTTACCCACATCCTTACGCGAGCCCGTAAAATTATTCACCCAATAGCTACCCGTACAAATAGCAGCGGTACCCAAAAAGATTCCACCCATACTGATCAAATACATCTTTTGTCCCGCTTTACGTTTCTCGTAAAGGGTGGGATTAACTTTATGCATCACGTACGAGAGCTCGCCAGTTGTGATAACATGATCTTCCACGTAAATGCGACCGTTCTCGATGGTCAGACTGTCGAGCACTGGGTCGGGCAAACAATCGTCTGTAGGCAGAAATATATTATCGTCGGCCAAAGACGCGTTAACACACGCAAAAAGACCGATTAGCAGCATCACAAGGTGTTTCATATTACTTTGGTTGTTTATTTAGTTTAAGTACAAACCCTATACCCAACTGCTCCAATATCTGCAATTTCGGATTTTCGTTATCCTGATACATCGGAGTGCTGTCGAAACGCATATTCAGAGCAAGTTTTGTTCGAAGATAGTTATTAATCTTGAACACGCAGTTGGTTTTCCAGTTAAATTCAACATTCTTAAAATTATAAGGGGCAAAAATGTCAAATTCAGAAGTTGCGCTGATGTCTTTCGAGAACTGCCAACTAACATAACCCTTTCCGAATATACCGAAATTAATTTGTGCCTTCTTGGTGGTATCTTCAATACCCACAGTTCTCACATCTTCAATATCGTCGTTAACAACGAACAACACTTTCGCTGTAGCAGGCGAAAGGTATGCGAATATCTTTGTGGTATATTCACAGTTCG
>JAKSKS010000026.1 GCA_024401615.1 Paludibacteraceae bacterium
AAACGTAGCATTCGTTCCGCGTTACGGCTACATGGCCTGTGCATGGGGCGGATTTGCCGGATCCGGAATCTGCATGGTAATGTCGTACCTGATAGGCCAGAAGAAAAAACCGATTCCTTATCCTATGAAGGAGATTTTCAAGTACTGCTGCATTGCTGCTGTAATATATTTTGCATCTACAGATCTGGCGCCGATGCTGCCTGTCTGGGCCAGCCTTCTGCTGATTTCTGCTTTCCAGCCTTGCTTGTTTCTTTCGTCGCTGTTCAGACCTTTGTAACCCTGCATATTGGTGTGGGTGAAGTCGGAACCCAAGTTGAGTTTCCAAGGAAGTGCGACAGACATGTTGCCTCCGATAGAGAAGTCTTCGTACGGATTCGCTAATTTCTCCCACGATTTTCTTGCCAAGTCGTATTCAAGTCTTCTTGAAAGCCCATACGAAGTGAAAATGCTGAATTCGTAGTCGTCTTTGCTATAAGTACCCTTAATATCTTGTGTATAGCCTCTTGTCAGGGTTTTGTTTTCTTCCGATTTGTTCTTCTCTCTATCGTATGCCAAACCAACCTTTTCGCTCAACGAACCACGGGTGCTG
Source organism: Paludibacteraceae bacterium (assembly GCA_024401615.1). Classification (GTDB taxonomy): domain Bacteria; phylum Bacteroidota; class Bacteroidia; order Bacteroidales; family Paludibacteraceae; genus Physcocola. The sequence goes on from JAKSKS010000026.1 coordinate 590, forward strand.
GCTTGAAGTGAAACAGGAGAGTTCGGAATAGGGGTGTTGTAGGTAATGAATGCGCTTGAATTCCAACTGCCGAAACCGTTAATGTTCTTCTTTTGGGTGATTTTACGGGTGCCGATTTCAGTAGAGTCGAAGCGGATTTCGTTACTGATTTCATTCATGGTGTTGTTGAAACTTGCGTTGGCCGACAAGTTACTCTGCATTTCGCTAAAGTAGTTGTTGTAGCGCAAGAACACGCGGTTGGTGTAGGTCGGTTTCAAATCTTCGTTACCCATAGAGATGTCGAGCGGGTCGGAAATATCGATGTATTCTTGCAAATACTCGATATTTGGTGCTGCGGCTTGACCTCTGTAGCGGAACATGATGGAATGTTTCTTGCTGAATTGGTAACGGAGCATTAAGTTAGGCGCAAAATTGTCTAACTGCCAGTCGCCGCCAACTTTGGCTTTCTGGTCGCGGTAAAGGCGGAACTCGTCGTTGCTGGCACTTAATTGTGGAGCCCAGTTGAAACCTACCTTATACTTGAGTTTTGTATACTTACCCTGCAAGTTGATTTCAGTTTCGTGCGCGGTGTAGTAGTTCTTTACATCGGAACTGATAGAGTCGATGATGGCCTCTACGCTGTCTGTATCGTCGTAAGCATAGTCTGTTTGGTGCGCGTTTCTGTATTGGAAGGTATAGCGCAACTGCATCAAGTGGTGCGACGAGATAGGCTCGGTAAATGCGGCAGAAGCGTTGTAACTTTCGTTATGGCCATTGTTGTAAGTGTTTCGTGGTAGTTGTTTTTGGCCTTCTGCAGTTCCGAAAACACTGTTGTCCTCTTTAGTGGTGTGGCTCTTGCTGTAGTTAACTCTGGCAGATACCGACAGGTTTCTGCCTTTCTTTGCGCTAAACTGCTGCACATAGCGGAAGTTACCTCCTAAATCGAGGTTCTCGTTTTCAGTATCTGTTCCAGTGTTGGTTCTTGATTTAGAGAATCGGTTGTAGGTTAAGGCCTCTTTCTCTTTAGTCATGTCTGTCTTAGAGAAACTTGCGTTTGGACGGAACTGGAAGGTGCTGAGCGTGTTTGGCTTCCATTCGGTTTGGAAATCGAGACCAAAATTGTGGCGCTTACGGTGTTCAGTGGTGATAACGCTGTCTTTTAAGTCTTGTTTCTTATAGTCGGTGAGTGTTCTCTTTTTAGAGTCGGTCTTGCTGAAACCATATTGGGCGTTACCTCCGTATTTGAGATTGCCCTTGTCTTTCACGTAGTTCAAGCCAGTCATAGCGGTAGAGTTGATGCCGTTGCCCGAACCTCTTGGAGCCCCGCCTCTTTCAGAGTAGCCCTGTTGGTTGATGTTGTTGCCTTGGCCAAGCAGCGAGAGTTGCTGGTCGTCGTCGAAACGGTTTAGCAAGAAACTGCCGTCGTAACGCATGCGGTTGCCTTCAAAGTCTTTGTCGGTAGCAACCGAAGCGCCAAGTCCACCCTTCACGTTGCCCATCCAGCCTTGCATCATACCTTTCTTAATCTTAAGGTCGAGCACGCCTTCCTCGTCGTTGTCGTCCATACCGGTCAAGCGGGCTTCGTCGCTCTGTTTGTCGTACGACTTAATCTTGTCCACAATGTTAGCCGGAAGGTTCTTAAGGGCGATTTGAGGGTCGTCGCTAAAGAATTCCTTACCGTTAACTAATATCTTCTTAATTTCTTTGCCGTTTACAGTAATCTTACCATCGCTGCTGATTTGTGCGCCAGGCAGTTTTTTCAGCAAGGCTTCCACGTTAGAGCCTTCAGGCACTTTAACGGCGCTTGCGCTGTATTCCACAGTGTCGGCTTTGGTCTGCACGGCAATGGCTTTAGCCACCACAACGGCGCCTTCCAGCATTTCGGCGTCGGAACGCAGGCGGATGGTTTTCATGGTTTGTGTGTCAGTTTCACCAGTAACGGCCAACTTCTGCACACTCTTCTTATAGCCTAAGTATTCCACTTCTACTCGGTATGCGCCACTTGGCAATTCCAAGGTAAAGTGGCCTTTATCGTCAGTAATGCCCACATCGGCGGTGGTGCCAGTGGTGTCGCTTTCTAAATAAGCGACTACGTCGGCATAAGCGATGGCTTCTTGGTTATCGCGGTCGAGAATCGTTCCTTTGATGGTTACTTTCTGTGCAAAAGCAGGAATTGATAACAATAAAAGGACCAGTAAACTGAATAACTTGGTGGTTTTCATAAAGAAAAAATGATGGGTTTTCTACAAAAATAAAGATTTTCACTACGAAATCCGCTTTTAATCTACTAAATGTCTAATATGGGGGATTATTTCCGCTTTTTTCTATTTGTTTGTCGTTTTATGACGTTGTGCTTACTTTTGGTGCATTTTTGCTCTTTTCTGGCTAAGGAAAGCACTCTATCTTTGTCTCATCAAAAACAAAACAATTACTCTCAAAAACAATTACGATTATGGATATATTGGTTTTAGCTCTCATTTTTGTATGTGCAGTTTATTCAGTTCACGCATTATTGAACGATAAGGTTAAATCGGCAGCAGTATCACTTCTTCCAATCCCAGCATTGGCAATTTACGGCAATCATCTTGGAATTGAAGGTTTGTATCAGTTAGGCGCATTTATGTGTATTGGTGCAATGTTGTTCGAGTTCGTTCTCGTGAAACAGTTGAACAGCGAAAAGCATATTGAAGGTCTCTTCCTTCTTTTGGGTGCGGGTTATATTGCTTCCGTTTGTATTTGTCATAGCGTTCTTGGTATGGGTGTCCGTTCTTCCATCACAATGGCAAGTTGCTATTATATATACGTCTTCAATTTAGCACTTATCCTATTTCATAAAGTCCACAAGGAAGTGGCTCTACTTCCAGAGGCATAAAGGAAAGAAAAGCCGGTCGGTTTCTCCGATCGGCTTTTTCGTTTACACTAACTCAACCAAGTCTTCCGCAGAAAGGTGTTGTAGTGGATTCTCGCTGTCGATAATGCTGTTTGCCAGTTTGCGTTTCTTCTCTTGCAGGTGCAGTATCTTTTCTTCCACTGTGTCTTTGGTGATGAAGTTGTAGACGGTAACATTGTTCTTCTGCCCAATACGGTAGGCGCGGTCGATGGCTTGTTGTTCCACAAACGGATTCCACCATGGCGAGAGTAGAAACACATAGTTGGCGGCGGTGAGGTTGATGCCGGTGCTGCCTGCTTTTAGCGAGATTAGCAGGCAAGTTTGTTTCGGATCGTTTTGGAAACGTTCTACTATTTTCTGTCTGTTCTCACCAGACGATTCTCCGGTAAGCATATCAAAAGGGATGCCTTCCTTTTTCAGGTCGTTGGCAATCAGTTTTAATTGACTGACAAAAGAAGAGAACAACAGTACCTTGTTGCCGCTTTCGTAGATCTCTTTGGTGTGTTCCACTACCCACTCCCTCTTTACCGACGACAAATTGCCATACTCTGGCAGTATTGTAGGGTCGCAGGCAATTTGGCGCAGACGGGTGAGTTGTTGCAGAATGTGCAGCGTGCCGGTTTCGCTAATGTGCAGAATGGCGTTTCGTACGGCCGATTTTTCCGCATCGTAGGCTTTCTGCTCTTTGGTTTCCATCTCGCACCAAATGTCTATTTTTGTTAGTTCGGGTAGGTCGGAGCATACCTCGGCCTTTGTGCGGCGGAGTATGAACGGACTTACCATTTTCTTCAGTGCGTTTAAGCGCTCTGGTTTCTCGGCTGTGTAGTTCTCGCAGAAAGCATGGTAATTGCCTAACAGCCCGGGGCAGGCAAAGTTCATTTGTGCCCACAGGTCGGCCAACGAGTTTTCGATAGGGGTACCGGTAATCACAAATTTACTGTGGGCCTTCAGTTGTTTTGCCGACTGGTGGTTTTGCGATTGTGGATTCTTAATGTTCTGGCTTTCGTCGAGTACTGCGCATTCAAACTGGTAGTTGCCCAGTTTCTCCGCATCTCGGGTAAGAATAGAGTAGGTGGTGAGCACCAAGTGGTAGGCGTCGAATGTGTGCGCGTGAATGTTGCTGATTCGCTTGTTGCCGTAAAAAGTGGTGTAGTGCAGCATAGGGGCGAACTTTTGCAACTCCTTCTCCCAGTTGAAGAGTACCGATGTTGGAACAACCACAATAGAGGCTGGTTTCCACGATTTCTGTTCTGTTGCAGAATTTGTGGAAATGGAAGGCTCGTCTAACACTTGGTCGAAAAGCGAAGGTTCGCTTTTATGGTATTGCCATACCTTGTGTGCGGCGGCTGGCATTTGCTGAACGGAAGAGTTCCCGTAAAGGTGTGTGAAGAACGCGATGAACTGAAGGGTTTTACCCAAGCCCATATCGTCGGCCAAACAACCGCCGTAGCCTTGCTGGTGGAGGTTGACGAGGTAGTTGAAGCCTTCTTGTTGGTACGACCTCAACTGCGCGTTGAGTTTCTGTGGCGCTTCGGTGTCGGTTGTCCTAATGTGGTTTATGTAGGTGGTGGCCACCTCGCTATAGTCGGCAATGAGTCCGGCATAGCGTTTTGATAATTTTAGTTGGTCTCCGTTGTCTTCTGCTTTTTCGAAGAGGTCGCTGTAGATGGTGAACCACTCTTCTGGAATGTGGAAGAAACTGCCGTCGGGTAGTGTGAATGTGGTTTGGCGCTTCAGAATGTTGCGGCGGAGTTTGGCAAATGGAATACTGAAACCGCGTATCTCTACATTCATTTTAACGTCAAACCAGTCTTCTTTCTCCGAAATGTCGGTCAGCAGAACGAATTCGCAGTTGGTTACGAAGTTGCTTGAAATGTCTGGTTCCGCAAGTAATTGTTCTGGAGTGCTGTTACTGTTAAACACATACAGGAAACTGCCGTTCTCGCCCACTTTGTGGTGGCGCAGTATTTCCATAAGTTCATTTTCCCGTTCGAAATTCCGTAGGAAGACGTCAAACACGTAGAGTCCGTCCTCTTCTTTAAGTGAAACTAAATGCTTCTGTTCGCTGTAGAAGGCAAACTCTTCGCTTCCGTAACAGAACTCAAGTTTTAGGGCCGCTTTCCCGAAAGAGTCGACGGTAGTGGTTAGTTTTGCGCGCAAATCTGTTTGGGTGGTTCTTACTTCAAAACCTTTGCATTCCGCTTTTTCGGTTTGCAGCACTTTTTTTACGAAGGTGTTCAAGTAGGTGCCAACTTTGTCAACTGGTACATTAATCTCGCCATTTTTGGCCATTGTGGCTATGGCTTTGTAGTTGGTGTGCTCGGTGTAGAACAAAGTTTTCCCCAGCACAAACACGCATGGCTGGTGGCTTAATGCCAAATAGTTGCTGCCAGTGCTGATGTCTAACTCCTTTTGTCCGTCAAACAGCCCGAAACGGTAGCGGAGCCCATTCTCGTCCAACTCGAAGTGGTAGTTGGGTGTTACTGGAGACGGAGAGATGTGTAGTTGCATGGTGCCAAGCAATGTTTGTTCCTGAATTTTCTTTACAAAAACGGGACAAGGTTCTGCCTGCAACAGTTGGTATATTTGGCTGTAACGTTTGTCTATGTATGCCCAAAAAAGGTCGCTCAACTGCTTGTTTGTTTCCAGTGAACTTATCAAGTTCATCATCGTGACTTCGCCACGGGTAAATTTTTTCAGCAGTTCCCGGTCTTCGCATTCTTTGCAGAGTTTTATGATTCTGCGCTGACTGTCAGTTAACTGGTCTGTATTGGTTATGGGCTCATAGTTTCTGTCCTCTTTCAGCAGGCAGACTTGCAGGTTGGGCAGCGCATATAAACGCTGGTTAATGATAAGCGCAAATTTTCCTTCGTCTCTAAATTCCATTCAATTCGTCTATTTCTTTTCCGCAAAGGTAAAAAATATAGAGAATGGTTGAAAATTATACTTAACTTTGTAGAAAAGCAATTAGTTGATGAAAGGCATGAAATTTTTTAAGCATTTGTTATTGATGGCTGTTGTGGCTTTGGGCTTTGTGTTGGGCGCTTGTTCGTCTAAAAATCCTAATATAGATGAATTGAAGAAGAATGGTAAAGTGCACGATGCCCAGATTATTTCCATCGACAGTGTTAAAGGCGAATGTACTTATGGTTTCCGATTTAGAGATAAGGAATACACTGGTCATTGCCTTCAGCCAAAAGAAAAGCCATTCAAAATAGAACAGTTTATATTGATTCTGTTTTTGGAGCGCGACCCTTCTATCAACATTCGTTTAAACGACAAGTAAAACAAACATAACTATAATTTTATCTGATTATTATGGCAGAAATTGACTATTCGGGTTCAAAAACTTGTAAGGGGAAAGCCTACATATCTGTCTTTAACTTTTCTAATGAGTTTGTTGATTTGGAGTCTTTCCAGTCTGATTTTTTGAAAGATAAGTACGATGGCGGTTTCGGTGCCGTTATCTTTGTCGATTATAAAGAGTCGCCGGTAGGTCCTTATCAAGAGGTTATGTTTATTCCAGGTAAATACAATGTTGGGGGTGAGTCTCGTTATGTGGCTACAAAATGCTATGTGTCTACGCCCGACGCTGTAGATATGAACGAAGATGGTTATTTTGGCCCAAAAGAGGTGGGAACTTTCCACTGGACTACGGTTGGCGAAAACACCATGCACCTTTCTGTCCACAAAGGTAACACCCGAGTGCTGACGGTTGAGATTGGCATTTGGAACGCATTTTCGTTGCCGGCTTCTTCCAGCATTATCACTTTCCCGTTTATGCAGATTCTGAAGAACGATGAGCGTTTGCTGTGGAAGTATTCGGCCAATAGTTCTATGAGTTTGGCGCGTTTGTCAAGTGTGCAGGTGCGTCCGGCCTATTTCCCCGATATTGCGAAAGAATCGCCTATAGTAACACTATGTCTCGATAATTTTGAATTGAATTTCGAACCAGATAATGTGTGATTTGACACATTAGTATAAAACGAATGAGGATGCACCATAACAAATCTGCTAATGGTGCATCCTCTTTTTGTATAGTTGTTTTAAAGGTTGATATACCCCTCTTCCAACAAGTGCGAGATTAACACTTTAACGCCGATAAAGAGCAGAACTAGTCCGCCTATCAGTTCTGGTTTGAGGCGTTTGCAAACCGCCTCTCCAAATTTAACCCCTAAAAGGTTGCCGGCTATGCTGAAGGCAAATGAGCAGATGCCAATAATCAGCAGAGGCCAAGTCAGGCTTTGTAGGTTGTCGTAGCCGGTGCAGGCAAACGAAATGCCGATGGCCAGCGCGTCGATGCTGGTGGCTACCGAAAGTTCTAACTGCTTTTTGGTGTTTGCGGGGTTAAACGGTTCTACCTCCTCTTCGTGGAACGAACCCCAGATCATTTTTCCACCCAAAAAAGCGAGTAAACCAAACGCTACCCAATGGTCGAAGGCCTGTATGTGGTCTTTAAAGTGCGATGTGCAAAACCAACCTATAAGCGGCATCAAAGCTTGGAAGAAACCAAAAAGGAATGCAATCTTTAAGGTAGTGCCCCATACGGTGCGCTTTAAAATTAGGCCGCACACTATCGAAACGGTGAAGCAGTCCATTGCCAGCGCCACCCCAAGAAGCCATAAGTCGAGAAAATCCATATGTTCTGTATTTTACGTTTGCAAAAGTAGTGTTTTTTGAAGAAATGTGGAAAATAAGGTTTGTTCATTAGTTTTAGTTGGTAAAGTGTCGGCAATCTTCTAATGAATAGATGAAGAAACAACGAATAAAAACGTAACGAAGTTGGAGCGGAATCAAAATGTCAGAAACGAAGTTCACGTAAGGTAGCCAAAACCAAACTTAGAAACAAAAATTGAAGGGGGTATATCACATTTGGAATTATGATACACCCCCTTAATTATTCATGTAAAAACAAGCGAATGCTACCATGAGACTGGGCGTACAGAACACCCTGAAATCGAATAAGCGCTAGACCAATATACGGACGGTTTGTTGTATATAATGTCAGGAGCATTGAATGAAAATTCGTAGGTTAATTCATTGGTATTAGCCGAGGAAATTAGATACATTCCATAATTGTTGTCATAGGTTGTTCCCCAACATCTTTGTCCTGTGACTGGCAAGAAGATGGCATTCCCGTTCGGTCCTACAACTATATATCCATTTACGTTTTTCATATTTGTCCATATCCAAGTGCAGCATTTTTTTAGCTCAGCAACTTCATCTAGAGTAGGAATACGCCATGTCCCTCCCCAGTTAACCGTTGCTGCATCGTACATATCTGTGAGCCTTCCTAAAGAGTGCACATCAGTGGTGTCCTTTATTCTGTCAATCACACCTTGCTCCTGCAATGAGTTTGCTTTTGAATTACGAAACACACTGTTTTCGTAATCGTATAGCGTTCTTGTCTTGGTTTCGCCCCATGCAAAGTAGTCGCCACTTTCTTCCTGACTGTTCGCACCCACATTACAGGTAGCCCATTTAATTCCGCTTGGCAAACCTAAATCTACATAAGCATGGTCTCCTGTATTGCTTTCCAATTTAGGGATGTCAGTTCTCTCTTCAAAATCCACAGTTAGCACCTTCTCTACGGGATATTTAAAGGACTGATTATCTGTAGTAACTACATACATATACTTTTTGGGAGATGCACTAAACACGGGGCGAACTGCATTACCTTCTGATATATCCGTGTAACGACAATATGGACCATTATTATTTATTAACAAGTAGTAAGAAAGATTATAAGAGTCGTTTGCTAATTTTGAAGAAGTCCAATAATAACCCCATTTCCCCTGTTTATCTATCTGACCGTAATTATTATAGCCAGCAGCAGGTAGAAATATACTTTTACCATTCGGACCTGTGACTATACATCCTGGCGTACCCTGTTCAGTCCATTCCCATTTGCAAAGTGTTTTCAATTCAATTATTTCATCGTATGTGGGCATGCGCCATGCATTGCCCCAGTCCACCGATGCAACATCGTAAGCAGGTGTGAGCCTTCCTAAAGAGTTTGAATAGGTAGTGTCTTTTACCCCGTCTACTACATCTTGAGCCAATAGTTCTCCCATTGGAACACCATTCCATTGGTTTAAGATTAATTTTGCATCTATACTAGATGGACTGGAAGTAAATGGTTTGGTTTCTCCCCATCTGTAGAAACCGCTCATATTACTTGTCGCCCACATTGTTCCACTCGGCAAACCAAGGTTGACATAGCTATGTCCACCCAATTCTCCTTCCAATTCACTGGGATTTATGTCGACGATTTCATCTTCGTAATAAACCAATGATATTTTTTCTGTATCGAATTCCTTCACCCTCTCGTTTTTGGTCTTTACACACATATACGTTGTAGCATACACAGAAGAACCAAGGAACAACATGCTAATTATTGATAGTAATTTCTTCATTTTATTTCTTTTTATATAGGTTTATTAACTTTTAAGAAAATCAATTACGGACAACCTTAAACGATTCCCGGCCTATGGTAATAATGTAAATGCCTCTCTTTACTGGTAAATTTATGATAACTGAACCATGGGAATCGATAGTGGAAGTTTGCAACACCACACCTGAGGTGTTGACCAAATCTACTTTTGTACCCGCTGCTGCATTCTTTATTAGCAAACTGTTATCTTCAACCTCAATACTGACGGTTGTTGCTTGAAGTTTGTTAGAGGAGGTTGCTACCTCTTTTTCAGTAAAATGATAGTTCTTTACTTCACTAATGTCAAAACTGGTTGGTTGATTGCCATTTACGACCAAATTACCATTATTAAAAGTAATAAACGGATTGTCTGCTAGTAAGAAGTCAAATTTATCGCCAGATTTCTGTTCTACGGTCATATACTTTATGGTTTCAGCATTAGCCCCTATGGCTATTAAAGCGAATGCCATAACACTTAAAAATCTTTTTTTCATATTATTTATATTTGTTCGTTATTGTATGAGACAAATATAATATCCCTTACATATTTCTATGTAAGTTGCAAGGTTGCAGCTGTTCCGGAAATCAGTAAGCAACTGGTCATTAAATTAGGCTACCAATAGAATTGTTTTTCACAAGACGTTGACAAAAACGGATTTATCTTATTAAAACTGGATGACTTTGTTGTTTTTTATGTTACTATTCAGGACAATTTATTGATTTTAATCAATTTTTTTGTGGTTTTGTTTTGTAGTTATAAAAAAGTTCTCCATATTTGTAGTGCAAACAAAACAGATAGATTTTTCATAGTTAAGGTTTAGGTTAAAAGAGGTCAAGGGATGTTGGGAAACATTCCTTGATTTTTTTATGCCTATATGTGAATGTGTTATGGGAAAAATGGGGTTTATCCTAAAACCTCAATTAGCTCTTCGTAGGCTTCGTTTATTTCTCGGAAACGTCGGGTGTATTCGCTGATTTTTTCTTGATCGGTTTCCCCAGACAGAAGGTCTGGGTGGTATTGTTTTGCCAATTTGCGGTAAGCCGACTTTACATCCTCAACACTGGCGCCTTTTCGCAAACCTAACGTCGCATAACAGCGGTTCATGCTGTTTTCGTTGGTGTTGATGGTGTTGGTCGATGTGTAGCGTGTGCTGCCAATACGGTTGTGGTAGTGTTGGCGGAGTGTCTCTTGGTCGTTTGGAGTGATGTGGAGCATATCCATCATGGTGTTCAGCAGACGCCATTCGTCGGGGGTGATGCCACCGTTGAACGACGCAACGCCATAGAGCATGTTCACAATAACCAAACGCTTTTTGTAGTCGTAGTAGAGGTTGAGTTGGTTCAAATAGTATTCGGTGTTAGGGCGTTTCAGTGCCAACACGCGCTTAATGTGGTGCAGAATTTCTAATTGTGCGTCACGCTCAAAATGGTTCTTAATGAAGTTTTTGGCTTCTTCGAGTTCGGCTTTCGTTGGCCGGCCATCGGCATTCATAATAATGGCAATGGCACCGCCAAGACCCACGCGGGCCAGCATTTTCCGCTTTTCGGTGTCGGGTTGTTTGGGTTGGTTGTCGGCCGAGAGCAGTTTGTCTTTAAACTTGTCGTAAAGAAGGAAACCACCCATAATGGCTGCCCATGCGATGCTGATTCCCATCAAAATTTCTTTTGTGGAAGCACTAACGAAAATATCGCATAGGTAACTATGGCACAACATATATTAGAGTCTAGTAGAGGTTAGAAATTGACTACAACACCGCCCATAATGTTGAAGTGCTGGGTTGGGTTTCCGTACCAGTAATCATACTCTTTTGACAGTATGTTGTTCACGTGGAGGAATATGTCTAACCAACTCATAGCCTTGTAAGTGGCGCCTAAACTCAAATCGTTTAAGTTGCGCATGTTGTGTTCCTTCACAATATAGTTCTCGCCACTGTGTGTTCTGAATAGGGCTTTGCGGCCGCCAAGGAAGTTGTAGGCAACCCAAACACGCAAGTCTTCAATTGGAACTGACGATACAGTAGCCGTAAATTCGGTCTTTGGCATCATCCAAGGAGTTTCGTCTTTGCCCATTGCCCATTTGTTGTACTTACCCTTCAAGTTCAATTGGATGAGTTCCTTCCAACCAGTTGTCAAACCTAAACCGGCGGTAAACAGGCCTTCGTCTTTTCCGTATTCCAAGTTGTAGAAACTGCCCTTTGCATTTGTTGCGGTAGTGTCGCAGTTGTCTGATATAAAGTAGTATGGGTTGTTGATTATCTTATAGCCGATGTTGACATCGAGCAATGCGTACTTAAACAAGTTAATCTTGCTGCCTACATACACGTCAATTGGGGTGTAGGTGTCTTCCGCGCGGTTGTCGAGCGCAATATAGCGGTTGATTTTTGCCATATTACGGTAGTTGTTGATGGTGTAGTCGCCTGTGATACCCGCATAGAGGAACCAATAGTCAGGAATGATGGCGATGTTACCCATAAGGTCTGGCATCACTGACGCTGGACGACCTTGGCCGATGCTGAATGCTGCTTTCACACCAATGTTTAACTCGCTGCGCTTGCCCTTGATGACGTAGGCCGGACGAAGAATGAAAACGGTCTCGTTATCGGTGTTTGCCGCTGTCGCATAGTTAAACGGCATAACCTCGTCGGGCAGACTGGTAAAGATGTTGAACATCTGCAAGTCGAGGTTCAAGTGGCCGTTGTCTACCAACATGGCGCCACCCAGGTCGGTAAAGATGTTGTGCTCTTTTAAACCATCGCGGGTGCGGAACAACTGGTAGTTGGTCTGCGCATCGAAACTCCACTTGTTGATGAACTTTTTAGAACGGAAACGGATGCCGGCGTCGAAATTGGTGAACGCTTGTTTGCGGTTGTAAGGGGTGCTGTCGCGTTCCATTTCAGAACGTCCGTCGTAGCCGTAATAGTTAAAACCGTTATACCCGTAGTCGAGGTAGGCGCTCAACTCTTTTACGTCGATATTGTGGGTGTACGACGCTTTCAAGAAGTTGTCGTTCAACTTGGCCTTGGTGCGGAAGTCGCCGTTCAAGTCGCTATACAGGTAGTCGGTCATACGCACCTTGCCAGAGGTGGAATTGTGCTTGCCGTAAACTTCAACCAAATCTTTCTTGGTTTGGTAAATGGGCAGATAGGTTTCGCCAAGGAACGAAACATGGTTGCCTGCTCCCAATTTTAAGAAACCGGTGCGTTTGTATTCTTTATTGGTATGTCCGGCCAATGCAAAGTCGAGGGCAGGCACGCTGTCGTTGCCTGGAGTGATAGGCGTTGCCCAAACTGAGTAGTTCACATCCATCTTCTTGGTGCCGTTGTCTTTCAGTTCGGGTGTGGTGCTTATTTTAGAAGCCTCTTTAATGGTCGGATTATATTCCTTCACTATTTCTATCTGACGCGATACCGTGGTGTCGGTGTTGCTTTCTGCGTTCTCTTGCGCCTGCATGCCGAATGGCACGCTACAGAGTAGCAATCCGAAGGTGATGTTTTGGTGCTTCATATCTTAGTGTGAAATAGTTGCTTAATTTTTAACTTGCTTTGACTCGCGAGACTCGATGTCGTCGAGGCGGGCTTTGATTTCGGTGGCAATGTTGTCGTTGGTGCCAGTGTAGTTGTCTTGCAGGCTGACAAGGTATTGCTTAGCCTCGAAATCTCTGTTCTCTGAAATATAGATGTCGGCAAGTAAGATAAATGCCTTTGCCAACCAATACTGGTGAGGAGTGTTCTTTTCGATGAATGCGAAAATTTCCTTCTCTGCCTCGTCTTTCTTACCTTCATGGTAGAGGTACTGTGCTACACGGTATTCGGCTTCTGCTCCGTAACGGTCCATACAGTTTTCCGAAAGTGTTTTGTAGTCGGCTTGTGCCTCTGCTGTCATGTCTTTCTTTTCGTATGCCTTGGCGCGCAAGTAATATGCCTTGCGGGTGACATTGATGTCGATGTTGCTGCCACCAACCAGTTTGTTGGCTGCCATAATGGTAGAGTCTGCGTCGCCCAACTCGTTATAGCATTCCATAATGTTTTGCTGAGCCTTGAGTTTCAACTCGGCTTTTTGTGCAACGCTTTCCAACTTTTTGTAGGTGTTGGCTGCGGCTGCGTATTCTTTCTGCTCGAACTGGATTTCGCCTAAGCGGGCCAGTGCGCCAACCACTTGCCATGAACCAGTTTGTGCGGCAACATATTCGAATTCAGACTTTGCCTTGCCCTTGTTGTCGGTTTTGTAATAACTGTTACCCAACAAGAAGCGTGCTGAAGTCTTGTTCGTGCTGTTCGGGAACTTTGCAAGGTAGTTCTCGAAGGCAGAAACGGCTTCGGCGTATTTCTCTTTGGTGTAGAGGTTCTCGGCTGCCACATAGGTCAACGAGTCTTCCTCGGTTGCTGTAAAGGTAGCAAGGCCACCCAATGAGTTTACGTAATTGGCATAGCCGGCCACGTCGTTGCGGTCAACATAAATCTTCTTCAAACTTTCAAGAGCGGTTTTAGACTCTTCGCTGTTAGGGTAGAGGTCAACCACATTCTTAAACGACTTCACAGCGTTGTCTTGGTCGCCCATATCGTCGTAGAGCATACCTGCGTGCAAGCGGCTCTTACGTGCCAACGGACTGTGGAAGAAACTGCGGCTAACTTCGTTGTACTTGTCTATTGCGGTCTTGTTGTCGCCCAACATCATGTAGGCGCTACCAATTTCAAACAAAGCCTCGGCTTGGTATTCCGAACTCTTATATTCGTTCACCAGTTTGGTCAAAGTGGCAATTTTGCCCTTATAGTCCTTCTGCAAGCCCTGAATGTAGCCTTGTTGGAAGTAGGCGTAGTCGCTGCCTGGACCGTTAAGGGTGTGCACTTGGTTATAACTCTTGGTGGCGTTGGTAAAGTCGCGTGCTATGTAGTAGCAGTCGCCAATACGGTTGTAAGCGTCGGCCAAAAGGGTCTTGTTCTTGTCTTCGAGGTTCACGTATTTGCGGAACCAGGTAAGCGCTTTTGTATAATCTTTCTTCGAGAAGTTGCAGTAACCCAAATTGTAGTGGGCAAGGTTGAAGACGTCAGTCTTACGGGCACCAACCGAACCGACAAAGTCGTTAAAGTCGGCACTTGCCTTGTCGTAGTTGAACTGGCGGTAATAGCTTTCGCCTCTCCAGAAGAGGGCGAGCGCTTCGGTTTCGGAGTCACACTTGCGGTCTTCCAAACTCTTGGTGAACCAGTTGATGGCTTCTGCTGTGTTGCTGATGGTGAATTCTTGCACACCGAGGCAGTAAACCACACGCTGGCGGGCTGCCTTAATGTTGGCCGACGGATTCTTGATGCGTTCAATTGATTCGTAGGCGGCTTGGTAGTTCTTGGTTGTCAGATACACGTTTACGAGGTAGTTATAAACCTGTTCGTTGTATTTTGAGTTAGGGAACTGGCTCAAGAAGTTCTCGAATGCGGTAACCGACTCGTTGAACGGTGAGTAAGACTGGTCGTAAACGATGAGCGCGTAGTTGTAGCAAGCCTCTTCCTTCACATTCTTGTCGAAATCGAGTTTCGATGAAGCCTCGAAGGCGAGACGCGCATTGTTCTTGTCGTTCTGCTTAAGGTAACAACTGCCCAAATAGAGGTAGGCGTTCTGTGCCATCTCGTCGTTGCCAATCACGGTCACTTTCTGTAGGCGGCTGATGGCCTCGGCGTAGTTGCCTTTGTTGTAGTAAGAGATGCCGAGCATGTAAGCGTCGTTTCGGTAGATGCGTGAAACGCGCTGTTCGTACATGGCCAGGTATTTGATGGTGTTGTCAAAATCCTTCTGCTGGAAGTAACTTTCACCAATTAAGCGGTAAACTTCCGCGTTGTTTTCGTTTCCTGGATTCTTTTCAACGAGGTTTAGGCCGTATTCAAGCACCTTGTCGTACATGCCCTTTGAGTAGTAGATTTGGGCGATGTAGTAAGGGACGATGGTCGCGTACTTTTCGCTTTTCTGGAGGGAAAGGAATGTAGGAAGGGCCTCGTCGTAGTTCTGCTGCAGGTAGTTGATGTAGGCTTCGTAGTACATTGCCGACTGCTTGTAGGTTGTGCTGCCGTCGCTCACCGACTTGAAGTTTGATAGTGCCTTGTCGTATTCTTGCAACTGCAACTCGCTATAGCCGTAGTGGAAGTAATAGCGGTCTTTGTCGGTTTGGTTCAAGGTTCTTGCGTTTACTTTCTTGAAGCAAGAATCGGCTGCTTCTGCAAACATATTGCGGTTGAAGAAGGTGATGCCTCGAAGCAAACGCGCCTTGCTCGAATGGTTAGAGCATGGACAGTCTGCCAAGTATTGGTCGAGCATAAGGCCTGCGTCGGGTTGTCCCAACTCGAAGGCGCAGCATGCGCGGTAGTATTCTGCTTCAGCGTAATTAATGTTGCGGTCTTTGCTGGAAAACTGTTGGAGGTATTCGCCAAAATAGCGGAATGCCAAACCGTAGTTCTGCAAATCATACATCTCACAGCCGTCGTTGTACAGCTTGTCGGAGTGGGTGTAAGTTATCGTCTTTTGCGCGTGCAGTACAGAACTGCCCAGTGTAAGACACAGCAATATTATTGATTTTTTCATCCTCGTCGAGTATGTTGTATTTACCATTCGGTTGTGGTTGTCTTCTTTCGCCACTTCCCTAAATTGCAAAGATAAGAAAAAACTCACTCTATAAAGAAAAAACGCACCGATTTGTGTTCGGTGCGTTCTTTATACTAATTCATTAACTTGTTTACCCTTTTGCGGCGCCAGTTTCTGGTATGATGATTTTGTAACCTTTGCCGTGGATGTTGATGATTTCAACAGATGGATCGGAACGTAAATGCTTGCGCAGTTTCGTGATGTAAACGTCCATGCTGCGGGCGTTGAAGTAGTTGTCGTCTATCCAAATAGATTTGAGCGCGAAGTTGCGTTCCAGAATCTTGTTAGCGTTCTCGCACAACAATGCCAAAAGGTCGTTCTCTTTAGTGGTGAGTTTAATAACTTCACCTTCGGCAGGGGTAAGGGTTTGTTTTTGAGAGTTAAACACCAATGTGCCGAGTTGGTAGATGCCGTCTTTGTCGCTCTTTTTGCTGTTTACACGGCGCAAAATGGCTTGAATGCGGTAGAGCAACTCTTCCATGCTGAACGGCTTGGTCATATAGTCGTCGGCTCCAGCCTTGAAGCCTTCGAAAATGTCTTGGCGCAAAGTCTTTGCGGTCAAAAAGATGATAGGCATGTCTGGGTTTACTTGGTGTATTTCTTGTGCCAGAGTCAAACCGTCTTTTTTGGGCATCATCACATCGAGGATGCAGATGTCGTATTTGTTCTTTAAGAAGGCACGGTAACCCATTTCTCCGTCTTGTTGGAGGTCGGTGTCGCAACCTTTGGCTTGTAGGTACTCGCGGAGGAGCGCGCCAAGGTTTTCGTCGTCTTCGCAGAGCAGTATTTTAGTATGTTCTTCCATGTCGCTATTTTTTTTGAGGTATAGTTATGGTGAATTTTGTTCCTTTCCCTAATTCGCTTTCTACTTTTATCTGGCCTTTGTGGTCGTCGACCACCTTTTTTACATATGCCAGTCCAAGTCCAAAGCCTTTTACGTTGTGCAGACTGCCGGTGGGCACACGGTAGAATTTCTCGAAGATGTGCTTCAAGTTGTCGTGCGAGATGCCAATTCCCTTGTCTGCTACCGAAATGTACAGTTGGTCTTGCTTGTTCCAAGTGCGGACCATTAGACGGATGTCGTCGGTACTGTACTTCAACGCGTTGTCCATCAAGTTGTAGATGATGTTGGTGAAGTGCACCTCGTCGACCCATACGAAAGGGTCGTCTGCTTCCAATTCGGTTTCTATAGTGCCGCCTTTCGCTTCTACTTTCAGTGCGAAGTTTGAGGCCACATTTAAACAGAGTTCGTTGATGTCTACTTCCTTTAGTTTTAGAGCCGAGTTCTCGTTCTCTAAAAGCGACATCTGTAAAACTTTTTCAATCTGCTGGCTCAAGCGTTTCGTCTCGTCGCTAATGATGCCCGACACGTGTTTCAGCATGGCTGGAGACTTGCTGATGGCTTCGTCGTTCAGCATTTGGGATGCTAACGAGATTGACGATACCGGGGTCTTTAACTCATGCGTCATGTTGTGCATAAAGTCGGTTCTCATTTCCGAGAGTCGTTTCTGTCGGGAGAGTATCCACAGGGTCAGTATGAAGATGACCATCAGCAACAGGGTGAGCACTGCGAACGGAACCAAAAGGGTGAGCGACTGCACGAGGTAACTGTCCTTTGTGGGAAAGTATAGTTTCAGATAGTCGGCCTTTGGTGCGGGATCGTTCGGGTAGAGCAACTGAATATAGTAGTCGTCCGTTTTTTTGTCTTGCTCGGTCTTGCTGCTATACACTTCTTTGCCATCTTTGTTGTTGATGCTGAAGTAGTGGGGCAGGTCGATGCCGTTATAGTCTAACTCGCGTTCCAACACGTTTTTTACGAACTCGAAGTTGATACGTTCGGAAAGGGGGCGCGGACTGGTGTTGAGCAACATTCTGATGAGGATGTCGTCGACTTGCGCTCTTTCGCGAATGTAATGTTCCCTCAATTTGTTTTGGATGGTCTTCGAGGTAGACTCTATGGTGTTGACGCCGTGTTGGGTAGAGATGAAGACCGATGGCTTGATGCGAGTGGTGGATGTGCTGTCGATCTTGACCTTGAACTCGTCGGCCTTGAAGGGCGTATTGTCGCTCTCGTTCATGTTTGGCAGATTGATGACGAAACCGTTGTCGATGTAGTCGAGCACCTCGCGCTCTTCTATAGACTTCACGGTTCGCAGTAGCGCATTCTTTACCGAAACGTCGAATTGGTCTTGTCTCATATCGGCCATACGGGTCACATAACCGACCTCCACAGCAATCAGACCGAAGAACAATACCGACATCGCGATACTTAATATGACTATCGTTTTCTGCTTCACACTGCAAAATTACACATTTTATAAATTTCTTTTTAGGATTTTTTTACAAACTTTTTAACATAAAAAAATTCACTTCCTTCTTTATTTTTTGTATTGGGTGACGCTAAGGTTACAATAATTAAGGTGGACAATAATCCGTTTTATGATGTGGTTTATGTATATCTATAGTTCTGTTATCTCTTCATCGCGTTTGAAGTGGAGTAGGGCGTTCAAGAAACTGATAAGCAGGGCTGTGTTGCTGAAAACTTTCCAAAGGGAGTATCCGTTACTCGTGTCTAAGTATTTTCCCATAGAGCATTCTTTTGGGTAAAGTTAGAGATATTTAGCGAGGTGGAAAAGTGCCAACAGAGTTATTGCTTATTTTGCGGTAGTGTCGAAAACGAAAAACGGCGAGCACTTTTGGGGTACTCGCCGTTCCTTTATTTTGTGAGATTTCTTATAATTCTTCAATTTCTGTGGATGAAAGTCCAGTGATTTCAGCAATGTCTTCAATAGAATATCCTTTTTCTTTCATTTTTTTTGCATTTTCAATGTTTTTCTCCATTGCCCCTTCTTCTCGACCCTTTTTCAAGCCTTTTTCTTCTCCTTCTTTCAATCCTTCTTCTCGGCCTTCCGCTTTGCCTTTCCTATAGTGTCCGTTAATGAGTGTTATTTCAGCCGATACGGTGTCCCAATACTTTTCGTAGGCTTCGAGTTGTGCGTCAGAATAGGCGCCTCGCTCAACAATTGCCATAGCCTTGCATATTTCTGGGCTGTCGAGCAATTCTTGCGGTACTTCTTGTGTCTTCTCGTTGATTTCAGTGAGGAAACGGAGCCAGAGGCGTTTCATTGTGTGTTCGGCAACGGTCTGTGGCTTGAACTTTTTCAACTCCACGAAGACCAGTTCTATACCCTCAATAATTCGGTCAGGATTTCCCTTCTCGGCCAACTGAAATTGGTGGAAATACTCATCGCCGTCAAATCCTCTGTCATTTACAATGTTAAGTGAATATACAGGCTGGAGCGATTTGTAGTCACTCTTTTTGTCGGCCTGCTTCACATAGGCTTTTGATGCGTTAAATAGAACACGTTGCTTGAACTCATCGGTCCAGTACATCTGCATCTCCACAAGGAACTGTCTTCCGTTTTGGTCTTTGCAGCGAACATCAACAATCGAGAATTTCTTAAAAGGGCTCTCATTGGTCAATTCCACAGGCAGGTATTCGACCTCGGTAATGACCTCCCCGTCCTTGAACGGC
>JAKSKS010000027.1 GCA_024401615.1 Paludibacteraceae bacterium
AAATCTGTTGGCTCTTGCCTTCGGTGGTTCGAATCCATCTGTACCCACACAAATTGACTGACGCCAAGCCGACTGTCCAAGCGTCAGGTTATTCGAAACAGTTGCCAATGTAGCTCAGTGGTAGAGCGCTTCCTTGGTAAGGAAGAGGTCACGGGTCCGACTCCCGTCATCGGCTCTCAAAATAATAGGATGTACTGAAAAGTACATCCTATTTTGTTTTTCTGTCTGCTATGTTTGTTGCGCAAACTTACATCTCAAATATCAATTATCAGTGTCTCCTCACGTGGTACCAGAGTTTTTCCCAACCGCCTCCAAGGCTGGTTAGGCGTTCACGCTCTTTGTCTGGCGCCTGCGCGTGGTAGGTGGCGAGTTCCTCTATCGCCAGTTCCAATTCTTCTACATTTAGTGTGTGCTGGGTTTGTTCGGCGTTGTGCTTCAAGTCTTCAATTGCTTTTGCTAAATTGTTCTCGCTGTTGAAGTAGATAAAGGGGTGTGGTCTGTCGCTGCCTGTAGCCACAAACGAAGAACGGATAGCGATGCCTTCTTTCTGGATGGATATATACAAACTGTTGTTGAACTTCTTGCCAGGGCCTTTTTGCTCTGAAATGGCTTTCTCGCACGGCCATTGCCTCACCTCGCCAACTTTTACCATGGCAAGGTTTTGTTCTTCTTTCCCTGTGTATTCGGCTATGGTGCCGTCTATCACCAAAATCGCTGGTTTTGTCGCATCGGTGTTGGGTGTCCAAAATATCTTCTGCATGGTTTTATTGCTTTAGGGTTCGTAGGTAGGCTTTCTGTTCGTCATTTACACGAAAACTCTCTATGGCTTTCTGTATCGACTTGTTGTGCACCCATTTGTCCATCACCTTTTTTTCTATATAAGGTAGGGTGGCGTCCCATTGTTTGGCTAATGCGGTGGCAAAGAACCAGGCCACCATCATCTTTATATAGTAGTGCTCGCCTTTTTCATTGGCAACCCACCCTAAATACTCGGGTTTGAAGTCTTCGTCGAGGAAGTGGCTCATCAGCATCTCAATGCCGAAGCGGATGGTGTAAGGTTCGGTGCTCGACAGCCAGCGTTTTATATCCACAAGTAGTTTCTCGCGGTGTTTTTTTTGTTTGAAAACCTTCGGACTCAGCAGGTCGCAGGTTGCCCAGTTGTCAACCATTGGCAGAAAAGCGTCTATGGCCTTAACGCATTGGTCGTAGTCCTTCTGCTCGCATAAAATAAAACCGTGCAGGTTTATCTCTTCGTAGTAGTCGTGGTGCTGTTGGCTCAAAAAGTCTGCTATATGTTCGTGTTTGGCAAATTCTTTCGCCAGTTTCCTCAATTCGGGTGTACGCACGCCTATTATTCTGTTGGCCTCGATGTTGGGCACTAACTTGCTGTGGAAGTCTTTATAACCCAAGTCTTGTAGTGCGAATAGCCTTTGCTGTATTTCTTGTATCATTAAGTCTTGTTTTCTTTACTACAAAAATAGCAATAACTACAATAGGTTGTTGCAGGCAGAGTGACAGTAAAAGCCGCCTTGTTTGCATGTTAGGCAAACAGGCGGCTTCCTAAAATATAATTGTTGTATGTGTGTGTTTACACTATTAATGCTTGGTCGTAGGTTTTTAGGTTGTCGAATCGCTTTTTGAACTCGGCCACACGGTCCATCTCGTCGCAGTGGGTGACGTCGATGTTGAGCGTGTGTGGTTGTTTGATGGTTGCTTCCTCTTGCCAGATGCGTTTGGCAAATTCGTCGAGGTCTAACTGGCCAAAACGGAAATGGTCTTGGTAGATGTTGTACATGTTTGTACGGTCTTCCTTGACGTCAGCGCTTAAAAATGCGCGGTTCTGTTCGCCTTTTAAGAAGCCTTTGCCGTGGCGGGTCAGGTAGGTGCGGGTAACATAGTGGATGTTGATGTTGTCGCAACCAAATTCCTTCGCTATCTGCAGGGCGTATTCTGCAGTTGTTTTTGAAGGAGTGGTACCCGCAATGTCCAAACCTGTGTCGTTAAGTAGCAACCCTTGTCCGTTCTCGAAGATGATCTCATCGAAACGCGTTGCGTCGATAATGTTTTTCGCCCTCTTTTGTAGGAAGACGCAATCGCCAATGAATCGGTCGATCAGATTATCGCTGTTCCACACATTGTAGAAATCTGTAGGAATGTCGCCGATGCGTTTCTCAAAGTACGCTTTCACGTTCTTTAGGTATTTTTTTTGATCTTTGGTGTCGAGTCCGCAAAATGCATCCAACCCTATGGTAATGGTGTTTTGGTAGCGGAGAATGGTCTCCCAGATTCCCATACCGCAACTGCCGTGTTTGTCGCCCTTGCGTTTGAATTCAATAATTTGGTTGGCCATCATATCGAATGGGGTGCTCCATCGGCAGTTTTTGTCGCGGAAGATTTGAACCTGCTCCATATCAATTCTTCCTGCCAGTTCGCCATATTCGGTGGCAAACTGCATAGGGTTGAGGATGAAGAAGGCTGAGAAGTAATTGTCGGCGCCGTGGTAGGTGCCAGCCCCAAAGTGTTGGAAGGTGAAGTTTCCGTCGTCTGTCAAAATTGAGTGTGCGCGTTGTGCACCTCCATTTGTCAGCACGTTAAGCACTTTACCGGTGGCGTGTTTGGTGTAGGTGGCAACCACCGTACCTTTGCCTTCATCGCCGTAGTTGGCGCCTATAATTACTCTCGCTTTCATGGTCATTTAATTTTTATTACCAGGCAATGCCGTCTGGTTCTTGTACAAAATTGTTAATCGGATTCAGAGCAAGGCTGTTATCGATGCAGTTGCAGATGGCTTCGCCCAAACCGTTGATGGTGGCTACTTTAAAGTTGTCTTTCAACAAATTGCCGAAAGTTTCTTTAATCTTGCCCTGGTAGTGGGCGTAGCTGTCGTATCGGTCGTTTACCGCAATGTGGTAAATGTCGAACTTTTCGCAAGCGTCTCTGTAGAGTAGGTTGGTTTCTACGTCGCCTTGGTTCTTGTCGCCGGTTACCGCATTCAGTCGGTCTTTTGGCAGATAAGGGTTCAAAGGTTCGTCGCCCATGGTTATGATGATACCTTTGCGGCCTTGCTTGTCGAAAGCGTCGAGTTGGGTGTGGTAAAGGCCGAAGTACCAGGCTGCAGTGTAGCTTTCGAACGCGTTTCCGCCACCTCCGTGCTCCATGTAAATTTTGTCGAGTGCCTCCGCAATGCGGACGTCGCTCTCAAACTGAGATACTTGTAGTGGGGCTGCATCGTAGGCGAAATCGCCAATGCCCATCACCATAAACTCAATGTCGGTATATTTGGTGTAAAGGTTGGTCATAATGGTGCCAAGGCTTTCTGCTGTTTCTCGGCAGGCTTCGCCCATACTTCCTGTAACATCGAGTGCCAGTATCACTGGTATGGTGTTAGGGTGCTCGGCAGTGTTTACACAAGTGCGTGTCACGTTCCTCGGATCGAGCGTCGCATCCAACCTGGTTGCCCTATAAGTCTGCTCTGTTACTCTGTTTGTTTTTGTGTCGTAGCCTTTGCCAGCTTTAATGGTGTAGCGCTCAAAGTCTTCTCTTGTCCATCTTCCTGCTCCCATAATCAGTCCTCCTCAATTATATTAGTGTCATCTTCATTATCATCATCATCGTCAATGTCCACGTTGTCGAAAAGTTCGTCAAACATGCCTCCGTTGCCGTTGTTCATTAACATGCTCATCGCCATCATTTGTCCGAAGTTGCCGTTCATTAGTCCGGCTCCGTCAAAGTTGGGTATTGCGTTGCCGTTTCCCTTCCCCATCATTTGGCTGATGACCATCATCTTCATAATCTTGCCAAATCCCTTTTTGCCATTAAAGTTATTACCAAGTAAAGATACAATCTTGCCGTAGAAGAAGGTGTTGCCCATTAGCACGTGGCGTTCGGGTACTATCTGTCGAATTTCAGATGTTTCGTAATCGATTGCGGTTATCACTGTTTTAGTGGCTTCAATTACGCATTTGGGTTTGCCTTCCACCAAAATGATGTCGCCTGCTTTTACCTTCATCGTTGGCATTACGAAGAAGAAGTCGCACCCCAAGTCGAAACAGAAGTTGTTTACGTTTGTCAATGTGCCGTTTTTCACATTGTAGGTTTTGTAGCCATTGGTAGTCTTTATGGCTATGTTGCCGTTCATGGTAATTCTGCACATTCCGTTTGCTATTTTACCAAATAGTCCGTTAAAAGTGTTAGTATCCATAGGCTTTGTTTTTTATTGTTTGTGTATTATTTACACCACAAAATTAGACAAATAATTTTATACTGCAAATTAAAAGCGTAAAAATTACACAAGAATTTTACAAAGTGTTGATTGTCAGTTGTGATAATTTTCACTTTTGGGATTGATAATGCATTCGTACAAACAAAAAAGGCATTACAGCGTTGTGCCGTAATGCCTTTTTTCTTTATGTGTTTTAATTATTTCTTCTTAAACACCACCCAGTTTGACCCCCGGTAGAATGAATGTTGCAGGTTGAGGCTGCCGTCTTCGTTGCGCCACCATCCGTGGTTGTAGTCTTGCCCCATTTCCATATAGAGGGCGTTGTCAACATCAAGTTTGGCCAATTCGTCCATAAAGCGGGCGCGTGGCATGGCGTGTGTCGTCTCGAAGAAGAAGAGTTTGCCTTGTTTGTCGCAGAGTACGCGGTAGTTGGCCACCCATTCGGGACCTCGTGGAAATTTTTCCTGAACCTGCTTGTTCCATTTAACCAGACATTGACCGTATGCGCAGAAAATACTGTCTGTGTTTTCCTTCACTGCCTTGTCGTAATCTTCTTGGTTCAGAATTTTCCAGGTACCGTCTTTATAGTAAACGAAGCCGCCTGTGTTGTTGCGGCAGGGAAAACCTTTGTAGAGCCTGCCACTGGCAATGTGCCAACCAGCCACGTTAATATGGTCGAAATCGGGCTTTATTAGCGCCGAGAAGGCCGCAGGCATACATAGGGCGATAGACGAGTCGGTAGTGTCGGGCGCGTCGCCGCAGACTAAGTCTATTTGGTTGAAGGTGGGGTAGCGGTAAGCAAAACTGTCGGTTTCTGTACAAATTGTGTGTTGGGCGTTGGCTGTCCCAAACAATAAGTAGCCTGCAAGAAGGGCTATTATTCGGAATAGCGGTTGTTTCATAGATTTATTCTTTGGTTTTTTGCCAGAACTGGTAGAAGTTGAACCATTGTTCCGGGTGAATTTTCAAACGTTGCTCCAAAACCGAAACGTACTGGTCGAGCAACTGCATTTCCTGTTTCTTTTCCGCATTGCGTTTGGGTTCGTCTGCAAAGAAGAAGTTGAAACTGTAGCGGAGGGTGTCTTCTTTCTCCGAGAAGTAGAAAACAACCGGTAAGTGCATGCGCGATGCAATAAGGAACGGACCTGCCGGAAACTTTGCCGGATGTCCCATAAAGTCGTGCTCCAGCACTTTGTTCTCGTTTACATAGCGGTCGCCTTGGAAGCAGACATACTCGCCATTGTCGAGTGCGCCCTTAATGCTGAAAATGGTGGCCATCTCGTCGTCGTTTACCGGTATTACCTTGTAGTTGGGCCCGCCGGTCATCTCTTCAATCTGGTCCTTTATTTTCTGGTATTCCGCATCGAACATCACAATGTTTATTTTTTTGCTGTAGTCGCCAAAAAACTGGCCGCCTAAAGCCCAATGTCCGAAGTGGGCGCCAATCATAACTACGCCTTTCCCGCTGTTGAGGATTTCAAGGAAGCGGTCGTAGTCGTTGAAGTCGTATTTGAAGTTCTTCTCGTAGCCCGAAGGCGCGGCCATTTTGTCGATGATGATTTGTCCGAAACGGTAATAGTGTTTCAGCACCATCCACATCGACTTGAAGAACGGTTTATGGTGAATGTTGCGCCAATACCACCAACTTGCTTTTGTGCTTTTAGGGGCAAATGGCACGAAGTAGGGCACTACTAAAAACAGTAGCGCATAGGCCGCACGAAGCCCGCAGTGCTTTATGAGACCTATAAAAATGCGGTAGCCCAATGAGCCACCGCGTGTTTTTCCTTTCCATTCAGGCATAAGGAGTCTGTTCTTTTATTTATTGATTCGGTTTTCTAAGAAGTCGTATAAGTTGTTGAAGGTCTTAACGTCTGCAAAATCTTCTTTGGCAGTCTTGATGCCGAACTTTTTTTCTATCAGCACAATGATGTCAACAAGATCCAAACTGTCTATTTCCAACACATCATAGAGATTGCCGTCGGCAGAGAATGTGGTTTCGTCTTTCTCGAACTCTTCTGCCAAACAACTGTTGATGTTCTTTATAATTTCACTTCTTTCCATAGAAAATCGAGATTAGTTCAGGTAAATAAAATTAGGTGTAAAGGCCACCGTTAACAGAAATAGCCTGACCGGTAACGTAAGCAGCTTCTTTAGTTGCCAAGAAACCTACTACAGCGGCAACTTCTTCAGGAGTTCCGAAGCGGTTAGCAGGAATCTGCTTCTTCAATTCTGCCTCGTCGAGGTCTTTGGTCATATCGGTAGCGATGAAGCCTGGGCAGATGGCGTTAACGGTAACGTTCTTGCGGGCAACTTCTTGTGCCAATGCTTTGGTAGCCCCAATAATACCGCTCTTTGCCGCAGAATAGTTGGTCTGGCCAGGAAGACCCTTCAAACCTGAAAGTGACGACATGTTGATGATGCGGCCAAACTTCTTAACAAGCATGTCTTTCAACAATGCGCGGGTAACATACATGAAACCGTACAAAGTGGTGTCGATAACGCTGCTCCATTCGTCGTCGGTCATCCACATCAACATATTGTCGTGACGGATACCAGCGTTGTTAACGAGAACGCTGATGTATTCGCCTGGATGTGCTTCCTGCCATTTGCTGATGGCTGTTTCTACCGATTCTTTGTTCGCAACATCGAATGGAAGAAGCTCGCCGTCGCTGCCTGCTGCCTTAACTGCCTCGAGGGTAGATTCTGCTTCTGCAGCGTTGCTACGGTAGTTGATGACGATGTAGTAACCCATCTGGGCCAATTTGATGGCGCAAGCACGGCCAATGCCGCGAGAACCGCCTGTTACAAGTGCTATATTCATTGTTAGTAAATTGTCTTTTATTTAAATTTCTGCATTTTTGAGATATTCTTGCACGTCTGCTACAGAAGTGTAGAGAGGGTAGTCTTCGGTGAAGACAGGGAATATCTTGCGGATGTCGTCGTATACCTTGCGGGTTGCAGGTGCCAATTTGTCTTGAATCTTCAAGTAGTCTACTGCCTGTGCCATGGTCATATAGTGGATGGCCATTACCTGGTATGCGTTGTTGATGACGCGTTTTGCAATGAGTGCTGAGTTTGTACCCATGCTCACGATGTCCTGATTGTCGTTGTTGTTCGGAATTGAGTGAACGTACATTGGGTTTGAGAGGGTCTGGCACTCTGCGGTTGTGCTGGTGGCAGTAAACTGCGAAGCCTGCAAACCGTAGTTAAGACCAAGTACGCCCAAGTTTACGAACGGAGGAAGGATGCCTTCGTTGATCTTGTCGTGGAACAAGTAGTTCATTTGTCGTTCCATGGTCATGGTCATCTTGGTAACGGCAATCTTCAACTTGTCCATTTCGAAGCTGACGTAATCGCCGTGGAAGTTGCCACCGTGATATACGTTCTGGGTTGCAACGTCGATAATTGGGTTGTCGCATGCCGAGTTTACTTCGTTTTCAAGAACACGTGCGGTATTCTCGATAACTTCCATAACCGGACCCAAAATCTGTGGAATACAGCGCAATGAATAGTATGGCTGTACTTTATGCTTGAATATCTTTTCGTCGTGATGCTTGTACATTTCAGCCTCGCGCTTCAACATACATTGGCTGCCAGTTGCAATTTCGCGGAGTTTTGCCGCAACTTTCTGCTGGCCGTCTTGTCTTCTGACGCCGTTCAATGTCTCGTTCATCAAGTCGTCGAACGAAGCAACGATTTCGTTTACGAGGACAGATGCGGTAAGCGCCCAGTGGAGCAAACGCTGCGCGTTGTAAAGGTTTGCCAAACCAATACCGGTCATGAAAGAGGTGCCGTTGGTGGTAGAAAGACCTTCGCGGATGTGGATTTCGAATGGCTTGATGTTGAGTTTCTTCAAAACTGCGCCTGCGTCTTGCCATTTGCCTTCGTAGTTCACCTTGCCTTCGCCAATAAGGGTGAGTGCCAAGTGGGCCAACTGCACTAAGTCGCCGCTGGCGCCTACGCTACCATGTTCAGGAATGAACGGAATGATATCGTTGTTGATGAATGCCAACAAAAGTTTTACAACATCGGGGTGAACACCGCTCTGCGCCTGGAGGAATGTACCCAAGCGTGCAATCATCGCTGCCTTTACGTAGATGTTTGGCAATGGTTCGCCAGCACCTGTTGAGTGGCTGCGGATAATGTTGTACTGAAGGGCGGTTCTATCCTCTTCACTTACACGGTATTGGGCCATAGGACCAAAACCGGTGTTGATGCCGTAGATGATTCTCTCACGAGAAAAACGATCAAGAAAGTCGTAGCATTCTTGAATCTTGTTTATTGTATTGTCGCTGATTGCTAATTTCTTGCCACCATAAAGAATTTCCTTTATGGTTTGTAATGACAGATAATCCTCTTCTTGTGTCATTTCCCTATGAGTATTTGTTTTTTGCAAATATAGGTATTTTTTGACTATTAATGTTCTAATTGTCGCGCAGTATCGGCGTGAAACTAATCTTTTTTTGTGATTTTTAGTTTCATTTGCTTCATAAACGATAAAAGCCTTCCTGCTTTCGCAGAAAGGCTTGATATCTTTTTGTTCCTATAGAACTTAAGCCATGGTGTTAACCTTCTTAGCCAACTTAGACTTCAAGTTAGCAGCCTTGTTCTTGTGGATGATGTTCTTCTTTGCAAGTTTGTCGAGCAAGCTAGCAACCTTTGGAAGGAGTGCTACTGCTTCGTTCTTGTCGCTAGTTGCGCGAAGAGCGCTAACTGCGTTACGGGTAGTCTTTGCGTAGTATCTATTGTGCAAACGAGCTGCCTTAGCCTGTCTTACTCTCTTAAGAGTTGATTTGTGATTTGCCATCTTAATTATAAATCTTTTGTTTTAGTAGTCCATGGCGGAATCGAACCGCCCTTGCAAGAATGAAAATCTTGAGTACTAACCGATATACGAATGGACCAGCCTTGAAAATTTTGCTATTTTGTTTTGCGGGTGCAAAGTTAAATAACTTTTTCGCACCTTCAAAACTTTTCATTAAAAAAGATAATTCTTTGTGAGAATTATCCTTTCTAATTGTTAGTAGTCCATGGCGGAATCGAACCGCCCTTGCAAGAATGAAAATCTTGAGTACTAACCGATATACGAATGGACCAGCCTTAAATTTTCTTTTGCAGAGTAGCAATTTGCTATTGCTATTTTGCGAGTGCAAAGTTAGAGAGTTATTTTTAAATCTCCAAACTTTTTACTGAAAATTTTTAAATTATTTTTCTTCGTCAGCCTGGGCTCTTGACTTTTTGCCCAAGTAACCACCGTGATGACGGCGGGCGTATTGCTCACTGGTATAGCCAATTGCGGTCATTGTTCCAACTACCAATATGTCGCCAATTACGGTCATCATAGTGGTTGATGTGGTTGGTGTTAAACCTAACGGGCATACTTCTTTCGGATTGCCGGTATAGAGGCAGATGTCGGCTGACTTTGCCAACTGGCTGTCTTTTCCGCCGGTAATGACGATGAATTTGATGTCGGGACGGAGGCCACGGGCCAAGGTCACCAAGTCTACTATCTCGTTTGTCTTTCCTGAATTGGAAATAAGCAACATTACATCGTTGGGTTGGAGTATTCCAAGGTCGCCGTGCTGTGCTTCCGACGGGTGCAAGAATACAGCAGGGGTGCCGGTTGAACTGAAGGTGGTGGCGATGTTCATCGCTATCTGGCCTGCTTTGCCCATACCGCTGGTGACCAACTTCCCGCCTTTTTTGTTGACCTGCTCTACTATGAGGTCAATTGCTTTGGTGTAGTCGTCTGTTACTGGCAGATTTAAAATAGAGTCTGCCTCGTGCTTTAGAATCTCTCTTATCTTTGATTCTTCCATTGCTTTCTTTAGGAATCGTTTGAAAAACTTGGCAAAGTTAGTTCTTAATATTGTCTTCTGCAAATACTATCGCCGTTTAACGCCATACGCTGGTTGCGTTGAAAGCCCAGAAATGTTGTGTGGGGGCTGAACAGACCAACCTTGGCGGGCTTAACGGAATCCGCCGCCTCCGCCTCCGCCCGACGAACCGCCACCTCCGCCAGATGAAGAGGAACCTCCGCCTCCGCTTGAAGACGAACTGGTGCTGGTGTTCGTCCACGACTGAATTCCCCTGCCCAATGAGGTGATGCCGGTGTATGAGTTGAAGTCGCTGACTACATTGCCCTCATCGTCAATTAGCTGTGAGCCGAGTGCTGATTTGTTGAAGTAGTCTGGGCAGCATTCTTTGAAGTTCTTCAGCACTTTGTCGGCTATGCCAAACAAGGTGGCGTAGACAAGGTATTCGTCCCAAAGTTCTACCTCAACAGCATCGGCTGTGTTGAGGATGGTGAAGTCTTCGAGGAATTTTTTCAAACCCATCAGTTCTTGAAACTCTTGCGGAGTTGCTTCTTCGGTGCTGCATACTGTTGCTGCAATTATTTCTTGGGCCTTGCCTTCGTTCTTTAGCAGGTAGTTTTTTAATTCCCCTTTCTCAAGAATTTTATTTTCTCCGGCTGCTTCTTTTATGGCTTTGTATAGCAGTCGCATGCAGTCTTTCGGTTTCTTCTCCTTTTTGTCGCTTTGATTTGTGTGGTGGAGTTTCTTTCCTTCGCTAGAAGCGTCTGCAACGCCTGTTGCTGGCGTGTTTGACACTGGTGCTAATGATGTTTCAGCGCAGGTTCCAACCTCGCCGGATTTTATAGCGACTTCGTTCCATTTGATTTTTTCGTTAGTGATGGCCAGTCGGTTTACCACTTTCCCGTTTTCGACTGTCGACACTATTGAAATGGCCTTCTGGCGCATAAGGCGCACCAAATATGCGGCATACAGGTTGTCTTTGTCTTCTGGCAACACTTTGTAGTTGTTCTCGTCGAGCACGTAAAAGGCGCGGTTAAGATCGCCATTAATTGGTATCCCCTTGAAATAGGGGTTTGTGGCGTCCTTCATCAACTTCTTTCGGCGAAGGAAGATGCGCAGTGGCCTAAGGCTGACGACATTCCATAAGATGATGATTCCGAATAGAAAACCGAACATCATTATAAAGTAGCCTAATCCGTAGAGCAAACCGCCAAAGGCGATGACTGCCAATGTCAACAGCACTTCTTCCCACCAACTAAAATCATCCTCATCTTTGGTTAGCACGTTTCTACCCTCGGCATAGTCTTGCTCGGTGTATTCGTTTAAATAGTCGCTGCCTTCCAGTGCAAGCCATTTCATGACACCAATGGTGTCGTTGACGATGTTACTGGAATTGAACATGTCTTTAGGGAAAAGGCTCATCACAATCATAGAGTTGTCGGTAGTGAAGGGTTCGCTGCAAACGGCAACAATCTTTCCGTCTTCAAATTTGCATGTACCTTTATATTGGAAAGCCCAGATGCGTGAGTTGTCGAAACAGAGTGGGGTAGAGTCGGCCATAGCGATGGTTGTACGCACGAATTTAGGAGCCGAAGAAAGCCCGTAGTTGACAAAGGTGTGGTTGAAACCGCATCCGTCGTCAAACTGTTTGACGAAGCCGTCTACGTCGTATTCTGCGGTCCAAGAGTGGAACCCCGATTCTCCAATGCCCCAACACAACTCGCAGTCGTTGCCATCAAGTCTGTTGATTCCGCATTTGCCGGTCTTTTCTTCTCGGCTTAGGTCTACGTCCCAAGGCGTGTTGTTCAAAAAGTATGAACCGTTTTCACGGACTTTGAAATTAGTCACCTTCATTTCGCCCATGTTCTTCAACGAAATGTAAAGTTCGGTGCCATTGTGGTCTGCTACTGCTGCCCATCGTTCGCTGATGTGTGCCGTGCCGTCTCTTTCCAATAAGACGCAGACATCAATGGTGTCTATTTCAGAGGCATTTGCGCAAAGAGAAACAGACAAGGCTAAAAAGGACAGAGCGGTAGTTAGTGCTTGTTTGATGTGTTTAAACATTCGGTTTGTGTTTATTTGGGTTGGGTTTCTATGAATTGCTTTATTTTAATGGTGCAGTCGTTCACATTCTCTACGGGAATAAGGCCTTCTTGAAACTGCTTGGGGGTGAAGCGCTGTTCGCGTGCCACCTCGGCTTGCGCTACAATGTGGTCGTAGAAGTGGTTGATGCTGAGTAAGAAGACGGGCTTCTTGTGAATGCCGACTTGTCCGCAGGCTACCACATGGAAAATTTCGTCGAGGGTGCCGAAACCGCCTGGCAGGGCTATGAACATGTCGCTTTTCTCCATCATCATGTTTTTGCGTTCCACCATGTCGTGGGTGACGATGATGCGGTCGGCTTTTTGGCTGGCCAGTCCGTTGTCGTACATAAATTGTGGCATAATGCCAACCACGGTGCCGCCGTTTTCGTTCACGGCAGTCGCAATGGTCTCCATCAGTCCCTGGTGGGTGCCACCGTAATATATGGTATGTCCGTTTTTGCCTATCCATTCGCCAAGTTTGCTGGCTTGCTCATAGTATATAGGTGCCAAATCGTCGCTGGCCGAACAAAAAATGCCGATGTTTGCCATAAGTCTTTTCTTTTTGATAAATATACCTCTTTTTTATGTATTCGTCATTAATCTAACTGAATATTTTAATGCGCATAAATAGTATTGTCGTGTGGGTATGATTGAAAAAGTGAAGTAGATAAATTAAAAATTGTTCCGTTTTCTGCTTCTGAACATGTGGCTAAGAGCATAGGAATACGCTTGTTCGCAAGGAAAAGTTTGTGAGACTTTAAAAGAGTTGTGACGAGGCAAAAATAATTTTTGACGGCTAAAATTACAACTTCGCACTATTTTTTATATTTTTGTTGTTGATATCTACAATTGCGGAAGTTTGCACGAGGCTTATTACCTGGTTTAAATTGCCGCAGTTGCCTGAATGCAAAATATATTTTACTTAATTTTAAATAAATATGAAGGTTAAAGTTTTAACTAACAAGAAGTTGCTCTTAGTTGGAGCAGGTGGTGCAATTGGTTCTAACATGGCTCAGACTGCAGCTATGCTTGGTCTTTCTTCTAACATCTGTCTTTACGATATTTTCGAACAGGGCGTTCACGGTGTTTACGAAGAAATGCGTCACTGCGGTTTCGATGGTGTAAACTTCTCTTATACTACCGATGCTAAGGAAGCATTTACCGATGCTGAATATATCATCTCTTCAGGTGGTGCTCCTCGTAAGGAAGGCATGACTCGTGAAGACCTTTTGAAGGGTAACGCTCAGATCGCAGCTGACTTCGCTGACAAGGTAAAGCAGTACTGCCCTAACTGTAAGCACATCGTTGTTATCTTCAACCCTGCTGATATCACTGGTCTTATCGTATTGGTTCGTTCTGGTTTGAAGCCTGAACAGGTTACTACTCTTGCTGGTTTGGATTCAACTCGTTTGCAGAGCGAATTGGCTAACCACTTCGGTATCGAACAGACTGAAGTTGCTGGCTGTATCACCCTCGGTGGCCACGGCGAAAAGATGGTTCCTGTAACTTCTAACGTAACTGTTGCTGGCACTCCTTTGACTCAGCTCGTTGGTACTGATAAGTTGACTAACGAACAGTTCGAAGAAATCAAGCAGAAGACTATCCAGGGTGGTTCTAACATCATCAAGTTGCGTGGTCGCTCTTCTTTCCAGAGCCCTGCTTACGTTGCAGTTCGCATGATCGAAGGTGCTATGGGCGGTGTTCCTTTCACTTTGCCTGCAGGTTGCTTCGTAAAGGACGGCATGTACGGTTACAAGAACGTTTGTATGGCAATGAAGTCTATCATCGATGAAAGCGGTGTTAACTACACTGAAGCTAAGCTTTCTGCTGAAGAAAAGGCTGCTCTCGATGCTAGTTACAAGCACTTGGAAGCTATGCGTGATGAAATCATCAGCTTCGGCATCCTTCCACCAGTTGCAGAATGGAACAAGATCAACCCTAACCTCTAATTTAGGATTTGACTCAATTTATAGGGCTGCACCGCAAGGTGTGGCCCTTTTTGTTTTCAGTAATTGTTCTGCTTTTTGCTTTCTTATAGGCTGTTTATTCATGAAAAACTACATATTCTGTATTTTTATTTCTAAAAATTACAGCTTTGGTCCTGTTTTTGTATTTTCTTTCATGAAAGCGTATATGAACGGTGCGTAACAGAGTATTATGGCCGGTTATGGCGCTTTCTAACATTATTTTCTGTAACTTTGCACCCGATTGCAGCGGACTTGGTCTGGCTGAAGGTGTTATTAATAATTAAAACCTGATTTTGAAATGAAAGTATTTGACAAGATTGCTGACGTTCAAAACGAGATTGCTCAGTTGCGTAAGCAGGGTAAGACTATTGGTTTGGTTCCTACTATGGGCGCCCTTCATGAAGGACACCTTTCGTTGGTTAAACGTTGCGTAGAAGAAAATGATGTCTGCATTGTAGACGCTTTCGTTAACCCAACACAGTTTAACAACAAGACTGACTACGATAAATATCCTCGTACCATCGAGGCCGATGCAAAGTTGCTTGAAGGCGCAGGCTGCACTATTGCCTGGTTCCCTACCGAAAGCGACATCTACCCAGAACCTGACACTCGTGTGTTCAACCTTGGCCCTTTGGCTGAGGTGATGGAAGGACCTGCACGCCCAGGCCACTTCAACGGTGTTGCACAGGTTTTGACCCGTTTGTTCGATATCATTAAGCCAGACCGCGCTTACTTTGGCGAAAAAGACTTCCAACAGTTGGCCATTGTCCGCGAGTTGGTTAAGAACTATAATATACCTGTTGAAATTGTGGGTTGCCCTATCGTTCGCGAGGCTGACGGCCTTGCGCTCAGCAGCCGCAATATGCGCCTTTCTGCCGACGAGCGCCAGCATGCCCTCCGCATCTCTAAAACATTGTTCGAAAGCCTTAAGAAGATGGACAGCATGAGCGTGGCTGAAGTGCAGAAGTGGGTGTGCGACGAAATCAACAGCGAACCATGCCTCGAAGTGGAGTATTTCGAAATTTCGAATTCGCTGACTTTGCAGCCTGTTACAAAATGGAGCGATGCCGATAACATTGTTGGCTGCATCACCGTTTACTGTGGCGAGGTTCGTCTTATCGATAACATTCAATACAAGAAAGCCTGATTACGATGCTTATTGAAGTCTTAAAATCAAAAATCCACCGCGTTAAGGTTACCGAAGCGGATCTTAATTATATTGGCAGCATTACCATTGACGAAGATTTGATGGATGCGGCAAACATCATTGCCAACGAGAAGGTGCAGATTGTGAACAACAACAACGGCGAACGACTCGAAACCTATGCTATACCTGGCGAGCGTGGCTCTGGTGTTATCTGCCTGAATGGTGCGGCTGCACGCAAGGCGCAGAAGGGCGATATCGTCATCATCATCTCTTATGCGCACATGGATTTTGAAGAGGCTAAGACTTTCAAGCCAACAGTGGTGTTCCCCGACACTAACACCAATAAACTAATCAAGTAGCATTCTATTCTTTTAGATAAATTATTTCGAAAGAGGGTACATCTGACTGATGTGCCCTCTTTTCTTATATGTATGCTGACAAAAAAAGAGGAGCACCATTCTTGCTTGATGGTGCTCCTCTTGTCTGGTCTGCTGACTTTTTATTTTATATGCCCGTCTTTCCCGAACTGGATTGTCGATTCAGGAAAATCGGTTTTTGTCAGGTTCATAATAGTGTTGTAGCCCTTCTGCTCGGTGCTGTCGATGTGTGGGCCTGGGGTGTGTGGCTTTTGCTGGTAGGTAGAAACCAGTTCGCCTTCAATAAAGTTGCCTGTTGGCACGTGGTATTTGAGGCGGTAGACTGCCGACAAACCCAACGGGCCTTTAAGCCCAATTGAACTATAGCAGGCGAAGTTGCCCATGCTGTAGGCGATGAATTTTCCCTTGTAGACTTCAATAGCGCGCAATACGTGCGGACCATGGCCGAGAATGACGTCGGCACCGGCATCAATCAAGCGGTGGGCAAACTGGTGTGGGTTGCCGCGGTTGGCGCCTAAGAATATTTCAGTCTTTCGGGTGATGTGTTGTGCCGATGTGCCTTCTGCGCCAATGTGCATTGAAACAATCACAATGTCGCATTTCTCTTTCTCTTTAAGGTCGCGAACTATTTTCTCGATATCTTCGGCTGGTTCAATGTTTAAAACGCCTGTGTGTGGAGCCACTGCGCAGAAACCGTAGCGCACGCCGTTCTCCTCAAACACGCAGAACGGACGGTTTTCGTGTCCTGCCCAGTGCACGCCTGCCGAATCGAGCACAGTTGCAGTCAAACGGCGGCCGCCAGCCTCGTAGTCGTTAGTGTGGTTGTTGGCAGTTCCTATCAGGTTGAAATGGGCGTCCTTCAAGTAGTTCACATAAGAAGGCGGCATACCGAAGCGGTAACTGTGCTGGCCTATGCCGCCGCGCACTTGTGTTGTGGCATCGGCAAAAGTACCCTCGAAATTGCAGAAGGTAACATCTCCGCCACGAAGAACGGGCTCAACTTCCGAAAGGAATTTAGGGCCGTCGGTTGCCGATGGCAGGAATGTTTTGTTTGGAAACATTGTTCCCAACTGAATATCGCCCACTGCAATAATCATTATGGTGTCTTTCTTTGCCGGTGTTTCGGCTGTTGGTTTTGCAGTGCTGTCTTTTACAGGGACAGTTGCCTCTGCCGGTGTGTTGTTAACCGCGGCGTTTACTTGCGCGTTTGTCGTGCTATATAACGGCAAAAGTAGAAGGCAAAGGGCTGCAGGTGTTATTCTCTTTTTCATGTTTGTGTTTACTTTTAGAACTGTCGCAAAAATACAATTTTTATTGTTCCCTCTGGTTAGGCGTCTTGTATTAATTTGTTTTCCAGGAGTGGATCGTGGTTTGGTGATGACTCGAAAAAAAGAAACCTGCGGTTCGGGAGGAACCACAGGTTTCGCAAATTCAATATGTACTTTTTTATCTTGATGTGCTTACTTAACAATCAACTTCTTGCCAAGGCTCAAAATAGCGTCCTTGTCGAGGTTGTTGATGGCGCAAAGGGTGGCAACCGAAGTCTTATACATTCTTGCAATGCGGCTCAAGTTGTCGCCGCTCTTAACAACATGGATGCTGCGGCCGTCAGAGGTCTTGTAGGTAGCAGCAACTGCGGTGTTGCTCTTGCTGCGACGTGCGCGGTAAAGACCGTGGAAACGGTTGTATTCTGAGAATGAATCGTGCTTGTCGATGGTGTATGTGTCTGCGTAGATAACGTTAGCATCGAAGTCGATGATGTTTCTTGGATTCATAGGAACACCAAGGAAGCGTGTTTCGAAGTGGAGGTGAGGACCTGAAGAACGGCCGGTAGAACCACCCAAACCAATAGTCTCGCCTGCCTTTACGCGCTGGTTGTCGTTAACCAATGGCTTAGAAAGGTGGCCATAGAGAGTTTCCAAACCGTTATCGTGGCGGATGACAACGTACCAGCCGTATCCGTTCTTGTCGAAACGGTGAGAAATGCGGACTTGGCCGTCGAACGCAGCGCGAATTGAGTCGCCTTTGTGTACTGCAATGTCAATGCCAGCGTGGAAACGTCCCCAACGAGGACCATATTCTGATGTTACGTTACTTTCGATTGGGCTTTCAAAACCAGATACTACAATTTTGAAGGAGTCAGGTAGGGTAGCGTTGTACGGATTTACGCGTTCGTTCATCCAAACTGAAGAGTAGAGGTCGTCAGCAGGATATAGTTCTTCTTGTTCTGAGAAGTTAGAAAATTTGCTAGTCTGTTCTTGTTTTACAGCATTAGCGAAACGCTTACCATTTGAATTTTGTTTCTGAGCTTGTCCGCTTACTGCAAACGTCAATGCAATTGCACTAACAAAAATGCTCTTTAACTTCATATGTTGTTCCTCCTTCGTCTTAATTTTTTGACAAAAACAAATCCCTTGATCAAGTTTTTTGCTCGACCTGGAATTGAGTTTCATCATAATTTAATAACTTAGCAAGAAATAGGTATTAGATGTTGCAAACGTCAGTGATGTCCACATTTCTTTCTTGCACGCCGCAAAGTTAAACTCTCTGAAATAAATATGAAATTTTGTCTGTATGTTCTACAACATAATTATGCAATCTTTCTGCCATTCGCAGGTGGTATTTTTGAGTTTATTAGTTATAAATCAATGTTTTGTGTGCGTATTCGCAAAGGTAAAAAAGTAATCAACAATTGGGTAAAAAGTAAAAATTCCTTAATTTTTGCGTAACAGTTCTTAACATATTGCCCTGCTGTATTAACGAAAGAAAATCGTCTGAAACCGCGTTTTTCCTATAGTTTGGAACCTTTTTACCTCCCTTGTTTTCTATTTGTAAGCGTAGGGGTGTTGCAGGTGTGTGTTTCATACTTATATAATAGGTGCTTTTCTATTTTTGGTAATTTTGTTTTGTGTATACACGCTCTTTTTTGTTACTTTGCGCAAAATTTAATTTCCATTAGTGTGGAATTTGGGCGTGTGTTAGTCATTCTTGCCCATTATTGATATAGTACTATGCAAAAGAATTTAGTGATTGTCGAGTCTCCTGCCAAGGCTAAAACAATTGGCAACTTTTTAGGTGATGGTTACGCTGTAACCTCAAGTATGGGCCACGTTCGTGACCTGAAAAAGAAAGGGCTTGGCATTGACGTGAACAATAACTTCCAACCCGATTACGAAATTTCTGCCGATAAAGTCAAACTGGTTGCTGAACTGAAAAAGGCTGCTAAAGGCGCCGACAAGGTGCTGCTCGCATCCGATGAAGACCGCGAGGGAGAGAGCATTGCCTGGCACTTGTATGAAGTGCTTGGTCTGAAACCAGACAACTATGAACGTATCGTATTCCACGAAATTACCAAAACTGCAATTACCGAGGCTGTAGCCAACCCACGCAAAATTGATATGGCGTTGGTGAACGCGCAGCAGGCACGCCGTGTGCTCGACCGTATTGTAGGTTTCGAAATATCTCCAATCCTCTGGCGTAAAGTTAAGCCGTCATTGTCGGCCGGCCGTGTTCAGAGTGTTACAGTCCGCCTTATGGTAGACCGTGAACGTGAAATCAAGGCATTTAACTCGCAGGCTTTTTATAAGGTAATCGCACTCTTTACGTTGACCGATGCCGATGGAAAGACCCAAACGCTTAAAACCGAACTCAACAGCCAGTTGAAGAGCAAGGAAGAGGCCCTTGAGTTTCTTGAAAAGTGCAAGTCGGCTTCTTTCGCTATCGAAGATGTTGTTAAAAAGCCAATTGTACGCCATCCGGCACCTCCGTTCACCACTTCTACTTTGCAGCAGGAAGCTGCCCGTAAGTTGGGCTTCTCAGTCTCTAAGACCATGATGGTTGCCCAGCACTTGTACGAGAGCGGTAAGATTACCTATATGCGTACCGACTCGGTGAACTTGTCTGGTTTGGCTGTTAATACCTGTAAAGAACAGATTGTTAGCGAATATGGTGAAAAATACCACCAGTTCCGCAACTACCATACAACTGCCAAGGGCGCGCAGGAAGCGCACGAGGCAATCCGCCCTACCTACGTTAACAAAACAACTGTAGAGGGCAACAGCGACGAAAAACGCTTATACGAACTTATTTGGAA